>NZ_BAABFO010000026.1:0-67527 GCF_039541095.1 Pigmentiphaga soli
GGCCTACCGGCAGGACGGCGCCGCGAAAGACATGACCTCGATGGTGCAGTTCATCCAGCAGTGGTCGTCGCACGAGCAGAAACCCTAGGTATAAGTGGTGACAGGTTGACACAGCCTGTCACTGTCAATACTGTTAGCGCTACCTGGGAAATGCAGCGCCGACTCAACCAAAACACGATTCGTGGAGCGAGTGTGGAAGACTTACGTTTCGATGGGCAGCACGCCGTCGTGACGGGCGGCGGCCGCGGCATGGGCCGCGACGTGGCCCTGGCGCTCGGCGCCCGCGGCGCCCACGTTACCGTGGCCGACATCGACGGCGGCAACGCCGATGCCGTGGCGGGCGCCATCGCGACCGCCGGCGGCCAGGCCCGCGGTGTCCGGCTCGACGTTTCCGACGTCGGCCAGGTGCGCGCCTTCTTCCGTTCCCTGGAGGCGCCGCTCGACATCGCCGTCTGCGCGGCCGCCATCCTGAAGGTCAAGCCTTTCCTCGACCACGAGGAAGAAGACTGGGATGCGCTGGTGCGCGTCAACCTCAAGGGCACTTTCTTCTCGGTGCAGGAAGCCGCGCGGGCCATGGTGCCGCGCCGCAAGGGCGTCATCGTCACGTTTTCGTCGACCTCGGCCTTCGTCGCCTCGCGCGTGCCCGAGCTGGCCTACGACGTGACCAAGGGCGGCATCCGGCAGATGACCGTTTCGGCCGCCGTGGAACTCGCGCCGTTCGGCATCCGGGTCAACGGCGTCGCGCCGGGCACCATCCTGACCGATTTCAACCGCGCCACGCTCAGCACGCCGGAAAGCCTGCAGGCCGCCGCCAACGGCCTGCCGCTGGGACGGGTGGGCGCGCCCGAAGATGTAACCGGGGCGGTGCTATACCTGTGCTCGTCCATGTCCAGCTACGTCACCGGCCAGCTGCTGGTCGTGGACGGCGGCAGACTCTGCCGCGCCGGCTGAGCCGGGGCGGTTTCCATGCGGCATTCCGGCCGGCCTGCGCGAGCGGACCGAATCGCGCCGGAACGCGGCGCCAACACACCAACCTTTGACGCAAATCCGTGTTCCAGGAGGAGACGATGCGAAAGACCCCCCACGCCCTGATGCTGGCTGCCGGCGCCGCCCTGGTTGCCGGCCTGTCGGCGCCCGCCAGCGCCCAGGTATCCGGCGACACCGTCAAGATCGGTTTCCTGACCGACATTTCCAGCACCTATTCCGACAATGACGGCCAAGGCGGCGTCGAGGCCATCAAGATGGCCATCGAAGACTTCGGCGGCACCGTCAACGGCAAGAAGATCGAATTCCTCTACGCCGACCACCTGAACAAGGTCGACATCGCCGCCAGCAAGGCGCGCGAGTGGTTCGACCGCGACGGCCTCGACATGCTGGTGGGCGGCGCCAACTCCGGCGTCGGCCTGGCGCTGGCCAAGCTGTCGGCCGACAAGAAGAAGCCCTTCTTCGCCGTCACCGCCGCCACCGCGCGCCTGACCAACGAAGAGTGCACGCCCTATACCGTGCACTACGCCTACGACACGGTGTCGGTGGCGCGCGGCACCGCCGGCGCCATCGTCGACCAGGGCGGCAAGAGCTGGTATTTCCTGACCGCCGACTACGCCTTCGGCACCTCGCTGGAAGACGAAGCCACCCGCGTGATCAAGGCCAAGGGCGGCAAGGTGCTGGGCTCGGTCAAGCACCCGGTGGGCACCTCGCCCAATTTCTCGACCCTGCTGCTGCAGGCGCAGGCTTCCAAGGCGCAGATCCTGGGCCTGGCCACCAGCGGCGACGACCTGATCAACGCGGTCAAGGCGGCCAACGAGTTCGGCATCAACAAGACCATGAAGCTGGCAGCCGTGCTGACCCACATCACCGAGATCAACGCGCTCGGCCTGCAGCTCACGCAGGGCATGTACCTGACCGACGGCTGGTACTGGGACCAGAGCGACGAATCGCGCGCCTGGGCCAAGCGCTATTTCGAGAAGATGAAGAAGATGCCGACCGCCATGCAGGCCGGCGACTACTCCTCGGTGCTGACCTACCTGAAGGCGGTCAAGGCCGCCGGCACCGACGACGGCGACAAGGTCATGGCCACGCTGAAGTCGACCACGATCAGCGACATGTTCACCAAGCACGGCGTGATCCGCCCCGACGGCCGCATGGTCTACGACATGTATCTGCGCCAGGTCAAGACGCCGGCCGAATCGAAGTACCCGTGGGATTACTACAAGACCATCAAGACGATCCCCGGCGACGAGGCCTACACGACCAAGGCCGAAACGAAATGCGCGCTGTGGAAGTGAGCTGAGCGCGCACGTATTGCGGATTTTCCATGGATATATTCGGCATCCCACTCCCGGCCCTGCTGGCGCAACTGCTGCTGGGCCTGGTCAACGGGTCGTTCTACGCCCTGCTGTCGCTCGGCCTGGCGATCATTTTCGGCCTGCTCAACGTCATCAACCTGTCGCACGGCGCCCTTTACATGCTGGGCGCTTTCGCGACCTGGATGGGGCTGGCCTATTTCGGCATCGGCTACTGGCCGATGCTGCTGATCGCCCCGCTCGTCGTCGGCGCCATCGGCATCGTGATCGAGCGGACCATGCTGCGGCGGCTGTACCGGCTCGACCACACGTATGGCCTGTTGTTCATGATCGGGCTGTCGCATTTCCTGGAAGGGATCATGCGCTCGTTCTACGGCGTCTCGGGCAAGTCGTATTCGGCCCCCGAGGCGCTGTCGGGCGCCACTGATCTCGGCTTCATGGTCCTGCCCAATTACCGCGCCTGGGTGGTGCTGGTGTCGGCGGTGGTGTGTTTCGGCACCTGGTTCCTGATCGAGCGGACCCGGATCGGCGCGCGGCTGCGCGCCGGAACGGAAAACCCCAAGCTGACCGAGGCCTTCGGCATCAACGTGCCGCTGATGGTCATGCTGACCTACGGCTTCGGCGTGGCGCTGGCGGCGCTGGCCGGCGTGCTGGCCGCGCCGATCTTCCAGGTCACGCCGGTCATGGGCTCCAATCTCATCGTGGTCGTGTTCGCGGTGGTGGTGATCGGGGGCCTCAGCTCCATTCTCGGCTCCATCGTCACCGGCCTGGTCCTGGGCGTGGTGGAATCGCTGACCGGCGTGTTCTATCCGCAGGCGTCGTCCACCGTGGTGTTCGTCATCATGGCGATCGTGCTGCTGCTGCGTCCCGCCGGGCTGTTCGGCAAGGAAAAATAGGCGACCTCCCCATGCACGACAAGAAAGTTGCTTTCGGCTACGGGTTGCTGCTGCTCGCACTGCTGGCGGCGCCCTTTGCTTTCTACCCGCTGTTCATCATGAAGGTGCTGTGTTTCGCGCTGTTCGCCTGCGCCTTCAATCTGCTGATCGGTTTCACCGGCCTGGTGTCGTTCGGCCATGCCACCTTCTTCGGCGGCGCCGCCTACCTGGCCGGCTACGCCCTGGCCAGCCTGGGCTGGCCGCCGCTGGCCGGCCTGGCCTTCGGCGCGCTGGCCGGGGCGGCCGGCGGCTGGGTGATCGGCGCGCTGGCCATCCGCCGCCAGGGGGTGTATTTCTCGATGATCACGCTGGCCATGGCGCAGATGCTGTACTTCGTGTACCTGCAGGCGCCGTTCACCGGCGGCGAGGACGGGCTGCAGGGCGTGCCGCGCGGCACGCTGCTGGGCCTGGACCTGGGCAACGACCTGGCGCTCTACTACGTGGTGCTGGCCGTTACCGCGGCCGGCTTCGCGCTGATCGTGCGCATCATCCATTCGCCGTTCGGCCAGGTGCTGGGCGCCATCCGCGAGAACGAATCGCGCGCGCTGTCGCTGGGCTACGAGGTCAACCGCTACAAGCTGCTGGCCTTCGTGCTGTCGGCCGCGCTGTCGGGCCTGGCCGGCGCCACCAAGACGCTGGTGCTGGGCTTTGCCACGCTCACCGACGCGCACTGGGCGATGTCGGGCCTGGTGATCCTGATGGTGCTGATGGGCGGCATGGGCACCTTCGTGGGCCCGGTACTGGGCGCGCTGATCGTCGTCATCCTGGAAGACCGGCTGGGCGACTTCGGCGACTACATGGCCGGCCTGACCGGCGTGCAGTGGTTCCACTCGATCGGCGTGTCGGTGATGCTGGTGATCGGCCTGGTGTTCATGATCTGCGTGCTGGCGTTCCGCCGCGGCGTGATCGGCGAATGGCTGGCGTGGCGGCAGCGCGCGCGCCCGGCGCTGGAGGCCCGCCATGACTGACTACATCCTGCAGACCAAGGGCCTGACCCGCCAGTTCAAGGGCTTCGTGGCCGTCAACGACGTCAACCTGAACGTACAGCGCGGGCACATCCACGCGCTGATCGGCCCCAACGGCGCCGGCAAGACGACCTGCTTCAACCTGCTGACGAAGTTCCTGGCGCCCAGCGCCGGCCGCATCGTCTTCAACGGCCGCGACATCACCGCGGCGCGGCCGGCGCAGATCGCGCGCCAGGGCGTGATCCGCTCGTTCCAGATCTCTGCCGTGTTCCCGCACCTGACGGCGCTGCGCAACGTGCGCGTGGCGCTGCAGCGCAAGCGCGGCAATTCTTTCGATTTCTGGCGCAGCGAAAAAGTGCTGTCGCACCTGGACGCGCGCGCCATGCAGCTGCTGGACGACGTCGGCCTGGCCGATTTCGCCGGCACGCCGGCGGTCGATCTTTCCTACGGCCGCAAGCGCGCGCTGGAGCTGGCCACCACGCTGGCGATGGACCCGGAGCTGATGCTGCTCGACGAGCCCACGGCCGGCATGGGCCATGAAGACGTCGACCGCGTGACGGACCTGATCCGGCGCGTGGCCAAGGGCCGCACGGTGCTGATGGTCGAGCACAACATGAAGATGGTGGCCGGCATCAGCGACCGCATCACCGTGCTGCAGCGCGGTTCGATCCTGGCCGAAGGCAGCTATCGCGACGTTTCGAACAATCCGCAAGTGATGGAGGCCTACATGGGCAGCGCCGATCCCGCGGAAGGACACCCCGCATGACCCGCCCCGCACTCGAAATCTCCGGCCTGCAGGCCTGGTACGGCGAATCGCACATCCTGCACGGCATCGACGTCACGGTCGGGCAGGGCGAGGTCGTGACCCTGCTGGGCCGCAACGGTTCGGGCCGCACGACCACGATGCGCGCCATCATGGGCCTGACCACGCGCAAGGGTTCGGTCCGGATCAACGGCGTGGAGACGGTCGGCATGCCGACCCACCGCATCGCCCACCTGGGAGTGGGCTACTGCCCGGAAGAGCGCGGCATCTTCTCGTCGCTGTCGGCCGAGGAAAACCTGCTGCTGCCGCCCGACGTCTCGAGCGACGGCATGTCGGTGGAGGAGATCTACCAGCTGTTCCCCAACCTGGCCGAGCGCCGCCACAGCCAGGGCACGCGGCTGTCGGGCGGCGAGCAGCAGATGCTGGCGATCGCCCGCATCCTGCGCGCCGGCTCGCGGCTGCTGCTGCTGGACGAGATTTCCGAAGGCCTGGCGCCGGTGATCGTGCAGGCGCTGGGGCGGCTGATCGTGCTGCTGAAATCCAAGGGCTACACGATCCTGCTGGTCGAGCAGAACTTCCGCTTCGCGGCGCCGCTGGCCGACCGTTTCTACGTGATGGAGCACGGCAATATCGCCGATACCTTCCCCGCCTCGCAGCTCGAATCGCGGATGGAGACGCTGCACGGGCTGTTGGGGGTATGATGCGCCTCCGCGCGGCTGCCGGCATGCCTGCGGCCGGGCGGGGGTTATACCGGATTTGACAGGTATCGGGAGTTTGACTCCTACTTGACACCTGTTGGCTATCTGAATAGACTTGTTCTAAAAAAGTTAGCGCTATCATTGGCGCACAAGGAGACCCGCATGATCAAGCGCATGACCACCCTCGCCGCGAGCCTGATGCTGGCCGCCTCGTTCGGCGCGCACGCCGCCGATACCGACTACCCCACCAAGCCCATCCACTTCATCGTGGCCACCGCCGCCGGCGGCGCCTCCGACATCGTGGCCCGCATCGTGGCCGACAAGATGCAGCAGAGCCTGGGCCAGCCCGTGGTGGTCGAGCCCAAGGCCGGCGCCAACGGCAATATCGCCGCCGAACACGTCGCCCGCAGCGATCCCGACGGCTATACCATCATGATGGGCACCATCGGCGTGATGGCGATCAACCCGCTGATCTACAAAGACGTGCGCTTCAACCCGCTGCGCGACTTCACGCCGGTGGCGCGCCTGGTGTCGTTCTCGAACATCCTGGTGGTCAACCCGCAGCTGCCGATCCACTCCGTCAAGGAACTGATCGACTACGCCAAGAAGCATCCCGGCGACCTGCACTACGGCTCGCCCGGCGTGGGCGGTTCGCCCCACATGGCCTCGCTGGTGTTCGGCCAGATGGCCGGCATCGACATCGTGCACGCGCCGTACAAGGGCGCCGCGCTGGCGCTGAACGACCTGATGGGCGGCCACATCGAAATGGCCTTCAGCGATCCGCTGGTCACGCTGCCGCAGATCCGCGCCGGCAAGGTGCGCGCGCTGGCCGTCAGCGGCGAGGAGCGCCTGGAGTCCGAACCCAGCATCCCGACCGTGGCCGAGGCCGGCGTGCCCGGCTACGCGGTCAGCGGCTGGCTCGGCATCGTCGCGCCCACCGGCACGCCGCCGGCCATCGTGGCCAAGCTGCACAAGGCCGCCAACGACGCGCTGGCCATGCCCGAAGTGCGCAAGAAGCTGGTCGACCTCGGCGCCGCGATCCACCCCGATACGGTCGAGAACTTCGGCGCCTACATCAAGAGCGAGAACGATCGCTGGAAGAAGGTGATCGCCGACGCCAAGCTCGAATTGAATTAGGCCCACCCTAGGCGCTTCGCGCGCCCCTCAAGGGGCGACGCCGGCGGACCGGATGGGAAGGTCCACCCTGGCGGCCTATGGCCGCCCCTCAAGGGCGATGCCTGCGGACCGGCGAAGCCGGATCCGCGGCATCCGGGGTTGGTTGGGAGGTGATGGATTTTGACGACACCTGGTTTGGAGTTTCTGCAACATCATGACGACTGACACTGCAAGCGCCTCCGCACTGCGTGCGGAACTGCGCGACCTGTACGACGACTACGCCGCCGCCCTCGACGATTTCGACCTGCCCCGCTGGGCGACCTTCTTCACCGACGATTGCCACTACCGCATCGTGTCGCTGGAGAACTTCAAGGAAGGCCTCCCGATCTCGACGGTCGCGTGCCGCGGCATCGCCATGATCCACGACCGCATCGCCGCGCTGGGCGTCACGGCCGTGTTCGAGCAGCGCGTGGTGCGCCACATCGTCGGCGGCGTGCGCCTGCTCGAGGCCGGCAGCGAGATCGTCTCCCAGGGCAACTTCGCGCTGTTCGAAAGCCAGTCCGACCGCGAATCGCAGCTGCTGCTGGTCGGCCGCTACCTCGACCGCATCGTGCGGCAGGGCGGCGCGCTGAAGTTCCGCGAGCGGGTCTGCGTGTACGACAACTACCGCATCCGCACCTCGCTCGTTTATCCGGTTTGAAGGAAGGACCGCCATGAATTCGACCTCTATCCTCGAAGCTTCCGCCGTCCGCAGCTGGCCCGAGCAGCAGCGCGACGCCCGCATCCCCGCCTGGATCTACTCCGACCCGGCGCTGTTCGAGCGCGAAATGGAAGTCTTCCACACCGGTCCCACCTGGAATTTCGTGGGCCTGGAATGCGAGATCGCCCAGCCCGGCGCGTACAAGCGCAGCTGGATCGGCACCCGCCAGGTGGTGATGGTGCGCGACGAGAACGGCGAGATCCAGGTGCTGGAGAACCGCTGCGCGCACCGCGGCGCCATGCTGGTCTGGGAGAACAAGGGCGTGGTGAAGGATTTCACCTGTCCCTACCACCACTGGAACTACGACCTGCAGGGCAACCTGCTGGGGCTGCCGTTCTTCCGCGGCGCCATGGGCAAGGGCGGCATGCCGCGCGACTTCAAGAAGGCCGAGCACAGCCTGCGCCGCCTGCGCGTGGCGCTGCGCGGCGGCCTGGTGTGGGCCACCTACAGCGACGAAACGCCGCCGCTGGACGACTACCTCGGCCCCGAGATCGGCGCGCTGGTCGACCGCGCGGCCGGCGGCGGCCGCCCGCTCAAGCTGCTGGGCTACAACCGCCAGCTGCTGCCCTGCAACTGGAAGCTGTACCTGGAAAACAGCCGCGACCCCTACCACGCCACGCTGCTGCACAGCTTCTTCGTGACCTTCGGCCTGCTGCGCACCGACACCGCGTTCAAGGCGGTGCCGACCATCGGCGGCCGCCACGCGATCATGGCCTCGACCTACTCGGCCGCCACCGCCAATACGCAGAACGAAGTCACCAAGGAGCTGGCCTCGCTGAAAAGCGATTTCCGGCTCGAAGACATGGAGCTGGTCAAGCCGGTGGACGAATTCGGCGACAGCTCGATGATCAACTTCTCGGTGCTGCCGTCGGTGTTCTTCCAGCAGCACGGCAATTCGCTGGCGCTGCGGCACATCATCCCGAAGTCGCCCACCCAGACTGAGCTGTCGTGGACCCACTACGGCTTCGCCGACGACGACGAAGCGATGGAAAACCGCCGCATCAAGCAGGCCAACCTGATGGGCCCGGCCGGCTACGTGGCGATCGACGACAGCGAGGTGCTGGCGATGATGCAGCCTTCGGTCAACGCGGCGCCGGATTCGGTGCAGGTGGTGGAGATGGGCGGCCGCGACGTTTCGCCCCAGGAAACCATGGTGACCGAGACGCTGATCCGCGGCTTCTACAGCTATTATCGCGAGAAAATGGGGCTTTGAGCCCCGAGCCTTTCCGGAGAATCGAATGACTGAATGGCATCGCGTCGCCCCCTTGGCCCAGTTCCTGGAGGGCGAGCCCCGCACGCTGCGCGCCGGCGAAGCCGAGATCGCGCTGTACCTGCTGGGCGACGAGGTCCACGCGATCGGCGATATGTGCCCGCACCAGCGCGACGTCCGGCTGTCGGAGGGTTTCCTGGAAGACGGCGTCATCGAATGCCCGATGCACCAGTCCTGCTTCGACATCCGCACCGGCAAGGTGCTGGGCCCGCCCGCGCGCGAAGACGTGCCCGTGTACCCGGTCAAGATCGAAGACGGCGTGGTGTTCGTCGAAGCCTGACCCTTTTCCCCCTGCCGGCCGGGGGAAGGCGGCAGGCGCGGTCATGGAATACAATCGCCCGGTTCCGGGTCAGGGGAAGCGGCCGGCGCACCGGCGCCGGCCTATGAGGGGATCGAAGTGACCGCAAACAAGAGTCGCGCCGGCGGCAGCGCCGTCCGCATGCTGGATGTGGCCAACGCGGCGGGCGTGTCGCTGATGACGGTGTCGCGCGCGCTGCGCCAGCCCGACAAGCTGTCGGAGGAAACGCGGCGGCTGGTGCTCGACACCATCCACAAGATCGGCTACGTGCCGAACCACATCGCGGCCAATCTGGCGTCGAACCGCTCCAACGTGGTCGGCCAGATCGTTCCCAGCATCCAGAATTCGCTGTATTCGAACACCGTGCAGGGCACGGCCGACATCCTGCGCCAGTCGGGCCTGCATCTGCTGCTGGCCGACAGCGGCTATTCGCTGCAGGAGGAAGAGGCGCTGATCGGCGCCTTCCTGGCGCAGCGCGTGTGCGGGCTGCTGCTGCACAATACCCAGCACACGCCGCGCGCGGTCGAGATGATCCGCCGCGCCGGCGTGCCGGTGATCGAGACCGGCGACCTGGCCCGCAATCCGCTCGACATGGCGGTCAGCTACTCCAACGCCAATGCCGCGCGCGCCATGACGCTGCACCTGGCCGGGCGCGGCTACCGCCGGATCGGCTTCGTCAGCCTGTCGCCGCGCACCAACCTGCGTTCGCGCGAGCGGCTCAAGGGCTATCACTCGGCGCTGGCCTCGCTCGACCGGCCGCGCGATCCGGCGCTGGTGGCGGCGGTGGAGTCCGGCTTCGGCGCCGGCGCCCAGGCCATGCTCGACATGATCGAGCGCGCGCCGGACGTGGACGCCATTTTCTTCGCCGGCGACGTGTTCGCCATCGGCGCCCTGTTCGAGGCCCAGCGGCGCGGCTGGAAGGTGCCAGAACGGATCGCGATCGCCGGTTTCGACGACCTCGACATCCTGCAGCACACGGTGCCGCGGCTGACCTGCCTGAAGCTGCCGCGACTGGAGATCGGCCGCCGCGCCGCCGAACTGCTGCTGCAGCGCCTGGAAGGCCGGCACGACACGCCGCAGCGGGTCGACCTCGGCTTCGAGATCATCCAGCGCGAAAGTACCTGATCAGCTCGGTGGCGGCGTAGATCGCCAGGCCGACCAGGCCGCCCACCAGCGTGCCGTTGATGCGGATGTACTGCAGGTCGCGGCCGATGTTCAGCTCCAGCTTGTCGACCACCTCGCGGTCTTTCCATTCCTTCATCTTGCCGGCGATCAGCGCGCCGATGCGCGGGCGCAGCCGGTCCAGCACCGCCGGCACGCGGTCCAGGATCTCGCCGTTGATCCAGGCGCGCATGGCCGGGTCGTCGCGCAGCAGGGCGCCGGCCCGTTGCACCACGCCGGCCACCCGCGCGCGCAGGGCGGAGTCGGGCCGCGCCAGGTCGGCCCGCAGCGCGCCGGCCAGGTCGCGCCAGACCTCGTGCACGTAGGCGCGCAGCGCGTCGTTGCGGGCCAGCCGCGCCTGGTAGGCTTTCACGGTGCGCGCCATTTCGGGATCTTCCCGCAGCCGCCGCACGAAAGTCTCGACGGCGCGGTCGAAATCGGCGCGCAGCGGATGCGCCGGGTCGGCCGCGATGGCGGCGATCATCTCGCTCAGCGCGTCGAGGATGCGCTCCAGCACCCCGCCGGCCACCGATGCCTTGAGCCGGTCGAAGTAAAGCGGCACCTTGGCCGCCATCTGCGTCGCCAGCCCGGTCTTGATTTCCGGGCGCCGCATGAAGCCGTCGAAGGCGGCCAGCACCTGGTCGAGCAGCGCCTGGTGCCGGCCGTCGCGGGTCAGGCCTTCCAGCATGCCGCCGGCCAGCGAGGCGAGGTCGATCTGGCGCACCAGCGCGGCCACGTTGCGGTCCAGGAAGCGGCGCACCCGTTCGTCGTCGAAGGCGCCGAGCGCGTAGTCGAGCGAGCGCGCCAGCGCCGCCGCCACCGACTGCGCGTGGGCCGGCTGCGCCAGCCATGCCGCCAGCCGCGCGGCCGGGTCGAGCTCGCGGATCACGCCGGCGATCCGCTCGGGGGCGAAGAACTCGTCCTGCACGAAGCGGCCGAGATTGTCGGCGATGCGGTCCTTGTTGCGGGGAATGACGGCGGTGTGCGGGAT
The DNA here is from genome assembly GCF_039541095.1 of Pigmentiphaga soli. Lineage (NCBI taxonomy): Bacteria > Pseudomonadati > Pseudomonadota > Betaproteobacteria > Burkholderiales > Alcaligenaceae > Pigmentiphaga > Pigmentiphaga soli. Next base: position 11,261 of record NZ_BAABFO010000026.1, read on the forward strand.
GAAGGACAGCCCCAGCGGATGCCGGAACAGCGCCGTCACCGCGAACCAGTCGGCGATCGCGCCGACCATCGCCGCCTCGGCGAAGGCGGCCACGTAGGGCCAGGCGGCGCCGTGCCCGGCCAGGGCGGTGGCGGCCACGTAGAGCACGGCCGCCGCGCCGAGCAGCGCGCCGGCGGTCCATTGCATGCGGCGCAGGCGCCGGCGTTTTTCGGCATCGTCGGGCGCGGCATGGCGCGCGGGCGGGTCGGGCAGGGGCACGGCTTGGAATGGTCAGGCGTAACATGGACGGTTCGAGCTTACCGCAAGCCAGGGAGCGGGCGGCTGCGCCGATGCACCAGTTGCGGGCGGCCGCCGGCGTGGCGCGCGCCTCGATCTGGTGCGGCGGGCGCAGGCCAGGGAGCCGGTCGAGCAGGCCGCGCCCGCGCATGGGCAGGTACGTCCTTTGCTTTGTAACCTTCGAATACCGTGCAGCATGCAAGGGCCCCCATGCGTTCCTATAACGAAATGCAGTACGAGGATGGGCAGTTCCGCCGCCACTACGAGCGGTTCTGCGCATGGCAGGCCCGCCAGACCGGGGAGGGCATGGCGCGCAAGCGCGCCGAGGCCGACCTGGTGTTCAGGCGGGTCGGCATCACCTTCGCGGTCGACGGCGACGCCGGCGGCACCGAGCGCCTGATCCCCTTCGACCTGATCCCGCGCATCATCCCGGGCGAAGAATGGAGCCTGCTGCAGGCAGGCCTGGCCCAGCGGGTGCGGGCGCTGAACATGTTCGTGCACGACGTCTACCACGAGCGGCACATCGTGCGCGCCGGCATCATCCCGGCCGAGCAGGTCTACACCAATGTGCAGTACCGGCCCGAGATGCAGGGCGTGGCGGTGCCGCGCGATATCTACGCGCACATCGCCGGGGTCGACATCGTGCGCGCCGGCACCGACGGCGACGCCCATTTCTACGTGCTGGAAGACAATCTGCGCGTGCCGTCCGGCGTGTCGTACATGCTGGAAAACCGCAAGATGATGATGCGGCTGTTTCCCGAACTGTTCGTGCAGAACAAGGTGGCGCCGGTCGCCCACTACCCCGACCTGCTGCTGGAGACGCTGCGCTCGGTCGGCCCGGCCGGCGTCGACGACCCGACCGTGGTGGTGCTGACCCCGGGCATCTACAACTCGGCCTATTTCGAGCACGCCTTCCTGGCCCAGCAGATGGGCGTGGAGCTGGTGCAGGGCAAGGACCTGTTCGTCAACGACAACAGCGTGTTCATGCGCACCACGCGCGGCCCGCAGCGGGTGGACGTGATCTACCGCCGGATCGACGACGACTTCCTCGACCCGCTGGCCTTCCGTTCCGAATCGGTGCTGGGCGTGCCAGGCCTGCTGACGGTGTACCGCGCCGGCCGCGTCACGCTGGCCAACGCCATCGGCGCCGGGGTGGCCGACGACAAGTCGATCTACCCCTTCGTGCCCGACATGATCTCGTTCTACCTGTCGGAAGAGCCGATCCTGAACAACGTGCCGACCTGGCAGTGCCGCAAGCCGGCCGACCTGTCCTACGTGCTGGCCCACCTGCCGGAGCTGGTGGTCAAGGAGGTGCACGGCGCCGGCGGCTACGGCATGCTGGTCGGGCCCACGGCCTCCAGGGCCGAGATCGAGGCCTTCCGCCTGCGCCTGATGGCGCGGCCGCAGGGCTACATCGCGCAGCCCACGCTGGCGCTGTCGACCTGCCCCACCTACGTCGATGCCGGCGTCGCGCCGCGCCACATCGACCTGCGGCCTTTCGTGCTGTCGGGCAAGAACGTGTCGATGGTCGCCGGCGGCCTGACGCGGGTCGCGCTGCGCGAAGGCTCGCTGGTGGTCAACTCGTCGCAGGGCGGCGGCACCAAGGACACCTGGATCACCGAGAAATAGACATGCTCAGCCGCACCGCCGACCACCTGTTCTGGATGGCGCGCTACATGGAGCGCGCCGAAAACACCGCCCGCATGCTGGACGTGACCATGAAGGCGCTGCTGTTGCCGCAGTCCGACGACAGCGCGCTGGGCAGCCAGCGCGCCGTGCTCGACATTTCCGAGCTGGGCGAGGCCTTCGCGCGCGAATACGACGCGCTGACCCCGGCCAACGTGCTGCATTTCATGGTGGCCCATCCCGGCAACCCTTCCAGCATCCTGTCGAGCCTGCACAACGCCCGCGAGAACGCGCGCGCGGTGCGCGGCGCGCTGACCACGGAGTCGTGGGAGACCATCAACCACACCTGGCTGGACTTCAGCAAGCGCCTGTCGGAAGGCTGGCTGGAGGCCGAGCCGAGCGAGGTGTTCGAATGGGTCAAGTTCCGCTCGCACCTGTCGCGCGGCGTCACGCTCGGCACCGCGCTGCAGGACGAGGCCTTCTACTTCAACCAGCTCGGCACCTTCCTGGAGCGCGCCGACAACACCGCGCGCATCCTCGACGTACGCTTCGTCAACGCCGGGCGCGACGGCCATGCGGTCGACGGCGGCCAGCTCGACGATTTCTACTACTGGACCTCGATCCTGAGTTCGGTGTCCGCGCTGGAGGTCTACCGCCAGGTGTACCGCGACGTGCTGACGCCGCCGCGGGTGGCCGAGCTTCTGATCCTGAATCCGTCGATGCCGCGTTCCCTGCTGGCCTCCATCGACGGCGTCTGCACCAACCTCGCCATGCTCAGCAACGGCAACTCGCGCGACTGCGAACGCTACGCAGGCAAGCTGCGCGCCGAGCTGGTGTACGCCGACATCCTGCCCATCCTCGAGCAAGGCCTGCACGAATACCTGACCGAATTCCTGCTGCGCGTATACATCCTCGGCAACAAGATCAGCTCGACTTTCCTGCTGCCTCCGAACGTCTGAACTACAAGGTAGTGCCGCCATGCGCATGTCGATCCGCCACGTCACGTCCTACCGCTACGACAGTCCGGTCCAGTACTCGATCCAGCAGCTGCGGCTGGTGCCGGTGTCGACGCCCAGCCAGGTTGTGGTGGACTGGGATTTCTCGGCGCCGGGCAAGCTCGACGCCTCGATCGACGCCTACGGCAACACGGTGCGCACCCTGGTGCTGATGCGCCCGACCACCGAGATTTCCTTCGCCGTGCGCGGCGAGGTCGACACCACGCCGCTGCGCGACGGCCGCCTGCTGGAAGGGCCCGGCCGCATCCCGCTGGAACATTTCACCTGCGCCACCCGGCTGACCGAGCCCGACGACGCGATCCGGGCGCTGGCCTCGCGTTTCGACGGGCTCGATACGCCGGCCCGCCTGCTCGACCTGGCCGCCGCCATCGGCGAGCGCATGGCCTACCAGCCCGGCATCACCGAGGTCGGCAGCACCGCCGCTCAGGCGCTGGCGCTGGGCCAGGGCGTGTGCCAGGACTACGCCCACCTGCTGATCGCCTGCTGCCGCACGCTCGGCCTGCCGGCGCGCTACGTCAGCGGCTACATCGACGCCGGCGACGTGTCGCAGGCCGCCAGCCATGCCTGGGCCGACGTCTGGCTGGGCGACTCGGGCTGGGTGTCGGTGGACGCGCTGCATGCCCGCTTCGCCAGCGAACACTATTGCCGCATCGCCGTCGGCCGCGACTACGACGCCGCCGCGCCGGTGCGCGGCATGCGGGTGGGCGGCGGCGGCGAATCGATGGCGGTGGACGTCAGCGTAGGCGGTCGCTGCGACCAGTGAAGCGGCTAAACTAGGCGTTTGACCCCAACGAACGTAACTTCAGCATGACTTACTGTGTCGCAATGTGCGTCAGCGACGGCCTGGTGTTCCTGTCCGACACGCGCACCAATGCCGGCATCGACCACGTCAGCACCTTTCGCAAGATGACCGTGTTCGAGCAGCCGGGCGAGCGCGTGCTGGTGCTGATGACGGCCGGCAACCTGTCGCTGACCCAGTCGGTGGTGCAGATCCTGACCGACCCGCCCGAGCCCGACCGGCCCACGCTGTGGACGGTGCGCACCATGTTCGAGGCGGCCCAGCTGGTGGGCGACGCGGTACGCGAGGTACACCGCGTCCATGCGGGCGCCCTCCATGATTTCAACATCGAATTCAATTGCAGCTTCCTGCTGGGCGGGCAGATCGCCGGGCAGGGGATGCGGCTGTTCCAGGTCTACGCGGCGGGCAATTTCATCGAAGCGTCGACCATGAATCCCTATTTCCAGATCGGCGAGGCGAAGTACGGCAAGCCGATCATCGATCGCGTGATCGAGCCTTCCACGCCGCTCGACGAAGTCGCCAAATGCGCGCTGATCTCGATGGATTCGACGCTGCGGTCCAATGTGTCGGTGGGCCTGCCGCTCGACCTGCTGGTCTACCATCGCGATACGCTGCGGGTGACCAAGTTCGCGATGCTGGACAACGACAACGCCTATTTCCGCATGATCTCGTCCACCTGGGGCGAACGGCTGCGCCAGGTGTTTTCCGAGATACCGGATCCGCAGTGGACCTCGTCCGATGCGCTGCCCAAGCATGCGCGCGGTCGCGCCTTGCCGCCGCGCGCGCACCTGCCCGGCGTGCTGAGCGAAGAGCGGGTGATGCCGGGGCCGGCGCAGACGCTGGCTCAGGCCGACGTCCCTCAGGATAGCGGGCCTCATGAACCCGCCGCGCCCGCGGGCGAAAACGGCTGACCGTCGCCTTATGGGCGGTCCGGCGCCGTTTCCGCGGTGCCGCGCCAACGGGCAGGCCAGGCGCCGGAAATCGTCATGTCGCGCACGACCTCGCGCACCAGCGTCAATACCGCGGTCGCGGCCAATGTCTGGGGCCGGCCTATATTGGTGGCGCATACCATCCGGCGCAGCATGCCAGGATCGTCGATCCGTACCGCGCGCAGGCTTCCGGCTGCGACCTCTTCGGCTACGGACCCCAAGGGCAGGATAGTGCTGCCTATGCCGACTTCGGCGGCGCGCTTTACGCTTCCCAGCGACTCGATCTCCGCCACCACGTTCAATTGCAGCCCGAGCGGCGCGCATGCCGCGTCGATCTGGCGGCGCAATCCATGCTCCACGCCGGGCAGGACCAACGGCCAGCGCGCGAGCGCCTGCAGGGAGAGCCGCCTGGGTAGGCGCGTGCCGTCGGCACGGGTCACGAACATGAGCCGGTCGTCGAGAAGCAGCTGCTTGGCCAGCCCAGGTTCGGACATGTCGCCATACAGAAAGGCGATGTCGAGCCGGCCCGATAGCAGCCATTCGCGCAGGAACCCGCTATAAGCCTCCACCAGCTTCAGCCGGACGTGCGGCAGTCTTTCCCGGCACGCCTGGAGAATCGGCAAGGTGGCGACCAGGGCCACCGTGGTAGGCAGGCCCAGGGCGACGTCGCCGCGCGGCAGGTCGACGGACTCGCGTACCGCCAGGCGGGCGCGTTCGGCGTCGGCCAGCACGATCTGGGCATGAGCCAGGAATAGCCTTCCCGATTCGGTCAGGGCCATGCCCCGGCTGGACCGGTCGAACAACTGGGTGCCCAGTTCCCGCTCCAGGGCCATGATCTGCTGGCCCAGGGCCGGCTGGGCCACATGCAGCCTGGCCGACGCCTTGAGCAGGCTGCCGGCCTCCACCACGGCCACAAAATAGCGAAACTGCCGGAATTCCATATTCCCCGCCCGAAGATGGGCTAAGTCAAAAACCTATATCGACTAGCTCGAACAAGTATTTCACAGATAGCGAGCGACTGGTCAGAATGTGCTTGCCGATCCGCATGCATCCCCCTCCGGGACGCAAAGGCAGGAGGATAGGCAGGCATTGTTCAGATAGGCAGGCATTGTTCATCCAGGGGGCAACAGGATGCGGTTGGACATCGACCATCTTCGCGGCTGGATAGGTCGTACCGAAACGCTTGAGGACGTGGCGACGCCGGCGCCGCTCAGGGCGCTTGCGGCAACGCTCGACAGCGATGATGCGGCCACGGCCCGGCCTGGCGAGCTGCCGCCAGGCTCGCACTGGCTGTACTTTCTGCCCGTGGTCCGCCAGTCGGAAATCGGCCCCGACGGCCATCCCCGGCGAGGCGGCATGCTGCCGCCGGTACCGTTGCCGCGGCGCATGTGGGCCGGCAGCCGGCTGCGGTTCCACCAGCCGCTGCGCGTGGGGCAGCCGCTGCTGCGCATTTCCCGCGTTTCCGACGTCAGCATGAAGGCCGGCCGCACCGGCCCGCTCGTGTTCGTCAACATCGACCACGAGATTCATGCCGAGGGGCGGCTGGCGATCGCCGAGCGGCAGGACATCGTCTATCGCCAGGCGCAGAAGCCCGGAGAGGCCGCCACCGTGCCTGCGGCCGCACCGGAGAATTGCTCATGGAGGCGCGATGTCCTGCCCGACCCGGTGCTGCTGTTCCGCTATTCCGCATTGACCTTCAACGGGCACCGCATTCATTATGACCGTCCTTATGCGATCCAGACCGAGGGCTACCCTGGATTGGTGGTGCATGGCCCATTGATCGCCACGCTGCTGCTGGACCTGCTGCGCCGCGAACTGCCGCAGGCGCGCGTTTCCTCTTTCGGGTTTCGTGCCGCGAGCCCATTGTTCGACAACGCTCCCTTCTGCGTGTGCGGCCGGCTCGAAAGCGACAAGACCGTCCGGCTCTGGGCCCGGTCGGCAGAAGGGCATTTGGCGATGGACGCGTCGGCGACGCTGGACTGAGTCCGTATAGGAAATCTTCATCATGTTCAACGAAATCGACCAGTATCAGGAAATCCGCGACGCGGTGCGCCAGCTGTGCCGGCAGTTCCCCGATGAATACTTCCGCGAAGTCGACGCCAGAAAGGGGTATCCCGAAAAATTCGTCGACGCGCTGATCGACGCCGGCTGGCTTGCCGCAATGATCCCGGAACAGTACGGCGGCGCCGGCCTGGGATTGACGGCAGCCACCGTCATCATGGAAGAGATCAACCGTTGCGGCGGCAACGCGGGCGCCGTCCATGGCCAGATGTACAACATGGGAACCTTGCTGCGCAACGGCAGCGCGGCCCAGAAAGAGAAGTACCTGCCCGACATAGCCGCCGGCAGATTGCGTATCCAGTCGATGGCCGTGACCGAGCCGACCACGGGTACCGACACGACCCGCATCAAGACCTCCGCCGTCAAGAAAGACGGGCGCTATGTGGTCAATGGCCAGAAGGTATGGATTTCGCGGGTTCAGCATTCCGACCTGATGATCCTGCTCGCGCGCACCACGCCATTGGCCCAGGTACGGAAGAAGTCGGAGGGAATGTCGATCTTCATCGTCGACCTGCATGAGGCCATCGGGCGAGGGCTGACGGTTCGCCCGATTCCCAATCTGGTGAATCACGAGACCAACGAACTGTTCTTCGAGAATCTCGAAATACCGGAAGAGAACCTGATCGGCGAAGAAGGCAAGGGGTTTCGCTACATCCTGGATGGCTTGAACGCCGAACGAACGCTGATCGCCGCCGAATGCATCGGCGACGGCTACTGGTTCATAGAAAAGGCCCGGAAATACGCATGTGAACGGGTGGTGTTCGACCGTCCGATCGGTCAGAACCAGGGCGTGCAGTTCCCGATCGCCGATGCGTTCATCGAGGTGGAGGCGGCCAACCTGATGCGTTTCGAGGCGGCGCGGCGCTTCGATGCGCACCAGAGCTGCGGTGCGCAGGCCAATATGGCCAAGTACCTGGCGGCCAAGGCGAGCTGGGAGGCGGCCAATGTCTGCCTGCAGACGCACGGCGGCTTCGGCTTCGCCAATGAGTACGACGTAGAACGGAAATTCCGCGAGACGAGGCTCTACCAGGTGGCGCCGGTTTCCACCAACCTGATTTATGCCTATGTGGCCGAGCACGTGCTTGGCATGCCACGATCGTTCTGAGGTGAGTGCGCCATGTCCCGTCCATTGGATGGCGTGACGGTAGTCACGCTGGAACATGCCATCGCGGCGCCGTTCTGCACCCGGCAGCTTGCCGATCTCGGCGCGCGCGTAATCAAGATCGAACGCCCGGGCACGGGCGATTTCGCCCGCGCCTACGACGACCGGGTACGAGGCATGGCCTCGCACTTCGTCTGGGCCAACCGCTCCAAGGAAAGCCTGGCGCTGGACCTCAAGCATCCGCTGGCATCGGACGTACTGGACCGGTTGCTCGGAAAAGCCGATGTGCTGGTCCAGAACCTTGCGCCCGGCGCCGCCGACCGGCTGGGTCTGTCTTTCGATGCCTTGCGCGAAAGGCATCCACGCCTGATCGTGTGCAACATTTCCGGCTATGGCGAGGACGGGCCTTATCGCGACAAGAAGGCCTACGACCTGTTGATCCAGAGCGAATCGGGCTTTTTGTCGGTCACGGGCACCGGCGACGAGCCGGTCAAGGCGGGCTGTTCCATCGCCGACATCGCCGCCGGCATGTATGCGTACACGGGCATCATGGCCGCGATCATCCAGCGGGGCAGGACCGGCCTGGGCAGCAGCATCGATATATCGATGCTCGAAAGCATGGTCGAGTGGATGGGCTTTCCCCTCTACTATGCTTTCGATGGCGCTCCGCCGCCGGCGCGGACAGGCGCGTCGCATGCCACCATTTATCCGTACGGTCCGTTTTCCGCCGGCGACGGCGTGGCCGTCATGCTGGGCCTGCAGAACGAGCGGGAATGGGAGGCCTTCTGCAAGACGGTGCTGCAACGGCCCGAACTGGCCACCGATGAACGATTCTCGTCCAACACGCGCCGCTCGGCCAATCGAGAGGCGTTGCGGCGCCTGATTCTGGATGCGTTCTCTCCGCTTACGGCCAGCCAGGTCGTGCAGCGGCTGGAAGAGGCCCAGATCGCCAATGCGCGCGTCAACGATATGCGGGCCATCTGGCAGCATCCCCAACTGGAGGCGCGCCGGCGCTGGGTCCAGGTGGACACTCCCCAAGGCCCGATCCCGGCCTTGCTGCCGCCTGGAAGGAATCCCGCGTATGCGCCGAAAATGGAAGCCGTGCCGGACCTGGGCGAACATACGGAGGCGATCTTGCGAGAGCTGGGCTACGCCCCGGACGCCATCGACGCCCTCTGCCGGGAAGGCACGGCATAGGAGACGCGATGCGCACCGCCCCGACCCCGCTGGCTGACGCCAGGACTTTTCTTTTCGTGCCGGGCAACCGGCCCGAACGTTTCGACAAGGCGGTAAAGAGCGGCGCGGATGCCGTGGTATTCGACCTCGAAGACGCCGTGCCCCCGGCCGAAAAAGAAAGCGCCCGAGCGTCTATCGACGATGCGTGGCCGGCGCTGCGCAACGCGGGCGTACCGTTGGTAATCCGCATCAACACGCCAGCCGAGCCGCAAGGCCGCGAGGATCTGCGCTGGCTGGCAAGGTTGGAGGCCCCGGCGGGCATCATGGTACCCAAGGCCGACAGCGGCGCGATGCTCGGTGCCGTGCTGTCGTCGGCGCCGGGCGCGGCAATCCTGCCTCTGATCGAATCGGCGGCTGCCTATGGCTCGCTCGCCGACATCGCCGCCGCCCAGGGCGTTCTGCGGCTGGTGGTGGGCCATATAGACTTCCAGGCCGACACGGGCATGGGGTGCTCGGAGGACCAGGCCGAGCTGGCTCCGCTTCGCTTTGCCGTGTCCGTCGCCACGAGATGCCACGGGCTGGCCCCCGCGGTGGACGGCGTAACGGTGTCGATCGACGATGACGATGCCCTGCGCCGGGACACGCGCCGCGCGCTGCGATTCGGCTTCGGCGGGAAGTTGTGCATCCATCCGCGCCAGGTTGCGGTGGTGCACCAGGCGATGCAACCTGGCCATGACGAACTGGCATGGGCGCGGCGGGTTCTGGAAGCCGATGCGGCATCGGCAGGCGCGGCCGTGCGGCTGGACGGCAAGATGGTCGACGCGCCGGTGGTGCTGCAGGCACGCAGGACGCTGGCGAGAGCCGGCCGGTAGAAATCCCACGCGCTGTACCGGTTTTGCGACGATTTCATCTCCAGTACCGCCGCGTGTGGGTTCAGGCCCAGTCTCGTCTATTCCTTCAAGAACGAGGGCAAGGCCGACATCGGCATTCGGCGCCGCCATCGTCGATTGATGCTTGCGAGCGCCGCCAGCCGGCATCCGCTACGGCCGGTCGCCGCGCCGGCCCACCGGCGGCGGCGCTTCCACCGGCGTGGCCGTCTTGCGCACCTTGGCCACCTGGTCCGCCGTGGCCGTGCCGCCCCGGTTGCCCCAGCTCTGCTGGATGAAGGTCACCACGTCGGCGATCTGCTGGTCGGAAAGAATGTCGGCATACGGCGCCATGGTCAGCATGGACGGCGCGGCCTCGGTATAGGGCTGGCTGCTGCCCGACAGGACGATGTGGATGGCCGAGGTGGGATCGGCCGTCTGCAGGATGGGGTTGCCCGCCAGCGCGGGGAAGGCCTTGCCGTTGCCGGTGCCGTTGGAGCGGTGGCAGGCGGCGCAGCGGTCCAGGTAGAGCTGGGCGCCGGTGGAGGCGGGATGGCCCTCGTAGAGCTGCTGGGCGACGGCCGGGTCGTACCGGTAGGGCGCGGCGTTATTGGCGGGCGCCAGCGACTTCAGGTACTTGGCGACGGCGGCCAGGTCGGTATCGGTCAGGTATTGGAAGGAATCGTGCACCACCTCGTTCATCGCGCCGAAGGAAGCCGTGCGCCCGTTGCGGCCGGTCTTCAGGAACTCCACGATCTCCGCCTCGTTCCAGTCGCCCAGGCCGCCGCCGTGCTCGTTGCGCAGCGACGGCGCCGTCCAGCCGTCGACGATCTGGCCGCCGGCCAGGTAGGCGGTGCCGTCGCGGTCGGTCAGCGCCCTTTCCTTCATCGTGAAGGACCGCGGCGTATGGCAGCTGCCGCAGTGGCCCAGCCCTTGCACCAGATAGGCGCCGCGCAGCATCTGCGCGTCGGCGCCGGCATCGCCGGCGAACGGCTCGGGCCTGGGCGCGAACAGCGTGCGCCATATGCCCAGCGGCCAGCGCATCGACAGCGGCCACGGGATGTCGTTCTTCTTGTTGGCCTGGGCCACCGGCTTCACGCCCTGCATGAAATAGGCGTAGAGCGCGCGCAGGTCGTCGTCGGTCAGGCGCGAATACGAAGGGTAGGGCATGGCGGGGTAGACGGTGTGGCCGTCCTTGCTGATGCCGCGCCGCATCAGCCGGGCGAAATCGTCGTAGCTCCAGTCGCCGATGCCGTGTTCCTTGTCGGGCGTGATGTTGGTGGAATAGATGGTGCCGATCGGCGACGCCAGCGGCAGGCCGCCCGCGAACAGCGCGCCGTTCCTGGCGGTGTGGCAGGCGGTGCAGTCGCCGATGCGCGCCAGGTAGGCGCCCTGCAGCACGTCCTTGCCCGCCGAGGCGGGCAGGTCGGGATCCGGCGTGGGCGTGGCCGGCGGCACGTGCGGCGGCAGGCTGACGTTGGGCAGGGCGCGGCCCACCGCGATGGGCTGGGAGCCCGAGGTGGGCTGGGCATGGCCGGTGGCGGCAACAGCCACGATGACCGCCGCAGCCGCCAGCGCCGGGATGGACCTACGCAGGAAGGGTTTCATCGTCGGCTCGCTTTCAGGCGTCCACCAGCGGGCGCGGCTGTTTCAGGTACTGCTCGCGGATGGCCTTGGCCGACCAGTACGCGAGCGCGGTCGCCATGCCGGTAGGGTTGTAGCCCAGGCCCACCGGGAACACGCCCGAGCCCACCGCGAATACATTGGGCACGTCCCAGCTCTGCAGATAGCGGTTGACCACGCTGGTGGCCGGATCGGCGCCCATCGCCACGCCGCCGGCCCAGTGCGTGGTCTGGTAGGGGCGCAGGTCGAAGGCATCGCCGAAGTTTCTCTGGGTGACCTTGATCGATTTCGGGTTCATCGCGCGCGCCACTTCCATCATGCGGCCGGTCACGTAGCGGCTCATGCGGATGTCGTTGTCCTTCCAGTCGAAGGTGAAGCGCAGCAGCGGCTGGCCGTAGGCGTCCTTGTAGGTCGGGTCGAGATCGAGATAGACGTCGCGGTAGACCATATTGGTGCCGTGCATGTCGAACGACGCGTAGTTCAGGAAGCTGTCGCGCACCGCCGCCTTCCACTTGCGGCCCCAGGCCGGCGTGCCCTCGGGCACCGGGATGCCCGAGATGGGCTTGGCGCCGGCCGGGTTGCACCACGCCGGCGAGCCGCCCACGAACTGCAGCGGGCCGCGGTCGTAGCCGAACTCGTTGTAGTCGTCCACCGCCACGCCGTTGCCGCCGGCGCCGATGAACATATTGGTGTTCTTGCCGGGCTCGTAGAACAGCTGGATGGTCGCCATGGTCTGGTAGGCCAGGTTGCGTCCCACCACGCCGGTGCCGGTGACCGGATCGTAGGGCTTGCCGATGCCCGACAGCAGGAACAGCCGCGCGTTGTTGTAGGCGAAGGTGCTGGCGATCACGATCGAGGCCGGCTGGAACACCGTCTTGCCCGAGGCGTCCAGGTAGGTGACGCCGGTGGCGCGCTTGCGGTCGCTGTCCAGCTCGATGCGCAGCACGTGGCTGTCGGGGCGCAGCTCGAAGTTCTTTTCCCGGCGCAGCGCAGGCATGATGTTGACCTGCGGCGAGGCCTTGGAATAGTTGTAGCAGGCGTAGCCCGAACAGTAGCCGCAGAAGGTACAGGGGCCCATCTGGCAGCCGTACTGGTTGGTGTAGGGCTGCGAGGCGTTGGCCGACGGCTCCGAGAACGGATGCAGGCCGACCTCGCGCGCGGCCGCCTTGAACAGCGTGGCCGCGTAGTGGTCTTTCTGCGGCGGCAGCGGGTAATCGTCGGAGCGGTCGGCCTCGAACGGGTTGCCCTGCAGGTTCACCACCTTGCCCTTGACGCGATAGGCGCCGCCGGAGGTGCCCATCATCTTCTCGACGAAGTCGAAGTGGGGTTCGAGTTCCTCGTAGGTGATGCCCCAGTCCTGGATCGTCATGTCGGCGGGGATGAAGTTCTTGCCGTAGCGCTCTTCGTAGTAGCTGCGGATGCGCAGTTCTTCCGGCAGCACGCGCCAGTGCTGGCCCGACCAGTGCAGGCCGGCGCCGCCCACGCCGGCGCCCGGCTTGAAGGCGCCGATCTGCCGATAGGGCAGGGCCGTGTCGCCCGGGCGGTGGCGGAAGGTGAACGAGCCCTGGTTCAGGTTCTGGAACAGCTTCCAGCGCTGAAGATTGGGCAGTTCGTCCATCGTTTTCGGATAGGCGCCGTCGGGATAGGTGTCGCGGTAGGCGCCGCGCTCCAGGGCCACCACCGCCAGGCCGGCCTCGGTCAGCTCCTTGGCCATGATCGCGCCCGTCCAGCCGAAACCGACGATCACGACGTCGGTCGGCTTCATCGTTGTGTCTGCCATGGGAATGAATGCCTTGCTTAGCGGATCGAAACGGGGCCCAGCGGATACTTCTTGCTGTACTGGTCGACCCAGTCGTAGTAATCGCCGCGCGCGCCGGGAAAGCCCACCATCTTCCACGCCGCCATGCCCTTGTTGCCGCCGTGTACCGGATCGCAGAAATAGCCTTCGTGCACGTTCTGCAGCAGCAGCGCGAAGAACGCCGCGGCCGGAATGTCGTCGGTCAGCGCGAGCTTGCCCTGTTCGAGATCGGACACGGCCCCTTCCCTGGCGTCGGCGTCGAGTTCGGCGAAGGGCTTGCCGTGGGCCTGCCGCACGGCCGCTTCGAACGCGGCCAGGGCCTTGGGGTAGAGATCGCGCGGCGCATAGGGCAGCTGGTAGCCCATGTTGCCCGGCGCCTTGGGATCGTGCGGGCCGTCCATGTACCAGAGCTTGCCCTGGCCGTAGGGCGTATCCATCTGCTGGTCGATGAATTCGGCCACGCCGGCTTCCAGCCCGCCCGGGCCTTCGTCGCCGGGCGGAATCAGCACGTCTACCAGCCGCTGCAGCGTGCTCCAGTGGGGTTCCTGGAAGAACTTCGGCGTGTAGGGGGGCGGGTTTTCGGCGGCCTGGGCCGGGACCAGCACATCGGCGGCGCCGGCGGCCGCCAGCGCGGCGGGCGCGCTGGCCAGGGCGGTGCGCAGGAACATGCGCCGAGGCGCGGAAATGCCAGGCTTGGACATCGGATCGAACCTCCTTGTGGTTCCGGCTGGCGCCGGACGGAGTGTCATCGATCGCAATGTTATCGACGCGGCCTCATGTTGAAGCCGCGCGATTACTCTTTCGCACAAAATTCCGGTGCGGACGCTACCACGCGGTCGGCTTCGGATTGCGCTCGTCGAAGCCCATCTGGTGCCAATAGGGATAGGCCGGCGTGGTCTTGCTGGCGGCATCCAGCCTGGCGATCTCGCCGGTGTCGAGCGACCAGCCCACCGCGCCCAGGTTTTGCGCCAGCTGTTCTTCGTTGCGCGCGCCCACCACCACGTTGGCCACCGTGGGCCGTTGCAGGAGCCAGTTCAGCGCCACCTGCGCAATGGTCTTGCCGCGGGCCTTGGCGATCTCGTCGAGCACGTCCACCACGGCATACAGCTTCTCGTCAGCAACCGGCGGCCCGCCCTGCGCGCCGCCCGCCGCGATGCGGCCCTGCCCGGTCTGGCCGCGGCGTATCTTGCCCGTCAGCCGGCCCCAGCCCAGCGGGCTCCACACCATGGTGCCCACGCCCTGGTCGATCGCCAGCGGCATCAGCTCCCATTCATAGTCGCGCCCCACCAGCGAGTAATAGCCCTGGTAGGCCACGTAGCGCGCCAGGCCGTACTTCTCGGACGTGGCCAGCGACTTCATCAGATGCCAGCCGGAGAAATTCGACGCGCCGATGTAGCGGATCTTGCCGGCCGTGACCAGGTCGTCCAGCGCGCGCAGCGTTTCGTCCACCGGCGTCAGGGCGTCGAAGCCGTGAATGAAATAGAGATCGACGTGGTCCGTCTGCAGGCGCTTCAGGCTGGCCTCGCAGGCCTGGATCAGGTGGAAGCGCGAAGAGCCCTTGTCGTTGGGGCCATCGCCTGTCGGGAAGGTGCCCTTGGTGGAGATCAGCACGCGATCGCGCCGGCCCTTGAGCGCCTGGCCCAGGATCTCTTCCGCGGCGCCTTGCGAATAGGTGTCGGCGGTGTCGAAGAAGTTCAGGCCGTGGTCCAGGCAGAGGTCGACCATGCGGGTCGCCTCGTCGACCTGGGTCTGGCCCCAGCGCTGGAAGAACTGGTTGGTGCCGCCGAAGGTGCCGGTGCCGAGGCTGAGGGCGGGGACTTTGAGGCCGGAGCGGCCGAGTTGTCGGAATTCCATGCTTTATCTCCGGTGCTTTGGGGACGGGGTCAGGCGCCCACTGGCGCCAGCGTATTTTCCAGCGCCTGCGGCGTCAGCGGCCGGCTGAACCAATAGCCCTGCGCTTCGTCGCAGCCCAGCGCCCGCAGCCGTTCGGCCTGGGCTTGCGTTTCCACGCCTTCCGCGGTGACGCGGATGTCCAGCGCATGGGCCATGGCGATGATGGCGCTGACGATGGCGTCGCCGTTGCGTACCGAGGTCATCGCGTTGACCAGCGAGCGGTCGATCTTGATGCGGTCGACCTGGAAGCGGGTCAGGTATGACAGGCTGGAGTAGCCGGTGCCGAAGTCGTCGATGGCGATCTCGACCCCCATCTCGCGCAGGCCGGACAGTGTCGCCACCGCGTGCTCGGTGTCGTTGAGCAGCACGCCTTCGGTGATTTCGATTTCGAGATGGCGCGGATCGAGCGCGGCCGCGTCGAGCGCCTGGCGGACCACGCCCAGCACGTCCTGCCGGCGGAACTGTACCGGCGATACGTTGACGGCGATGCGCGGCGCGGTGCCGAATTTGGAAACCATGCGCGCGGCCTGGCGGCAGGCGTTCTGCAGCACCCATTCGCCGATCGGCAGGATCAGGCCCATCTCTTCGGCCACCGGGATGAACTCGGCCGGGCCGATCGCGCCGCGCACCGGATGGCGCCAGCGCAGCAGGCTCTCGGCCAGCATGATGCGGCCGGTGGCGAGGTTGACCTGCGGCTGGAAGGCGAGCCAGAACTGCTGCTTGGCGAGCGCTTCGCGCAGCAGCACTTCGATGTCGAGCCGGTGCGCGGACCGGGTCTGCATGCTGAAGTCGAAATGGCGCGCGCAATTGCCGCCTTCGGTGCGCGCCGCGCTCAGCGCGAGCTGCGCGCGGCGCATCAGCGTGCCGGGTTCGTCGCCCGAATCGGGGAAGGCGCTGCTGCCGATGCTGGCCGTCAGGTGCAGCGCGGTGCGCAGGTAATCGATCGGCTCGCTGGCGGCGGCCAGCAGGGCCGCTTCGCGTTGCGGCTCGAGCCGGGCCGTGCCGGCCGACACGATCGCGAACTGCGTGCCGCCCACCAGGCACAGCATCTGGTGCGATTCGCAGGCCTCGCGCAGGCGCTGCGCGATCTGCCGCACGGCCACTTCGGCGGCGGGCTGGCCGAGCGTGTCGTACAGCTTGCGCAGGTTGTCGATCTCGAGGAAGGTAAGCAGCACCGGCTCGCCGCTGGCCCTGCGCCGCTGGATCGTCAGCCCCAGGTGTTCTTCCAGCTGGCTCTGGTTTGGCAGACCGGTGAGCGGATCGTGGTAGGAGAGGTACCACAGGCGCGCCTCGTGGCGGGCGCGGCGGGTGTTGTCGAATACGACGCCGACGTAGCCGGCGGGCTGGCCGAGTGTGTCTTTCAGTTGCGACAGCGCCAGCGATACGTGGATGCGGGTATTGTTGCGCTGGACGTAGATCCAGTCGGAGTCGGGACCGAGGTCGGCGCCGAAGGGGCCGCCCGCCAGCGCGGTGCCGGCCAGTTCGGGGCGCGACAGCAGCTGGCCGCGGCGGCGCGCCAGTTCGGCGGGGTCGTGCAGGGATTCGAAGCTGCGGCAGCCGACGAGTTCGGCGGCGGAGTAGCCGGTGAGCCGTTCGTAGGCGGGGTTGACCAGGCGGAAGATGCCGCGGGCGTCGCAGACGAAGGCGCCGCAGGGAAGGGACTCGAGGGCGTTGCGGTACAACGTTTCGGGCACCGGAAGCCGGACGGCTTCGGGGAAGGCGCCTTCCGATGGCGGGGGATGAAGCACGACACGGCCTCCGGCGGTCACGTAGCGGCGCGGCCGCCGTCATCGCGGCCAGGCTCGGCACTCTGTTCAGGCCTAATTGAATCACACTGCAACAGATCGTGCCGTCTCATCAGCGCAGCGCGGTCGGCGTGCCCCTGAGAGCCTCGCCGTCAGTTGGTGAGGGCCTGGAAAACGGCTAAGATACGCGACTACCGACGCTCTGCTGCCGCTGGCGATTGTTGCCCCCTGGATCCCCGAGAGCCGTGTCCCGATGGCGGTGCGATGGCACTGCGGCGCGCCAGATTGGCATTGTGGCGCATGTGGGCCGGTTCTCCGCTTATCGAAGATGCGCCATCGCGGGCGCCTCGACCTCGATACTGTCGCTTTTAAGAAAGGGTTGTTCATGATTCTGGTCACGGGCGGCGCCGGCTTCATCGGTGCAAATTTCGTTCTGGAGTGGCTGCGTTCTACGTCCGAGCCGGTCGTCAATGTGGACAAGCTCACCTATGCAGGCAATCTCGGCTCGTTGAGGAGCCTGCAAGGGGACGATCGGCACAAGTTCGTGCAGGCCGATATTTGCGACCGTCAGGTGGTCGACGACCTGTTGGCCACTTTCCAGCCTCGCGCCGTACTCCATTTCGCCGCGGAAAGCCATGTGGACCGCTCGATCCATGGCCCGGCCGAGTTCGTGCAGACCAATGTCGTCGGTACCTTCACATTGCTGGAGGCGGCGAAGGCCTATTTCGTCTCCCTGCCCGCAGAGCGGCGTGAAGCCTTCAGGTTTCTCCACGTTTCCACCGACGAAGTCTACGGCTCGCTCGGCCCGGCCGATCCGGCCTTTACGGAAACCACGCCGTATGCGCCAAACAGCCCTTATTCGGCGTCCAAGGCGGGTTCGGATCATTTGGTAAGGGCCTACTTCCATACCTACGGACTTCCTGTCCTCACCACCAATTGTTCCAACAATTATGGGCCGCTGCAGTTCCCCGAAAAGCTCATTCCGTTGATGATCGACAACGCCTTGAGCGGCAAGCCATTGCCCGTGTATGGCGACGGACAGAACATCCGGGACTGGCTTTACGTGGCCGACCATTGTTCGGCAATCAGGGAAGTGCTGGCGAACGGAGCGGCCGGAGAAACCTACAACGTCGGAGGTTGCAATGAGAAGAGCAACCTCGAGGTGGTGCATACCTTGTGCGACCTGCTGGACGAATTGAAGCCCGCCCCCAAGGGATCGTATCGGGAACTGATCCAGTTCGTGACCGACCGGCCGGGGCATGACCGCCGCTATGCGATCGACGCCGGGAAAATCATGGGCAGCCTAGGCTGGCGTCCCATGGAAACGTTCGAGACGGGGCTGCGCAAGACGGTCGAATGGTATCTGGCCAACCAAGACTGGGTGAACGGGGTGAAATCGGGCGACTATCGCAAATGGGTCGAACTGAATTATGCCGACCGGTCGGCGGGGGTCGCCGCATGAGCCGCAAGGGCATCATCCTCGCCGGCGGGTCCGGCACGCGCCTGTATCCGTTGACGCATGTCGTATCCAAGCAATTGCTGCCGGTGTACGACAAGCCCATGATCTACTACCCGCTTTCCACGCTGATGATCGCGGGCATCAGGGACATCCTTCTCATCTCCACTCCCGCCGATCTGCCGCGCTTCGAGGCGATGCTCGGAGACGGCAGCCAGTGGGGAATCAATCTCCAGTACGCCGCGCAGCCGTCGCCCGACGGCCTGGCGCAAGCTTTCGTCATCGGCCGTCACTTCATCGGCAACGATCCGTCGGCCCTCATCCTGGGCGACAACATTTTCTACGGCCACGAACTCGTCAAGCAACTGGATCGCGCCAATGCGCGGGCCGACGGCGCGACGGTGTTTGCCTATCATGTCCAGGATCCGGAGCGCTATGGCGTGGTCGAGTTCGACCGCGAATTCCGGGCGCTGTCGATCGAAGAAAAGCCGCTCACCCCCCGTTCCAACTATGCCGTGACGGGGCTGTATTTCTACGATAATCGGGTTTGCGATATCGCGGCCGAAGTCAGGCCGTCGCCGCGCGGAGAATACGAGATCACCGACGTGAATCTCAAATACCTCGAGCAAGGCGGGTTGAACGTAGAGATCATGGGGCGCGGATATGCCTGGCTCGACACGGGAACGCACGATTCCCTGATCGAGGCCGCCACGTTCATCGCCACGTTGCAAAAGCGCCAGGGGCTGGTCGTGGCCTGTCCCGAAGAGATCGCTTTCCGGCTCGGATGGATCGACGCCGATCAGTTGAGCAGTCTCGCGCAACCCTTGGCCAAGAACGGCTATGGCAAGTATCTGCTGAATATACTTCGCGACAAGGTGTTATGGTCATCAAAGTAGTCGATACCGCGCTGGCGGACGTCAAGATCATCGAGCCTGCGGTCTACGGCGACGCCCGGGGGTTTTTTTTCGAGAGCTTCAATAGCCGGGAATTCGAACAGGCCATCGGACGCAGCGTCGAATTCGTCCAGGACAACCACTCGCGATCCTCGCATGGGGTGTTGCGGGGGCTGCATTATCAGATCAGGCATCCCCAGGGGAAACTGGTCCGGGTGGTGCTCGGCGAAGTGCTCGATGTGGCGGTGGACCTGCGCAAGAGTTCCGCCACCTTCGGCCGCTGGGTCGGCGTCAGGCTGTCCGCCGAAAACAAGCGCCAGCTATGGGTGCCGGAAGGCTTCGCCCATGGTTTCCTGGTACTGTCGGACCATGCGGAATTTCTGTATAAAACCACCGACTACTGGTATCGCGATCACGAACGCAGCGTGTTGTGGAACGATCCGGCCATCGGGATCGACTGGCAGTTTTCCGGCACGCCGCTGCTGGCGGAAAAGGATGCGCGGGCGCCGCTGCTGGCGGACGCGGACTTGTTCGAATGAGCGCGCGCATCATGGCTGAGCCTGTCGTGTTCGTTACCGGCGCCAACGGCCAGGTCGGCTTCGAACTTGTGCGTTCCCTGCAAGGATTGGGGCGGATCTGTGCGCCGTTGCGCGCCGAGCTCGATCTTTCGGATTTCGCGAAGGTCCGATCGTTCCTGCGCGATCTGCGCCCGAACCTGATCGTCAACCCCGCCGCCTATACCGCCGTCGACCGGGCCGAGACCGACGCCGCAGCGGCTCACCACCTCAATGCCGGTTTGCCCGCGGTGCTGGCCGAAGAGGCCCGGCTGCTGAATGCGACCGTCATCCATTATTCGACCGACTATGTGTTCGACGGGTCCAAGGCAGGGCCGTATATCGAGTCGGACGCCACTGCGCCCTTGAACGTCTATGGCGCGTCTAAACTGGCGGGTGAGCGGGCGCTGGCGGAATCGGGCGTGCCGCATTTCGTCTTCCGTACCAGCTGGGTGTACAGCCGCCGAGGGGCCAATTTCCTGCTGACGATGCTGCGCCTGGCGCAGAAACAGGCCTCGCTCAGGATCGTCGCCGACCAGATCGGGGCGCCCACATGGGCGCGGACGATCGCGACGTTGACCGCGCATGCCATTGCCCAGGGTCCGCGCGATGCGGAACGCTTCGCGCAATGGGCCGCCGAGCGGAGCGGCATCTACCACCTGACGGCCTCCGGGGCCGCATCGTGGGCGGATTTTGCCGAAGAGATCTTTGCCCGGCAGCATGCCGCCGCCGCGCCCGCGGTCACGCGCATTCCGTCTTCAGAATATCCTGTTCCGGCCAGGCGTCCCGCCAATTCCAGATTGGCCGGCGACCGCTTCCGGCAGACCTTCGGGCTCTCGGCTCCCGACTGGCGCGAGGCCCTGCGCCTTTGCATGCAGGAAATCTAGCCGGCGTCCCGAGGGATCGCTTTTCATTCTATGTCTTTTCTATATTCGGCTTTCGAGGATTTTCGGCAATCGATGATTCAGTCGCAGCTCTGGCTGTGGGCTGGACTGCAGGACATAAGACTGCGTTACCGCCGGTCCACTCTCGGGCCCTGGTGGGTAACGATCAGTACCGGCATCCTGGTGGCATCGATGGGTTTTCTTTATGCCGGCATATTCAAGAGCAGCATTTCGGATTACCTGCCCCACTTTGCCGTGGGGCAGGTGTTCTGGCTTCTGTTCTCCGGCCAGATCAACGAGGCGGTGACTTCTTTCACCCAGTTCGAGAATATCCTGCGTCAGGTCAGGATCCCGCTGACATCCTGTGTGCTGCGCATCCTGACAAGAAACATCATCATCTTCGCACACAATGCGGTGATCATCGCGGTGACCTTCCTGGTGTTCGGGTTCAACTTCTCGGCCAATGTCCTGTTGCTGATACCGGGTTTCGTCATCCTCACGATCACGCTGTTCTCGATGTCGCTGACGATCGGCGTTCTCTGCACCCGTTTCCGTGACTTGAATCAAGTCGTGTCGTCGGTCTTGCAGATACTCTTTTTCCTTTCGCCGATTTTCTGGAAGGCCGACATCCTCGGCGGGGGGATGCGGGCGCTGATCGTCCGGCTGAATCCGGTTTACTATTTGATCGAGATCGTCCGCCAGCCTCTGTTCGGCAGTACCGGCGGCCTGCAGGTATGGATCGGGGCCATCCTGATCATGGTCGTATCCTCGGCAGTGGCGCTTCTGCTGTTCGGGCGATACCGGCTGCGCATCACTTTCTGGCTTTGACAACGGTATGGCCTCCATCACTCTGCGCAACGTCAGCATCGATTTCCCGCTCTACGGGACGCCCAATCGCTCGTTGAAGAGCTCGCTGATCAGCCTGGGCACCGGCGGGCGCTTCGCGGCTTCCTCCCGCAAGCTGACCGTGATACGTGCGCTCGACGACATCAATCTGGACATCCCGGCCGGCTGCAAGCTGGGCCTGCTTGGGCACAACGGGTCGGGAAAGAGCACGCTGCTCAAGGTACTGGCGGGCGTGTACGCGCCTACCGCCGGTGCCGCCTCGATGACAGGCCACGTCGCCTCCCTGCTCGACGTGTCGCTCGGAATGGACGATGAGGCGTCGGGGTACGAGAATATCCTGCTGCGCGGCGTCTATCTTGGCATTCCCCCCTCGGCGATGCGTAGCCGCATGGACAGCATTGCCGAGCACAGCGGTCTGGGCGAGTATCTCAATTTGCCGATCAGGACCTATTCCAGCGGCATGCGGATGCGGCTGGGGTTCGCGATTTCGACGTCGGTCGAGGCCGACATCCTCCTGATGGATGAGTGGCTGTCGGTGGGCGACGCCGCCTTCCAGGAAAAGGCCAGCCGGCGCCTGGAAGAGGTCATAGCCAAGGCGCGGATCCTGGTGCTGGCGTCCCATCAGCCCGAACTCATTGAACGCGTATGCAACCGGGTCATAAGGCTGGAGCACGGGCGCGTCGTTTCGGACGAAATTCTGTAAGAGGCTATAGAATGATCAACAAACAGGCGCTTGCCGCGGGCTTGCAAAGCTTCAGGAATGCGGAGCCTTTTGACCACTGCGTCATCGATAACTTTTTCGATCCAGAACTGGCCCGTGCGTTGGAGGCAGAATTCCTGCCGTATGATAGCGAGAAGTGGTTTTATTACAAAAATCCGATCGAGGATAAAAAGGCCCTCAACGACTGGAATGCCTTCCCGAAGCTCACGTACCAAGCGTTTTCATATCTGAATTCACGCGAATTCATCTCGCTCATCGAGCCGGTTCTCGATATCCGGCTGTACGCCGACAATGGCCTCCACGGAGGAGGGTGGCATATGCATGCCACTGGCGGCAACCTGAATCCCCATCTTGATTATTCTCTTCATCCCAAGCTGGGACTCCAGCGCAAGTTGAACATCATCATCTATCTGTCCGAACGGCTGCAGGCTGAACATGGCGGTTATCTCGGCCTGTGGGACCATGATGAACAGAAGCGGCGACCGGGCGTCTTGCAGAAGGAGGTGCAGCCTAGATTCAACCGCGCGGTATTGTTCGACACTACCCAGAATTCGTGGCATGGCATGAGCCGTCCGCTTTCCCAGCCGGAGGATATTTTCCGGAAGAGTTTTGCCGTCTATTATCTATGTCAGCCTGCTGCGGGAGTGGACGAGCGCGGGCGTGCGCTATTTGCCGCGCGCGACTCCCAGCAAGGCGATGCCGACGTGGAACGTATCATCAAGCTTCGTTCCGACGTTGGTACCTCTCAAAAAGTCTATAAAACTGAATGACGCAGCGGCTCGGCTGCCTGTCTAACTGAGGACCCGCCATTTCATGACTCGCCAGCAGTTGATCGCCCGGCTTTCCAGACTTATTCGGGTCACGTCGATTCATAGGCTCATCGTCTGGATCCTGGACCGGTTGCAATATTGGACGTTCAATCACCTGAAGCGAGGAAAGCTGGTCAAGACGGGGCCCAGGCGTTCGAACAAACTCGCCCTCTTCGCCATTTTCCAGCCCCGAGGGCTCTCTACCTTCGTGGTTCGGGAACTACAGTATCTCATTTCATTGGGCTACGACGTCGCGATTTCCATCCCGCACGATTTGCCACCGGATCAAGAGAAGATGCTGGATTCTCTTTGCCGCTTCCGAATCAAAAGGCCCAACTTCGGACGCGATTTCGGATCGTTCTGTGATGCCATTCTGGCAATCGGATTCGACGCGATTGCAGAATACGACCGAGTCTTGATGGTCAATGACAGCATCTTTTTTCCGATCGGCGCTACCGAACAGTTCACACGTGAACTGGAGGAGGCAGTGAAAAGGGCCGACGTGGTGGGCCTGTGCGAGAATTCCGAGACCGCCCGGCACATCGGATCGTTCTTCATCGAAATCGCCACCTCCGTGTTCTGTTCTCCGGCCTGTCGCGCTTACTGGACGAAATACCGCCGGTACAATTCGCGCTTTCACGCCATCCGCAAGGGGGAGTGTGGTCTAAGCAAGGTGCTCTATCGGCAAGCGAAGAATATTCGAATTATCTATTCAAAAGAGCGCCTCACCGAGCAATTCCTGGCGGCTTTCAGCTCGGATTTCCAACTACCCCGGATTTTTCACCTGCTTTCGGATCCTTTCTTCGGTCCGCTTAAGCGTTCGCTTCTTTCGATGGAGCCTGACGGCGAAGAGCGAAGCCTGGTGCTAATTGACGAACTCCGGAAGCGGTTGGAGGCAAGCAGCATCCCTCATTCAGTGGGTTTGCAATTGATTACTATGTTCGACGCCCCGTTTTTAAAGCGGGACGTGTACTACCATGAGATTTTCGACCTACCGCAAATACGGATGGCGCTAGAAGGCCGGGTGGAGCCTGAATTGGTGGAAGCGATCATCCTTGAGCTGCGGAAGAAGGGTTCTGCCCGCAACCAAACGCTGTGGGGCGAATTGATGATCCGCTTGGGGTTACGCTGATCTTATAGCCTGCGCAGCGCCGCCGCCAGATAGAGCGCAGGCTGCTGCGTTCGCGATTGGCGATAAATGCCACTCTGAGCCAGAGCGTACAGACGTTGCAGGAGATTTCCCTCGCGCACCATTTCGTAATGGCACAGCACGTCTTTGTGTTCCGGCGGGAGGTTCGCATTTAAGGCGCGGAGCGCGCGCAGGTTGGTCGTGTTGTTAGTACGCAGATCGCCGCGCAAAAGCATGGCCAGGCGACGCATCCGTTCTCTGAAACTGCGGTTTTCGCCGTTCAGGTTATTGCCGTGCTGTCGATAGCGTAGCGAAGGACGCGGATCGTAGTGTAGTCCACCTCCTACCGCGCTGATCGCCATGTAAGTCCACCAGTCGTGGTACGACGGCAGGGTGTCGTGAGGAAGCTGCATCAGCAAGTGCCGCGCCAGCTGATTGATGACCATAGTATTGCCTCCCGCCATGGTCTGTACCAGCGCATTGCGAAAGTCGGGCGGTCGTGTAAATAGGGGCGACAATCCCAGGCTATGGCCTTGCGCGTCGATTAGCTCAGTTCGGGTGCCATAAAGCGCCGGCCGGCTGCGCGGTTGCGAGTCAAACCACGCCGCGGCCCGCTCCAGCTTGTGCGGCAGCCATACATCGTCTTGGTCGGCGTAGGCATAAAGGTCGGCTGTAATGCCAGGATGGCGAATGAGAAACATGAAATTCGCCACGGACCCGCAGGATGGCCCTTTAAGTATATGGATCTTGTCGGCACCCCACGTTGCCCGATAACGAGCCAATAGTTCAGCCGTACCGTCGGTGGATCCGTCGTCCGACACCCACAGACACCAGTGCCGATAGCGCTGCTGGGCAATTGACTCGAGTTGTTCTTCGAGGAAATGCCGGCCGTTGTAGGTACACATCAAGATGGCGATGCGGGCTGCGCCGCAAGCCGGGTCAATCGCCGTAGCCATCCGGATTCTGCGACTGCCACCGCCATCCATCGCGGCACATTTCTTCAACGCCCCGGGATGCGGCCCATTGCAGCGTTTTCTGGGCCAGCGTGGGATCGGCCCATGCCTCCGCGATGTCGCCGGGGCGCCTGGACTGGATCTCGTACGGAATCTTCACGCCCGTTGTCTTTTCGAACATGCCGATAAGCTCGAGGACGCTGGTGCCGCGGCCGGTTCCCAGGTTGAAGGCGGTGCAGCCCGGTGCCGACCGGCGGGCGTAGTCGACCGCCCGGACGTGGGCGATGGCGAGGTCGACGACATGAATATAGTCGCGCACCCCGGTCCCGTCGACGGTGGGATAGTCATTGCCGAAAACGACCAGCTTGTCCCGTTTGCCGACGGCGACCTGCGTGATATACGGGAAAAGATTGTTCGGCGTTCCGCGCGGTGCCTCGCCGATACGGCCGCTGACATGGGCGCCGATGGGATTGAAATACCGGAGATTGATGGCGGTTCGCCTGGCGCCTGCGCCGCACCAGTCGCGCAGCAATTGTTCCACGACCGCCTTGGTCCTGCCATAGGGATTGGCGGGGGCCGACACGCAATCTTCCACGTAGGGCAGCGTACCTGGCCCGTATATCGTGGCCGAAGAACTGAATACGATTTTTTCAATATTGGCCCGGTCCATCGCCTGCAGGAGGACCAGGCTGCCCCGGACGTTATTATCGTAATAGCCCAGCGGATCGCGGTGCGACTCGCCCACCGCCTTGAGCCCGGCGAAATGTACGA
Organism: Pigmentiphaga soli; assembly: GCF_039541095.1. NCBI lineage: Bacteria > Pseudomonadati > Pseudomonadota > Betaproteobacteria > Burkholderiales > Alcaligenaceae > Pigmentiphaga > Pigmentiphaga soli. The sequence continues at coordinate 37,187 of NZ_BAABFO010000026.1, forward strand.
CGCAATCGACCGGATACCCGGCATCGGCAGCCCGCTGGAATACGGTATCCAGCGTGGCGGCATCCCGAATATCGCCGGGCACGTGCTCTATCTGGGTACCGGTTAATTCTTCCACCCGGCGCAGGACTTTGGGCGAGCTGTTGGAGAAATTGTCCAGAACGACAAGCCGGTGCCCGGTCGCGATCAGCTCTACCAGCGTATGCGAGCCGATGTATCCGGCGCCCCCCGTGATCAACAGTGAGCTAGTCATTGAAGGAAGAAAGGCTTCGACGAGCGAAGCCTTTTGAAATGGTGGGTCGTGCGGGATTCGAACCCACGACCAACGGATTAAAAGTCCGCTGCTCTACCAGCTGAGCTAACGACCCGAAGCTTTTAATTATGGCAGCGCAGAATGGGCCTGTCAAACAAGAGGAGCCGCTCCAACGTGTCAGCGCACCGATGGACGGCTCTTGTTTCACTTGAGCAGATCCAGCCGATCCTTCGCCGTCTGCGCCGCCGGTGTACCCGGATAATCCCGCAGGATCCGTTCAAGCGTGGCCCGGGCCCCGCGGCGGTCGTTGAGTTCGACCTGGCTGCCGGCGATCACCAGCAGGGCGTCGGGCGCCCGCACGTTGGTGGCGTAGTTCTTGACCAGCGCCTGCTGCTGCGCGATGGCGGACTTGTAGTCCTTCAGCGCGTAGTAGCTGCTGCCGACGTAGAACTGCGCGGCCGGCGCGTAAGGGCTTTGCGGATACTGGCGCAGGAAGGCCGAGAGGGCGGGAATGGCGTCGGTGTAATTGCCGTTGCGGAACAGGTCGATGGCGGCGTCGTACGAACGTTTTTCGTTCGGGTCCACCATCGCTTCCTGGCCGTCGATCGATGCCTGTTGCGGCTCGATCCGTTTCAGGCGGGTGTCGATGTCGAGGTACAGGTCTTTCTGCGCCTGCTGGGTGTCGGCAACCTGTTTGGTGAGGATTTCGATCTGGCCTCGCAGCTTGGCGATTTCCTGCTGCAACTGGTCGATCTGGTCGGCCAGTTGCAGCTGGGCGCGCTGGTTGTTTTCGATGCGGGCCAGCGCATCGCTCAGCTGCTTGGCCTGCTGGTCGGCGCGGTCGCGCGCTTCCTTGCGCAGGTCGATGATGGCTTGGCGCGCCTCGTCGTCGGAAAACAACGCGGCGGGCGCCTGGAAACTGGCCATCGCCGCGGCCAGGCCGACGGCGATGGCCGCTGCGCGGCAGGAAGCGCGAAACGTCATTGCGGCAGATCCTTAACGGTAGACGATGTCGGCGCGGCGGTTTTCGGCGCGCGAGGCTTCGTCGCTGCCCGTGGCCTTCGGCTTTTCCTTGCCGTAGCTGATGGCTTCGACCTGGTTGTCGCGCACGCCCAGCAGAACCATGGCGCGGCGGACGGCCTCGGAGCGGCGCTGGCCGAGCGCCAGGTTGTACTCGCTGCTGCCGCGATCGTCGGTATTGCCTTCGATCACGACCTTGCGGTCGGGATGGGCCGACAGGTAGCGCGAGTGGTTTTCGATCACGGGGCGGTATTCATCCTTGACGGTGTAGCTGTCGAAATCGAAATAGACCGAACGCTGCGCGAGCACGCCCTTCGGATCGTTGAGCGGATCGAGCCCTTGCTGCGTCGTGTCGACCCGCGCCACGCCGTTGGCGTTGGCATTGGGGTTGGTCATGGCGCTGCGGTCTTCGACCGGTGCGCCGGCATTTTCGTCGAGCTTGACCGGGCTGCTGCAAGCAGTGACCGCGAGGGCGATACCCACGGCGGCAAGCAGTTTGAGTGCGCTGTTGGACATGTTTTTTTCCTTGGGGGTGGTTCCGAAAAAAGTGGAGTAATAATCTGCCGTACCGACCAAATCGTTACACCTCGGAAGTGTTACATGGAGCGAGCGCGCTGGATCGTAGCAAGAGGTGACAACGATGCGGCGGCGCGACACCGCCCATGACGGGCCGGTTCTAATTATTCAGGAAGGGCCCCCAAGTGGGTTCGCGGACGTCGCCGCTCAATACCGATAGCGTCTGCGTGACGCGGCCATCGCTCGATACCGCGGCGAGCACGCCGCGTCCGCCTTGCGCGGTAGCGTAGAGAATCATCTTGCCGTTGGGCGCGAAGCTGGGAGATTCGTCGCGGCCGCCATTGGTGAGCAGGAATTCATTGCCCGTGGCGAGGTCTAGCGACGCGATCTGGTAGCCGGTGCGGCGGGTAACGTACAGCAAGGTTTTGCCATCGGGCGACAATTTGGGTGAGATATTGTAATTGCCTTTGAAGGTGACGCGCTCGACTTGATTGGTGTCGAGGTTCAGGCGGTATATCTGCGGGCTGCCGCCGCGGTCGCTGGTGAACAGGATGGCGCGGCCGTCGGGCGTGAAGGTGGGCTCGGTGTCGATGCCGGGCGACTGGGTGAGCCGCCGCAGGCCGGAGCCGTCGGCGTTGAGCAGGTAGATTTGCGACAGGCCGTCGCGGGTGAGCACCACCGCCAGCCGGCTGCCGTCCGGCGCCCAGGCCGGCGCGCTGTTATTGCCCTTGAAATTGGCTACCGGAATGCGTTGGCCGGTGGCGATGGTGTGTACATACACCACGGGCTTGCGCGATTCGAAGCTGACATAGGCCAGCCGCGAGCCGTCGGGCGACCATGCCGGCGAGATGATGGGTTCGCGCGAACGCAGCGCGGTCTGGGCGTTCTGGCCGTCGGCGTCGGCGATCTGCAGTTCGTAGATGTCGCCGCGCTTGAGCACGTAGGCGATGCGTGTGGCGAACACGCCGCGGTCGCCGGTCAGCTTTTCGTAGATGCGGTCGGCGATCTGGTGCGCGGTGCGGCGCATTTCGGCCGGCGAGGTCGAGAACGCCACGCCGTCCATCTGCGCTTCCTTGACGGTGTCGACCAGGCGGTAGCGGACGTCCGTCCGGCCGTCGGCCGCGCGCTGCACGCTGCCGACCGCCAGCGAGTCGGCGCCGCGGGTCTTCCAGGCGGCGAAGCCGATCATCGCCGATTCGGACAGCGGCGTGTCGCCGGTGTCGATAAGCTTGAACAGGCCGGTGCGGCCGAGGTCGGCGCGGATGATGTCGGCCACCGCCTTGCCTTGCTGGTCGGCCGATTCGAAGTTGGCGACGGCTACCGGGTACTGGCTGGCGCCGACGCCCGAGATCTGGACCGTCAGCTGCGCTTGCGCGGCGGGCGCGAGCAGCGCGCCGGCGGCTGCGCCCAGCGCCAGCATGCCGAGCCTAAGCAGGCGGTGGACGCCGCGGAAGAGGCGGGGCGCGGCGGCGCCGTCGGGCAGGGAGGCATGGAAAGCAGGTGTCATCAGTCGAACATCCGATATTGAACTTCTATGTTGGACTCGAAGCGGCCGGACGGCGGGCGCGGGAACGGGTCGCAGCGCCTGATGCCGGTCTCGACCGCGCGGTCGAAGGCCGGTATCCCGGACGAACGTTTCAGCGTCGGCGCGCCCGCCTGAGAGCCGGAGGGTAGCAACTGGACCTGGAAGACGGCAGTCGGGTTCCCGCCCGAGGCGTCGCCGGAGGGACTATAGACTACACCGGGTTTGATGCAAGCGCGCACGAGGTCGGCATAGCCCGGGTTGCCGCCGGCGCCGCCGGCCTGGTTGCGGTCGGCGGTGCCGCCCGCGCGCCCGCCTTCGAGCCCGGCGGCGCGCGCGGTGTCGTTGCGGAAAGCTTCGCGCAGTTTGCGGTCGCGTTCGGCGGCGGCGGCTTTTTCGGCGGCCGCCTTCTTGTCGGCTGCGGCCTTTTCAGCGGCGGCCTTCTTGTCGGCGGCCGCTTTTTCCGCCGCGGCTTTTTCCGCTGCAGCCTTGTCGGCTGCGGCCTTTTCAGCGGCGGCTTTTTTCGCGGCCGCCGCCTTGTCGGCAGCCGCTTTCTCGGCCGCGGCCTTTTCGGCCTGCTCGCGCTGTTGTTCCAGCTTGCGCTGCTGTTCGCGCGCGTCGGCCTGGCGCTGCTCGGCGTCGCGCCGTTCCTGTTCGCGCCGCTTGCGTTCCTGTTCGATCGCGATGTCGGGCTGGTCGGGCTGGACCTGGGGTTGCGGCGGTGGAGGCGGCGGGGGCGGGGGCTTGACCGGCTCGGGCTGGGGCGTGGGCTCGGGCTGCGGTTGCGGCTCGGGACGGTTGGGCGCCGGCAGGTCGGTCCACAGTTCGGCCTGCACCGGGCCCGGCGTGCGGTTGTTCCACGACAGGCTGAAGATCAGCGCCGCCAGCAGCAGCAGGTGCATCAGCACCGCCAGCGCGATGGCGCGCCACTTGCCCGGTTCGGGCGGGACGTCGACGGGGCGGCGGCTCGGATCGTTGGGCGCCATGCTCGGTCAGGATCCTTGCTGGCGGACCAGCAGCCCGACGCGCGAGACGCCTTCGCGCTGCAGTTCGTCCATCACTTTGAGCACCGATTCGTATTCGGCCTTGCGGTCGGCCGAGATCACCACCGGCTGGCCGGGCTGGGCCTCCTGGCGCTCGCGCGCGATGCGGGCCAGTTCGCCGCGCGCGATCTTGCGCGGCTGGCTTTCGCCGCGCTGGCGGTCGCGGACGGAGACGCTGCCGTCGGCCGCCAGCACGACTTCCAGCGGCTTGACCGGCACCTGCGAGGCCTTGCCGACGCGCGGCAGGTCGATCACGCCGGGCGACACCATGGGCGCGGTGACCATGAAGATCACCAGCAGCACCAGCATGACGTCGATGTACGGCACGACGTTGATCTCGTTCATCGAACGGCGGCCGCTGCGGCCGCGGGAGCGCATCGAGGGCATCAGCGCACCTGTCTTTGCAGGATGTTCAGGAACTCGTCGATGAAGCTGTCGAAGCGGATCGACAGCCGGTCGATGTCGTGCGAGTAGCGGTTGTAGGCCACCACCGCCGGGATCGCCGCGAACAGGCCGATGGCGGTGGCCACCAGGGCCTCGGCGATGCCGGGCGCGACGTTGGACAGCGTGGCCTGCTCGACGTTGGCCAGGCCGCGGAAGGCGTGCATGATGCCCCACACCGTGCCGAACAGGCCGACGTAGGGGCTGACCGAGCCGGTGGAGGCCAGGAAGCTCAGGTGCGATTCGAGCGAGTCCATCTCGCGCTGGTAGGCCGCGCGCATCGCGCGGCGCGCGCCGTCGAGCAGGGTGTTGACGTCGGTCAGCTTGCTCTGGCGGCCTTTCAGGAACTCCGACATGCCGGCCTCGAAGATGCGGGCCAGCGCGCCGTGTTCGAAGCGGCGGGTGGAGACGGCCTGGTGCAGCATGGTGAGGTCGCCGCCGGACCAGAAGTCGGCCTCGAAGCGGTCGGTCTGGCTCTTGGCGCGCTTGATCGCGAAGCTCTTGCGGAAGATGTAGGTCCAGGACATCAGCGAGACGACCGCCAGGATCGCCATCACTATCTGTACCGTGAAGCTAGCCTGCAGGATCAGGGACAGGATCGACATGTCCTGGTTGACGTTCATGCAAAGTCCTTTAGCAAACCGGAATGGGCTGGGAAAACTGGGAGGAAAGGCGCCGGCTTCAGAAGGCCGCCGCCTGTGATTCTAGAGCGAGCGGCGCCAGGGCCCTGGCCAGATCTTCCGGCAGCGGCGCGGGGCGCCAGGTGACGCGGTCGATGCAGCCTACCTGGACCTGCCCGGCCGCCAACAGTTCATCGCCGCGTTCGCACGACTGCGAAAAGTCCATCGAGGCCCGCCCCAGCCGCGCCACGCGGCTGCGGATGGTGAGCGCGTCGTCGAGCCGGGCCGGGCGGCGGTACTGCATGTCGAGGCCGCGCACGACGAAAATGCGCCGGGCCTGCTCGGCCAGGCGCTGCTGTTCGAAGCCGAGTTCGCGCAGCCATTCGGTGCGCGCGCGCTCGAAGAACTTGAGGTAGTTGGCGTAGTACACGACGCCGCCCGCGTCGGTATCTTCGTAGTACACGCGGACGGTAAACAGGGCATCGGCCGTGGCGGAGGGGAACACTGCGGAAGTGCCTTTCAGTGAACGTTCAGAGTGGTAGCGGCGCATGCTGCGTTGCGGCGGGCGGGCCGCGGCGCATCGGAATTGTAATCAACCCGGCCGCCGCCAGCGACCCGCGCGTGCGTCGATCGGCATGAAATGTGACGGCGTGTAAAGCGGGAAACTTTGGCGGCCCGGCTGCGTCTGACCAACAGGAAGCGTTGATCGTGAGCCTGGCCGGCTTCGGGTGCGTGGGTGGCGCCGTCTGGGATCTGTCGACGCTTCCGCCCTTTTCCGGGCCGTTGCGGCATCGCCGCCGGCGGTCCTCCAGATCGTGCTCCCGCACGAAAAAACCCGCGAACCGGGGTATGCCCGGCGCGGGTTTTTGTTTGCCCGCGCGCGGCGTCAATCGAACAGGCCGCCCCCGCCCGCCGCCGACGGCGGTACCAGCCCCAGGTGGCGGTAGGTGCCCTGGGTGGCCACCCGGCCGCGCGAGGTGCGCTGCAGGTAGCCGTGCTGGATCAGGTAGGGTTCGATCACATCTTCGATGGTGTCGCGTTCTTCGCCTATTGCCGCCGACAGGCTGTCCAGGCCTACCGGGCCGCCGTCGAATTTGTGGACCACGGCCTCCAATAATTTGCGGTCCATCACGTCGAGCCCGGCGGGATCGACGTCGAGCATCGACAGCGCCGCCTGCGCCACGCCGGCGTCGATGCGCCCGCCGGCCTTGACCTCGGCGTAGTCGCGCACCCGCCGCAGCAGGCGGTTGGCGATGCGCGGGGTGCCGCGCGAGCGGCGCGCGATCTCGTGGGCGCCGTCGTTGCCGATGCGGGCGTTGAGCAGGCTTGCGCTGCGCGTGACGATGGCGGCCAGTTCGTCGGGCGTGTAGAACTCCAGCCGGGCGATGATGCCGAAGCGGTCGCGCAGCGGGTTGGTGAGCATGCCGGCGCGCGTGGTGGCGCCCACCAGCGTGAAGGGCTGCAGATCGAGCTTGACGCTGCGCGCGGCGGGGCCTTCGCCGATCAGGATGTCGATCTGGAAGTCTTCCAGCGCCGGGTACAGGATTTCTTCGACGATCGGCGACAGCCGGTGGATCTCGTCGATGAACAGCACGTCGTTGCGTTCCAGGTTGGTGAGCAGCGCGGCCAGGTCGCCCGGGCGTTCGAGCACCGGACCGGAGGTCTGCCGCAGCTGCACGCCCATTTCGCGCGCGACGATGTGGGCCAGCGTGGTCTTGCCCAGGCCGGGCGGGCCGAACAGCAGCACGTGGTCGAGCGATTCGCCGCGCTGGCGGGCGGCGGCGATGAAGATTTCGAGCTGGTCGCGGATGCGGCGCTGGCCGACGTATTCGTCGAGCGCCTTGGGGCGCAGCGCGCGTTCGATCGCCTCCTCGCCGGGCGAGGCGGCGCGGGGGGAGATCACCCGGGTATCCGGCGCGCCGTCGTCGCGGGCGTGGAGTTTGTCGGACTGGATGGCCATGGGGTCGTGTGAGTCTGCTGGCGACCAGTATAGGGGTTATCGCCGGCTCAGCGGGCGAGGGCCTTCAGCGCCAGCTTGATGCCTTCCGATACGCCCACCCCGGCGGGCAGCGTCTTGACCGCGGCCAGCGCCTCGCGGTCGGAGTAGCCCAGCGCGGCCAGCGCGTTCAGCACGTCGGCCTGGCCGTCGGGGGCCGCGGCGTGCGCGGGGCCGAGGTCGGCGCCGAGCTTGCCGCGCAGTTCGAGCAGCAGGCGCTCGGCGGTCTTCTTGCCGATGCCTGGCACGCGCGTGAGCCGGCCGGCCTCCTGCAGCGTGACGGCCTGCGACAGTTCGGCCACGGTCATGCCCGACAGCACCGCCAGCGCGATGCGGGCGCCCACGCCGCTGACCTTGATCAATTCGCGGAAGGTGGCGCGTTCGGCCGCGGTGGCGAAGCCGTACAGCACGTGGGCGTCTTCGCGGATGGCCAGGTGGGTCAGCAGCGTGACGCGGGCGCCGGTTTCGGGCAGCGCGTACAGCGTGCTCATCGGCACGTCGAGTTCGTAGCCGACGCCGCCCACGTCGACGCAGATGGTGGGGGGCAGTTTTTCGACGAGGGTGCCGGTCAGGCGTCCGATCATGGCGTCAGGGGCTTCCGAGCATACGGCCGGCGCGCAGGCGGGTGCCGCGGCGGCCGAAGGCGGGTTGGTCGAGCACGGCGGCGCCGCGCAGCCGTTCGGCCAGCGGCGCCACGTGGGCATGGCAGATGGCGCAGCCAAGGGCGTCGGCGGCGTCGGCGGCCGGCGCGCCGTTCAAGGCAAGCAGGTGCTGCACCATGGCCTGCACCTGGGTTTTGGCGGCGCGGCCGGTGCCGACCACCGATTTCTTGATCTGCAGCGCCGTGTATTCGTGCACGCCCAGCCCGCTGTCGGCCAGCGCGCACAGCGCCGCGCCGCGCGCCTGGCCCAGCAGCAGGGTGGACAGCGGGTTGGCGTTGACGAACACCTTCTCGATAGCGGCCGCCTGGGGCGAGGTATCGCGCACGATGTCGCGCAAGTTATCCAGGATCACCTTCAGCCGCACCGACAAGTCCGAGTCCGCCGGCACGACGATCGTGCCGCTGGCCACGTAGCGCAGCCGGGCGCCCTCGACCTCGATCACGCCGAAGCCGGTGCGCCGCAGGCCCGGATCAACCCCAAGTATGCGCATGATCCCGATGCCCCATAACGCCACGCGCCCGCCCCGGCGCCTCATCCCGCGCCGCTCTATCCAGGGCACCGCGGATCCGGCTCCGCCGGTCCGCCGGTGCCGCCCCCTTGGGGGGGAGCGGCCGAAGGCCGCCCGGGGGGGGGCTTTCCTTCCGGTCCGCCGGTGCCGCCCCCTGGGGGGCGCGCGAAGCGTGTAGGGGGGGGCTCATCAGTGCCGGAAGTGGCGGGTGCCGGTGAGGACCATCGCGATGCCGCGTTCGTCGGCGGCGGCGATGACTTCGGCGTCGCGCATGCTGCCGCCGGGCTGGATCACGCAGCCGGCGCCGGCGTCGACCACCACGTCCAGGCCGTCGCGGAACGGGAAGAAGGCGTCGGAGGCGACCGCCGAGCCTTGCAGCGTGAGGCCGGCGTTGGCCGCCTTGATCGAGGCGATGCGGGCCGAGTCGACCCGGCTCATCTGGCCGGCGCCCACGCCCAGCGTCATGCCGTTGCCGGCGAACACGATGGCGTTGGACTTGACGAACTTGGCCACCTTCCAGGCGAACATCAGGTCGTCCATCTGCTGCGGGGTGGGCGCCTTGCGGGTGACCACGCGCAGCGCGTCGCGCGGCACGTTGTACGCATCGGGCTGCTGCACCAGCCAGCCGCCGCCCACGCGCTTGACGTCGATCGGGTTGATGGCGTCGCCGGGCGGCACTTCGAGCAGCCGCACGTTCTGCTTGGCGGCGAAGACCTCGCGCGCGCCGTCTTCATAGGCAGGCGCCAGCACGACTTCGACGAACTGCTTGGCCACCTCGCGCGCGGTGTCGGCGTCGACCGCGCGGTTGAAGGCGATGATGCCGCCGAAGGCGGAAGTGGGGTCGGTCTTGAAGGCCTGGCGGTAGGCCTCCAGCGGGCCGGCGCCCACCGCCACGCCGCAGGGATTGGCGTGCTTGACGATGACGCAGGCCGGCGTGTCGAAGCTGCGCACGCATTCCCAGGCGGCGTCGGCGTCGGCGATGTTGTTGTACGACAGTTCCTTGCCCTGCCACTGGCGGTAGTTGGCCAGCAGGCCCGCGCCGGGCGCCGCGTCTTTGTAGAAGGCGGCCGACTGGTGCGGGTTTTCGCCGTAGCGCATGGCCTGCACCTTGCGCGCCTGGATGGTCAGCACGTCGGGATAGGCGGCACGCTCGGGCACGGCGTCCTGGGCCGGGGCGTCGACCAGGCTGGTCAGGTAGTTGGCGATCGCGCCGTCGTAGGCGGCGGTATGGGCGAAGACCTTCTTGGCCAGGTCGAGCCGCAGCGCGTACGAGGTGCGGCCGTCGCGATCCAGTTCTTCCAGCACGCGCGGGTAGTCGGCCGGGTCGACCACCACCGCCACGCCGCCGGCCTCGGTGCCGTGGTTCTTGGCGGCGGCGCGCAGCATGGCCGGGCCGCCGATGTCGATGTTCTCGATGGCGTCCTGGAAGCTGCAGTCGGGGCGCGCCACGGCTTCGCGGAAGGGGTAGAGGTTGACCACCAGCAGGTCGATGCGGCCGATACCGTGGCCGGCGATGGCGTCGAGATGGGCCGGATCGTCGCGGCGCGCCAGCAGGCCGCCGTGGATTTTCGGGTGCAGCGTCTTGACGCGGCCGTCCATCATTTCGGGAAAGCCGGTGTAGTCGGACACTTCCTGTACCGGCAGGCCGGCCTGCGCCAGCAATTTGGCCGTGCCGCCGGTGGACAGCAGTTGCACGCCGCGTTCGGCCAGCGCCCGGGCGAAGTCGACGATGCCGGATTTGTCGGAAACGGAGATGAGGGCGCGTTCGATGGTCATGGTGTGGTCGTTATGGACGGTGGGGGCGGTGCCTCGCGGGGGCCGGTCAGAACTTGATCTGGTAATGGTCGAGCTTCTTGCGCAGTGTATTGCGATTGATGCCCAGCATGTCGGCCGCGCGCGACTGGTTGCCTTGCGCGCGCTGCAGCACGACCTCCAGCATCGGCCGTTCAATCGCCGTCTGGACCATGTCCCAGATGCAGCTGGGGCTTTCGCCGTCGAGATCCCGGAAGTAGCGTTCCAGCGTATGCCGCACGCACTCTTCCAACGTATGTTCTTTCATTGTTTTTCCTTCTTGCGTGCTCAGGCGGCCAGCCTCGTTGCGCCGGCTTCCCGCGCCTGGTCGAACCAGCTGGCGACGGCTTGCCATTGGTCGCGGGTGTTGTCGATCAGGTTCATGCGGGCGCAGAACTCGCGCCCGCCCGGCAGGCCCCCCAGATACCAGCCGATGTGCTTGCGGGCCGTGCGCACGCCGGTGAATTCGCCGTAGAAGCGATAGTGGTCGTCGAGATGCTCGAGCAGCAGCGCGCGCATTTCGTCGAGGGTGGGGCCGGGCAGCCGGTGGCCGGTGCGCAGGTAGTGGTCGATCTCGCGAAACAGCCATGGCCGGCCCTGGGCGGCGCGGCCGATCATGACGGCGTCGGCGCCGGTGGCGTCGAGCACCGCTTTTGCCTTTTCCGGCGAGTCGATGTCGCCGTTGGCGATCACCGGGATCGCCAGCGCCGCCTTCACCTGCGCGATGGTGTCGTACTCGGCGGCGCCCTGGTAGAGGTCTTCCCGCGTGCGGCCGTGCAGCGCCAGCGCCGCGATGCCGAGTTCCTGCGCCCGGCGCGCCACGCGCAGCGCGTTGCGTTCGGCGCGCCGCCAGCCGGTGCGGGTCTTGAGCGTGACCGGCACGCCGCGCGGCGCGCAGGCCTCGACCACGGCGCCGACGATGCGGGCCACGAGTTCTTCGTCGCGCAGCAGCGCCGAGCCGGCGGCCACGTCGCATACCTTCTTGGCCGGGCAGCCCATGTTGATGTCGATGATGCGGGCGCCGCGCTCGATGTTGAACACGGCCGCCTCGGCCATCATGGCCGGGTCGGCGCCGGCGATCTGCACCGCCACCGGTTCGCTTTCGCTCTGGTGGTCGAGCCGGCGCGAGGTCTTGACGCTGTGCCACAGGCGCGGGTTGCTGGCCGCCATTTCCGAGACCGCGTGGCCCGCGCCCAGACGCTTGCACAGCTGCCGGAACGGGCGGTCGGTCACGCCCGCCATCGGCGCGACGAAGACGTTGTTCGGCAGTTCGTAGGGACCGATGCGCATGGCGGAAAGGCGGCCGCTCGCTCCTGCTGCAGGCGCGGGCCGCGGTGACTAGGAAGAATGGGAAAGGGGAGGGATTGTACCGCTACCGGGCGAGGCGGTGGAGCGCAGGCTCCGCATCCTCGCGCGGCGGGCTACGCTCGTAATCCCTGTAGCAGATGGCGCGCCAGCGGGCGGCGCAGCGCGGCCGAGGCGTCGAGCGCGAGCAGGGCCAGTCCGGCGGCGTGCTCGACCGGCGGCAGGCCGGAGGCGAAGACGCGCGGCAGGAAGTCGGTCAGGCCGGCGGTGAGCCAGCGGTCGGCGCGGCGGGCGGCCGCGTAGCGGGCCAGCGCCGGGCGCGGATCGCCGGCGGTGGCGTTCAGCCACGGCGCCAGCGTTTGCGCCAGGCGGGCGGCGTCGCGCAGGCCCAGGTTCAGCCCCTGGCCGGCCACCGGATGCAGGGTCTGGGCGGCGTTGCCGATGGCCACCGCGCGGCCGTGGACCGGTTCGCGGCGCAGGTTCATGCCCAGCGGGCTGGCGTGGCGCGGTCCGGCCGGCGCCAGCCGGCCCAGCCGCTCGCCGAAGGCATGGTTCAGTTCGTGCGCGAACGCCGCATCGTCCAGCGCGCACAGCGCTTGGGCGCGGTCGGGCGCGCAGCACCAGACCAGCGCGTGGCGGCGCGGGTCGGGCGCCGCGCCGGGCGCGGCCGGGTACGGCAGCAGCGCCAGCGGCCCTTCGCGCGTGAAGCGTTCCCAGGCCCAGCCGGCGCGCGGCCGCGCGGCCAGCACGCTGCCCAGCACCGCATGCTGGCCGTAGCGGCGGTGGACGTCGCCGCGGGCCTGCTCGCCGAAGGCGCCGCCTTCGGCCTGGACGCAGACCGCGGTCGGCCAGCCCGCGCCGTCCTGTTCGACCAGGACGACGGATTCCTCCTGGGCGGCGATGCGGGCCGTACCGTGGCGGACGGCGACGCCGCTGCGCGCCACGGCCTGGGCCAGCGCGTCGGCCAGCGCGCCGTAGCGCACCACGGTGCCGAGCGCGGGCACGCCGAAGTCGCTGTGGGAAATGTGCGTGCGGCCGAGCCGGCCGCGCTGCGAGACGTGGATGTCGAGGATGTCGGCGCCGCCGGCCGGCCAGGCGCCGAGCGCTTGCAGCAGCACGCGGCTGCCGTGGTTGAGCGCCAGCACGCGCGGGTCGGCCGCGGCGGCGCCGGCGGCGCGTTCGGCCGCGCACAGCACGATACGCCCCGGTTCGCGTGCGTCGCGCGCGAGCAACAGGGCCAGCGCCATGCCGACCGGGCCGCCGCCGATGATGGTGAGGTCGGCGGCCGCGGCGGGGGGCGGGCCGCCGGCGACGCCGGATTGCGCCGGCACGGGGAGTATCGCCGCCATCATCCGCGCATCAGCGCTTCGATCTCGGCGGCGTCGACCGGCACGCCGCGGGTGATCAGCTCGCAGCCGTCGGCGGTGACCACCGCGTCGTCTTCGGTGCGGATGCCGATGTTCCAGAAGCGTTCGGGCACGTCGTCGGCGGGGCGCACGTAGATGCCGGGCTCGATGGTCAGCACCATGCCGGGCGCCAGCGCGCGCCAGGGCCGCTGCGCGCCGCCCGCGGCCGGGTCGCGGTAGTCGCCCACGTCGTGCACGTCCATGCCCAGCCAGTGGCCGGTCTTGTGCATGTAGAAGCGGGTGTACTGCTGGGATTCGATCACGCCGTCGAGCGAGCCGGACAGCAGGCCTTCGTCTATCATGCCCTGCGCCAGCACGCGCACCGCGGCCTCGTGCGGTTCGTTCCAGCGCGCGCCGGGGCGGGTCAGCGCGGCGGCGGCGGCCTGCGCGGCCACCGTCAGGTCGTACAGCGCGCGCTGCGGGCCGCTGTAGCGGCCGTTGACCGGGAAGGTGCGGGTGATGTCGGAAGCGTAGCCGTCGAGTTCGCAGCCGGCATCGATCAGCAGCAGGTCGCCGTCCTGCAGCACGGCGTCGCCGGCGCGGTAGTGCAGCACACAGCCGTTGGCGCCGGTGGCGACAATGGAGTTGTAGGCCACCGCCTGGGAACCGCGGCGGCGGAATTCGTGCAGCAGCTCGGCCTCCACCTCGTATTCGTGCTGGCCGGGGCGGGCCGTGCGCATGGCCCGCACGTGGGCGGCGGCGGAGATTTCGGCCGCGGCGCGCATGGTGGCGATTTCGCTGGCGTCTTTGATCAGCCGCATCTCGGCCACCAGCGCCCGCAGGTCGTGCAGGGCGGCCGGCGCGCTGGCGCCGCTGCGCGCCAGCCGGCGCACGCCGTCGAGCCAGCCGCGCAGGCGCAGGTCGAAGCGGCGGTCGTCGGCCAGCGGCACGTACAGCGCCGGCTGGTTGGCCAGCAACCCCGGCAGCGTGGCGTCGAGCGTGTCGACCGCAAAGGTTTCGTCGAAGCCGAAGCGCTCGCGGGCGGCTTCGGGGCCGACGCGGTAGCCGTCCCAGATCTCGCGTTCCAGATTCCTGTCGCGGCAGAACAGCAGCGCGCGGTCGCGTTCGCCGGCGATCAGCACCAGCCAGGCTTCGGGCTCGATGAAGCCGGTCAGGTAATAGAAGTCGCTGTCGTGCCGATAGGGGTAGTCGGCATCGCGGTTACGGATGGCCTCGCGCGCGGTGGGAAGGATCGCGATGCCGCCGCCACGGGCGTGCATGGCGCGCAGCACCTGCCGGCGCCGTTCGACGAAGGGGGCGATGTCCTGGACGGGAAGACTCATGGCGGAGAATCCATGCAGCGTTGAAGGCGCGGGCCCTCATTGTAGTGCCGCCGCCCCTAACCAGGACGCCGCGGATCCGGCTCCGCCGGTCCGCCAGGGGGAGGCAACTCCTCGTCCAGGTGGGCCAGTCGCTCGGGGGTGCCGACATCCACCCAGCGGCCCGTATGCCGCTGGCCGGCCACGGCGCCGCGCCGCATCGCGTCGACCAGCAGCGGCGCCAGGCGGGCCGGGGCGCCGCGCGGCACCCGCTCGAACAGCGCTGGCCGGTAGACGCCGATGCCGGCGAAGGTCAGGCGAGGGGCATCGGCGCCCGGCCGCACCGAGCCGTCGGCGCCGAGTTCGAAATCGCCGTCGGGGTGGTGGGGCGGGTTGTCGACCAGCAGCAGCCAGGCCTGGCGCGATTCGGCGTCGAGCCGGCGGGCGGCCGCGGCGGCGCCGGCAGGGGCCCAGTCGCACCAGATGTCGCCGTTGATGACGAGGAAGGGGTCTTCCCCCAGCAGCGGCAGCGCCTGGGCGATGCCGCCGGCGGTTTCGAGCGCGACGGCTTCGGGCGAGTAGCGCAGCCGCACGCCCCACCGGCCGCCGTCGCCCAGCCGCGCCTCGATCTGCGCGCCCAGCCAGGCGTGGTTGACGACGATGTCGCGCAGGCCGGCGGCGGCCAGCCGTTCGATGTGCCAGACGATCAGCGGCTTGCCGCCGGCTTCGAGCAGCGGCTTGGGCGTGGTGTCGGTCAGCGGCCGCATGCGTTCGCCGCGGCCGGCGGCCAGGATCATGGCGCGCATCTCAGTTCTCCGCCGTGCTGCGCACGACCCGCGCCGCATGAAGCTGCTGCCGATCCAGGGCACAGCGGATCCGGCTTTGCCGGTCCGCCAGTGCCGCCCCCTTGAGGGGGCGCGCGAAGCGCGTAGGGGGTGGGTTCATTTCAGCCTGTCGAGCAGGCGCACCAGCGGCTTGAACGCCAGGTAGCGCTCGGCCACCTGCCGCACGTAGCCGTTGACGCGCGGCATGTGGTCCAGGTAGCCGTGCTTGCCGTCGCGGTGCGACAGCCGCGCGAACACGCCCAGGATGCGCAGGTTGCGCTGCAGCCCCATCCATTCGTAGGCGCGGTGGAAATCGGCGAAGTCGGCCGGCACCGGCAGGCCGGCCTTGCGCGCCATTTCCCAGTAGCGGATGCCCCAGTCGAGCTGCTGCGGTTCGTCCCAGGTGGTGCGGGCGTCGGTCAGCAGCGAGGCCAGGTCGTAGGTGATGGGGCCGGCCACCGCGTCCTGGAAGTCGAGCACGCCGGGATTGGGGCCATAGGCCGCCGGCGCGCCGGGCAGGTCGGTGATCATCAGGTTGGGCGAATGGAAATCGCGGTGCACCAGGACCGTCGGCTGCGCCAGGTTGGCGTCGATCAGGATGCGGAATACGCCATGCAGCTCGGCCAGGTCCGCCTCGCCCAGCGGCATGCCGCAATGGCGCGCGGCGTACCACTCGGGAAACAGGCCGAGCTCGGTTTCCAGGCGGGCGTGGTCGTAGCGCGGCAGGCCGTCGGTGGCGCAGCGCTGGATGGCCGTGAGCGCGGCCAGCGCGTCCAGGTAGAGCTGGTGGATGCGCGCCGGCGTGGAGCCGGCCTGCAGATGCGCCAGGTAGGTGGTGTGGCCCAGGTCGGACAGCAGCAGGAAGCCCTGTTCCAGGTCTTGCGCCAGCACTTCCGGCACGTTGAGGCCGCCGGCGCGCAGCAGGCCGGCCACGTGCAGGAAGGGGCGGCAGTCCTCGCGGCCGGGCGGGGCGTCCATCGCGACCAGGGTGCGGCCGGCGGCGTCGACGCGGAAGTAGCGGCGGAAGCTGGCGTCGCTGGAAGCCGGGCGCACGGTGCCGGGGTCCAGGCCGAGTCCGGCCGGCAGGGCGCGCAGCCAGGCGGTCAGCAGCGCCAGGCGCGGATCGTTGCCGGCCGGGCCGGCGGGGGCGGGTGTAACGGGATTCATGGCTCCTATAATACCGGGCGTCGATTCCCTGCTATCGTCTTGCCTGCTTGCGCGCGGCCCCGCCGCGCCATGTCGTATATTCTTGCGTCTTTTCTCCCTGGTCTTCTCTATTTCTCTATACCCGTGCAAGTGATCCGGTGGTTCAGCGTAGTGGCCGCGACCGTGGCGGCGCCCCTGGCCTGCGCGCAGGGCAGCCCGCCGCCCCAGGCATCCGCGCCGGCGCCGCTGGGGGGGCAGGGCCTGCGCCTGTCGCCGTCGCTGCAGGAGCGGCCGGCGCGCGATCCCGACTCGCTGCCGGTGTTCCTCGAAGGCGATAGCCTGAAAGGCGAGGGCCAGGAAAATTACCGGCTCGACGGCAACGCGCAGGTGCGCCGCGCCGACGTCATCCTGAAGGCCGACAGCATCGAATACCACCAGGTCGAGAACGACCTGGAAGCGCAGGGCAACGTGCGGCTGCTGCGCGAGGGCAACCTGATCACCGGGCCGCGGCTGAAGCTGAACCTGGGTTCGGGCGTGGGCGAGGTCGAACAGCCGCATTTCCGCTTCGTCCAGACGGGCTCCTCCGGCACCGCCGACCGCCTCGAGCTGCTGGGCCAGAACCGGCTGCGCGCGCTGGGCGTGCGCTACAGCGGGTGTACCTGCGAGCAGCCCGACTGGTGGGTGAAGGCCACCCAGCTCGACCTGGACTACAACGCCGGCGAGGCCACCGGCCGCAACGGCGTGCTGTATTTCAAGGGCGTGCCGATCCTGGCCTCGCCGCTGATCTCGTTCCCGCTCAACGACGCGCGCAAATCGGGCTTCCTGTCGCCCACCTTCGGGATCACCAGCAAGACCGGCCCCGAATTCATGCTGCCGTATTACTTCAACATCGCGCCCAACCGCGACGCGACGTTGACGCCCAAGTACATGGCGCGCCGCGGGCTGCAGCTGGGCGGCGAGTTCCGCTATCTCGAACCCAGGTTCAGCGGCGAGACGCGGCTGACCTACCTGCCCGACGACGCCGTCTACAAAGACGACCGCTACCTGTTTTCGTCGCAGCACCGCCAGCAGCTGACCGATACGCTGGGGTTCAACTGGAACTACTCGCGCGCCTCCGACGACGCCTATTTCCGCGACCTGTCGGCGCTGGGCACGGGGCTGTCGACCACCGCCACGCTGGAACAATCGTTCGCGCTGACCTGGCACAGCGGGTATTGGGATGCCTACGCGCGCAGCATTCGTTACCAGACGTTGCAGGATCCGCTGGCGCCGATCGTGCCGCCCTACGACCGGTCGCCGCAGTTCCACCTGACCGGCGCGCGCTACGACTGGGGCGGCTTCGACGTCAGGTTCGAGGCCGACGCCACCCGCTTCGTCAGCCCCGACTCGACCCAGGTTTCGGGCACGCGCCTGTATGCCTATCCGTCGGTGTCTTACCCGATCGTGCGGCCGGGCGGCTTCTTCATCCCGAAGATCGGCATCCATTCCACGCACTACGATATCCAGTCGTTCCAAGGCAATCCGTCGACCGATCCGTCGCGCACGCTGCCCATCATGTCGGTCGACACCGGCCTGATCTTCGAGCGCGACAGCAACCTGCTGGGCCAGGCCGTCAAGCAGACGCTGGAGCCGCGTCTGTTCTACCTGCGCGTGCCGTACCGCGACCAGAGCCAGCTGCCGGTGTTCGACACCGCGCTGGCCGACTTCAATTTCGCGCAGATCTTCTCCGAGAACCTGTTCGCCGGTTCCGACCGCATCGCCGAGGCCAACCAGCTCACCGCCGCGCTGACCTCGCGCTGGCTCGATCCCAAGACCGGCGTGGAGCGGGCCCGCATCACCGGCGCCCAGCGGCTGTATTTCAGCGACCAGCGCGTCACCCTGCCCGGCATGGAGCCCAGTTCCGACGGCCGTTCCGACTTCCTGGTGTCGGTGTACGGCGCGCTGACCTCGACGCTGAGCGGCGAGACCACGGTGCAATACAATCCGAAGATCAGCCGGATCTCCCGCTCCACGGTGGGGGCGCGGTGGAACCCGGCGCGCCTGAGCACGATTTCGCTGGCGTATCGCTACAAGCGCGAGGCCTACGAGGTGCCGGGCCAGGAGCAGGTCGACATCGCCTTCCAGTGGCCGATCGCGCCGCGCTGGTTCGCGATCGGCCGTTTCGACTATTCCCTGCTCGAGAACCGCATCGCCGAGTCGGTGGCGGGCTTCGAGTACAGCGGCGGCTGCTGCTATGCGGTGCGGGTGGTTGCGCAGCGCTACGCGGTGGCCCGCAACAACGCCACCACCGCGATGTTCGTCCAGCTGGAACTCACCGGCTTCGGCGGGATCGGAGCAAGTCCCCTCATGACGCTGCGCCGGAGCATTCCGGGCTATGAATCGATCAACCCGCCGCCCCCGCCGGGCAGCGTGTTCCAAAGGTACGAATGATGTCTTGCAAGGTCATGTCTCGCATTTGCCGCCGCGCCGTCGCGCTGGCGCTGGCGGCCGCGGCCGGTTCCGTGGCCGCCCAGGGCCTGCGGTTGCCCGGCGACGCGCTCAACGGCATGGGGCAGCTGCCCGATGCGCCCGATATCCCGCAGCCCGGGGGCTCGCTCATGCAGCCGGGCAGCCCGCCGCAAACCTCGCCGGGACCCATGCTCACGCCATCGCCGTCGCCGGCGCCTTCCGGCCGGCGGATCGAGAACGGCGATTCGATCGTCGCGGTGGTCAACAGCGAAGCCATCACGCGGCTCGAACTCGACGCCCGGGTGCAGGCTGCCCGCGCCACGCTGGCGCGCCAGAACATTCCGCTGCCCGACGATCGCACCATCGAGCGGCAGGTGCTCGAACGGATGATCGTCGAGCGCACGCAGTTGCAGGAGGCCGCGCAGTCGGGCATCAAGATCGACGATTTCACGCTCGACCGCGCCATCAGCCGCATCGCCGAAGACAACAAGGTCACCGTCAGCCAGATGCGCGATCAGATCGAACGTTCGGGGCTGCCGTTCTCGGCCTATCGCGAAGACCTGCGCAACGAAATCACGCTGGTGCGGCTGCGCGAGCGGCAGGTCGACAGCCAGGTGCACGTTTCCGAATCCGAGATCGACGCCTACCTGGCCGAGCAGCACGAAACCGCGCCGCCCCAGCTGACGCTGGCGCAGATCCTGGTGCGGGTGCCCGACGGCACGCCGTCCGACCAGGTGGCCACGCTGCGGCGCAAGGCCGACCTGCTGCTGGAGCAGGCGCGCGGCGGCGCCGATTTCGCGCGGCTGGCGGCGGCCTCGTCCGACGGCGAAGAGGCGTTGCACGGCGGCGATCTCGGCACCCGGCCGGCCGACCGCTGGCCCTCGCTGTTCGTCGACGCGGTGGCCAACCTGAGCCCGGGCGGCATTTCCGGCGTCATCCAGAGCGGCAACGGTTTCCACATCATCAAGCTGGTCGACCGCAAGGCGGGCGGTAATGCGCCGGATACCGGGGCGATGCCGGTACAGCAGACCCACGCCCGCCACATCCTGATCCGGACCTCGGAAGTGATGACTTCCGACCAGGCGCGCGACCGGCTCGCCAATATCCGCCAGCGCATCGTCGAAGGCGGCGTGTCGTTCGCCGACATGGCTCGCCAGTATTCCAACGACGCCTCCGCGCCCCAGGGCGGCGACCTGGGCTGGCTGTCGCCCAACGAAACCGTGCCCGAGTTCGAGCACGCGATGGACGCGCTCAAGCCGGGAGAGATCAGCCAGCCCGTGCAGTCGCCGTTCGGCTGGCACCTGATCATGGTCGAGGGCCGCCGCACGCAAGACGTGGCGCGCGACCGCCAGCGCGCGGCGGCGCGCCAGGCGCTGTTCCAGCGCAAGGTCGACCAGGCCTATGAAGACTGGGCGCGCCAGCTGCGCGACCGTGCCTATGTCGAGAACCGGCTCGACAGCGAAGCCGGGCCGGCGGCCAGGAACAACTGATGGACGCGTCTGCCGGGGGAATGCCATGGTCCGCCGTCTCGCGCTGACCACCGGCGAGCCGGCCGGCATCGGCCCGGAGCTTTCGGCGTCGGTGGCCGTCTGGTTTTCGGCGCTGCATGCCGGCGCCGCCCCGGCGGGGCCCGCCGCCGAGGTCGATCCATCCGCGTGGCGCGACACCGAACTCGTCCTCGTGGGCGACTCGCAGCTGCTGGCGGCGCGTGGCGGCGCTGAATTGTCCGGGCTCGCCGGCGTGGCGTTCGAAGCGGTGCCGCTGCGGGTGGCGTCGGTGCCGGGCCGGCTCGACGCGGCCAACGGCCGCTACGTGCTCGATACGCTGGACCGCGCCATCGGGATGGTGGAGCGTGGCCAGGCGCAGGCCATCGTGACCGCCCCGGTGCAGAAAAGCGTGATCAACGACGCCGGCGTGCCGTTCTCGGGCCATACCGAATACCTTCAGGAACGCGCCGGCGTGGACCAGGTGGTGATGATGCTGGCCGGCGGCGGACTGCGCGTGGCGCTGGCCACCACCCACCTGCCGCTGCGCGCCGTGCCCGACGCCATTACCGGCCCGCTGCTGGACCGCACGCTGCGCATCCTCGACGCCGACCTGCGTGCGCGCTTCCTGCTGGCCGCGCCGCGCATCGCCGTGTGCGGGCTCAACCCCCACGCCGGCGAGGGCGGCTACCTGGGCCGCGAAGAGATCGATGTGATCGCGCCCGCCATCGGGCGCGCGCGCGCCGCGGGCATCGACGCGCATGGGCCGCTGCCGGCCGATACGCTATTCGTGCCCGACCACGTGGCGCAATACGATGCGGTGCTGTCGATGTTCCACGACCAGGGACTGCCGGTGCTCAAGCACGCCAGCTTCGGCCGTGGCATCAACGTCACGCTGGGGCTGCCCTATGTGCGCACCTCCGTCGACCACGGCACCGCGCTCGATCTGGCCGGCACCGGCCGCGCCGATCCCGGCAGCCTGCAACAGGCCGTGATCGAGGCCATCCGGATGACACCCACCGCATGAAGCAGCACCAGGCCCGCAAGCGTTTCGGCCAGCACTTCCTGATCGATGACAGCGTGCCCGAGGCGATCGTGCGCGCTATCGCGCCGCGCCGCGCCGACAACGTGGTCGAGATCGGCCCCGGCCTGTCGGCGCTGACCGCGCCGCTGCTCGGCCGGCTCGACGCGCTGAAGGTGATCGAGATCGACCGCGATCTCGCCGCGCGCCTGCGGCAGGCCTATCCGCCCGAGCGGCTGGCGGTGACCGAGGCCGACGTGCTGGACGTCGATTTCTCGCGGTTCGGGCCGGCGCTGCGGGTGGTGGGCAACCTGCCGTACAACATCTCCAGCCCCTTGCTGTTCCATTTGATGGATTACGCCGACCAGGTGAGAGACCAGCATTTCATGCTCCAGCGCGAGGTGGTCGACCGCATGGTGGCGCAGCCGGGCGATGCCGACTACGGCCGGCTGTCGGTGATGCTGCAGTCGCGCTACGAGATGGAAAAGCTGTTCGACGTGCCGCCCGAGGCCTTCGACCCGCCGCCGCGCGTGGTGTCGGCGGTGGTGCGGATGATGCCGCTGCCGGCCGATCGGCCGCGCGCGCGCCGCGAGGGTACGCTGTCGGCCACGGTGGCGCGCGCCTTCGCGCAGCGCCGCAAGATGCTGCGGCGCGGCCTGGGCGACTGGGCGCCGCACGTGCCGTGGGAACGGTTGGGCATCGCCGACAGCGCGCGCGCCGAGGAATTGTCGGTGGCGCAGTTCATCGCGCTGGCCGATGCGCTGGACGAAGCCGGAGCATTAGGCCCCCCCGGCCGCCCGGCCGCCTGAACGGCGTCCGGGCGGCTGCCCCCAGGGGCGCGGCGGGCTTCGGGCGGCCGGGCGCCCGCCTAGGGTTCTAGCGAAGAACCAATGGCGGCGGCCATCCGAAGAACCCGTTTCTAGCCGAAGAACCAGTAGCACACCCCGATCGCCGCCAGCGCGCCGGCCAGGTCGGCCAGCAGTGCGCAGCCGACGGTGTGGCGGGTGCGGCGGATGCCTACCGCGCCGAAGTAGACGGCGACCACGTAGAAGGTGGTTTCGGTGCTGCCCTGGATGGTGGCCGACAGCAGCGCGGGGAAACTATCGACGCCGTGGCTCTGCATCGTTTCGATCATCAGCGCGCGCGCCGCGCTGCCGGAAAAGGGCTTGACCAGCGCGGTCGGCAGCGCGTCGACGAAGCGGGTGTCGAGCCCCGCGCCGGCCGCCAGCCAGCGCAGGCCGTCGAGCGCGAAATCGAGCGCGCCGGAAGCGCGCAGCGCGCCGATCGCGCACAGCATCGCCACCAGATAGGGCAGCAGGCCCTTGGCCACGTCGAAACCCTCGCGCGCGCCGTCGATGAAGCTTTCGTAGAGCGGCACCTTGCGTACCGCGCCGGCCACCAGGAACAGCAGGATCAGCGCGAACAGCAGCAGGTTGCCGACCAGCGAAGACAGCGCGCCGATGGCCGCCGCCGATAGCGTGGCCAGCAGCGCCATCAGGCCGCCCAGCAGCGCCGCCGTGCCGCCCACCCAGGCCAGCACGACCGGATCCCACAGCCGGATCCGCTGCACGGCCGCCACGCACAGGAAGCCGGCCAGCGTCGACGCGCTGGTGGCCAGCAGGATGGGCAGGAACACCAGCGCCGGGTCGGCCGCGCCCTGCTGCGCGCGGTACATGAAGATCGTCACCGGCAGCAGCGTCAGCGACGAGGCGTTGAGCACCAGGAACAGGATCTGCGCGTTGCTGGCCGTCGAGTCGCTGGGATTGAGCGCCTGCAGCGATTTCATCGCGCGCAGGCCGATCGGCGTGGCGGCGTTGTCCAGTCCCAGCACGTTGGCGGCGAAGTTCAGCGTGATCAGCCCGATCGCCGGGTGGCCGCGCGGCACCTCGGGCATCAGCCGCGCGAACAGCGGGCCCAGCAGGCGCGCCAGCGCGTCGACCAGCCCGGCCTGTTCGGCGATCTTCAGGAAGCCCAGCCACAGCGCCAGGGTGCCGAACAGCAGCACCATGACCTCGACCGACAGCCTGGCCATCGCGAACAGGCTGGCGACGATGGCGCCGAACACGGCGGCGTCGCCCAATGCCAGCCACTTGCCGAAGGCCGCGGCCGCCGCCGCCAGGAAGAAACCGAACCAGAGTCCGTTGAGCATGGGTTTGGCATGCCCCCGCGCGGAGGGCCGTGAAAGCGGCGGGCCGCGGGAAGGTCAGTCTTTGCGCGTGCCGCGCTGGATGAACTCGATCTTGTAGCCGTCCGGATCCTCGACGAAGGCGATCACGGTGCTGCCGTGCTTCATCGGGCCGGCCTCGCGGGTGACCTTGCCGCCGAGCTCGCGCACGCGGTCACAGGCCGCGTAGGCGTCGTCGACCTCGATCGCGATGTGGCCGTAGCCGTTGCCGAGGTCGTAGCGGTCGGTGTCCCAGTTGTGGGTCAGCTCGATCACCGCGCCCTGGTCTTCATCCTGGTAGCCGACGAAGGCCAGCGTGAACTTGCCGTCGGGGTAGTCCTTGCGGCGCAGTTCGCGCATGCCCAGGACGCGCGTGTAGAAATCGAGCGAGCGTTGCAGGTTGCCGACCCGGAGCATGGTGTGGAGGATACGCATGATTCACCTCGTCAGTGGAAGATCGCCGCGCCTGCGGCGCTAGCGGAATTGCGGCAGGCTGGCCGGATCGTGGCGGCGCAGCGCGTCGCGCGCGCTTTCGAAGCCCGGCAGCAACTGGCCGACCTCGGCCCAGAAATCGGCGCTATGGTTCATCTCCCGCAGGTGGGCGAGCTCGTGCGCGACCACGTAGTCGATCACGTCGAGCGGGAAGTGGATCAGCCGCCAGTTGAGCAGGATGTTGCCTTCGCTGGTGCAGGAGCCCCAGCGGGTGGCGGCCGAGGACAGCCGCCAGCGGTTGATGCGCAGGCCGGTGCGGGCCAGGAACAGCTCCAGCCGCGCGCCAAAGACCTGGCGCGCCTGCCCCTGCAGCCAGGCCTGCACCGTGTCGCGGATGCGGGCGACGCCGGCGTCGGCCGGCAGCGCCAGCCACAGCACGTCGCCGTCGGCCGGGGCGGCCGGGTCGCCCGCCAGGCCGGTGGCGCGCTGGGCGTCGAGCCGCAGGGTCACCCGGCGGCCCAGGTAGGGCAGCTCGCCGCCGTTTTCCCAGCGCGTGCGGTTCAGCGCCAGGCGCTCTTTGCGCGCCTGCCAGTCGCGCAGCTTGGACAGGATCCAGCGCGATTTCTCGCGCACGGCGTCGTCGATGTCGGCCAGCACCACCCAGCGCGGCGCCGTCACCCGCAGGCCGTCGTCGGCGATCATGAAGCCGATGGTGCGCCGGCGCGAGCGCTGCAGCACGAAGCGGATGCGCTGCCCGTCGGCCACCACCTCGCGCCAGCGCGCGCCGGGCGGCAGCTCCACCGTGCGCGGATCGGCGGCCGGCGCGGCCAGGCCGTGCGCCTCGGGCGGCGGCGCCTCGAACGTCAGTTCGAGCTGCGCGCTGCCCGCGCCGGCGGCGGCAGCGGCGGCGGGGTCTCGGGCGGGTCGGCGGGCGGCGCGGGCGGGCATCGTTCAGGAGCGGGCGGTGGCAACGGCGGGGGCGGCGTCGCGATAGCGCTCGGGGCTGAGGCGGCGCATCTCGCCTTCGATCCACGCCTCCACCTGCTTGTTCAGTTCTTCGGCCGTGAGGCCTTGCGGGTCGATCGGCGGGCCGATCGATACGGTGATGATGCCGGGGCGCTTGACGAAAGCGTTGCGCGGCCAGCATTCGCCGGCGTTGTGGGCGACCGGCACCACGCGGGCGCCGGTGCGCACCGCCACCCGCGCGCCGCCGCTTTTGTACTTGCCGGCCTTGCCCGGCGCGATCCGCGTGCCTTCGGGGAACATCAGCAGCCAGCGGCCGGCGGCCAGCCGGTCGCGGCCCTGGGCGATCACCTGCTCGAAGGCGTCGCGGCCGCGGCCGCGGTCGATCGCGATCATGTGCAGCAGCGCCAGGCCCCAGCCGAAGAACGGAATCCAGTTCAGCTCGCGCTTGTGGACGAAGCAGATGTCGTGCGGCATCCAGCCGGCCAGGAACAGGGTTTCCCAGGCCGACTGGTGCTTGGACAGAACGATGGCGGGGCCGTCGGGCAGGTTCTCCCAGCCCTTGACCCGCCAGCGCATGCCGACCAGCCAGCGCCCGGCCCAGATGACCAGGCGCGGCCAGCCGCGGGTGAGCCGGTAGCGCCACCGCAGCGGCAGCGGCGCCCACAGCAGGCAGGCGATGGCGTACGGAATGACCGTGACGATCTGGAACACGGCGAACAGGAAGGAGCGCAGCCAGGCCATGCTCAGCGCCCCGCGGCCCGTGGAGGATGGGCGGGACGCGTCATCCGTTGTCCTCGTTCTCGCCGTGGCCTTCGAGCGCCTCGGCCACGGCCATCAGGCTGTCCCACACCACCGTGCCGGGCGGGACCTTGCCCTGCGCCAGCGTGGACGGGCCGTTGCCGCTCAGCACCAGCCAGGGCTGGCAGCCGGCCGCGTAGGCGGCTTCCAGGTCGCGCCCGGAATCGCCCACCGACGGCACGCCGGCCAGGTCGATGTCGAAGCGGCGCGCGATGGTGTGATAGAGGCCCGGCAGCGGCTTGCGGCATGCGCAGCCTTCGTCGGGCGCGTGCGGACAGATGAAGATGCCGTCGACCGTGCCGCCGGCCTTGGCCAGCTCTGCCTTGAACTTGGCGTGGATGGCGTTGAGCGTGGCGGCGTCGTACAGGCCGCGGCCCAGGCCGGACTGGTTGGTGGCCACCACCGCGCGGTAGCCGGCGCGGTTCATCCGCGCGATGGCTTCCAGGCTGCCCGGTATCGCCGTCCATTCGTCGGGCGACTTGATGTAGTCGGGGCTGTCGTGGTTGATCACGCCGTCGCGGTCGAGCACGATCAGCCGGTGGCGCGACAGGGGGCCGAGCGCGGGCTTTTTCGCGATCACGATGCGGCCAGCCGGGAAAGATCGGCCACCCGGTTCATGGCGCCATGCAGTTCGGCCAGCAGCGCCAGCCGGTTGGCGCGCACCGCCGGGTCGTCGGCCATGACCATGACGTCGGCGAAGAAGCCGTCGACCGGATCGCGCGCCTCCGACAGCACCGCCAGCGCACCGGCGAAATCGCCTTGCCCGAAGCGCTCGTCGGCAAGCGGCCGCAGGCGCCGCACGGTGTCGGCCAGGGTCTTCTCGGCCGGTTCCGACAGCCGCGCGGCGTCGACCGCGCCGATCTCGCCCTCGACCTTTTTCAGCAGGTTGCCGATGCGCTTGTTGGCGGCCGCCAGGCTGGCCGCCTCGGGCAGGGCCGAGAACGCCACCACCGCGGCCACGCGGGCCGGCACCTGTTCCAGCGGCGGCGCCACCGCGATCACGGCGTCGACCGCCGCCCGCTCGTACTGCCCGGCCAGCTGGTTGCGGTAGCGTTCGAACACGAAGGCCCGCACTTCGCCGGGCACGCCGGGCGGAGCCGCCGGGAACAGCGCCGCGGCGCGTTCCAGCAGGCTGTCGAGCGACAGACCGCCGCCGGCCAGCCGGCCGCCGGCGGCCAGTTGTTCGAAGCCGCTGATCAGGCCCAGCGCCGCCCGGCGCAGGCCGTAGGGGTCTTTGTCGCCGGTGGGGGCCAGGCCGATGCCCCAGATGCCCACCAGCGTTTCGGCGCGTTCGGCCAGGAACAGCGCGGCGGCCGGCGCGTCTCCGGCGCCTACCGGCCGTTCGATGCGGATCCGGTACTGGCCGCGGATCGCCTCGACCACCTCGGGCGCCTCGCCGTCGGCCGCGGCATAGTAGGCACCCATGATGCCTTGCAGCTCCGGGAATTCGCCCACCATGCCGGTGACCAGGTCGGCCTTGGCCAGCAACGCGGCGCGGTCGGCCAGGGCGGGATCGGCCGCGATGCGCTCGGCCACCCAGCGCGCCAGCGCGCGCACGCGCTCGACGCGTTCGAGCTGGCTGCCCAGCTTGTTGTGATAGACGATGGTGGCGAGCTGCGGAACGCGCGCGGCCAGCGGCGTTTTCTTGTCGGTCTCGAAGAAGAAGCGGGCGTCGGCCAGCCGCGGCCGCACCACGCGCTGGTTGCCTTCGATGATGTTATGCGGATCGGCCAGCGCCATGTTGCTGACGATCAGGAAGCGGTTGGTGAGCGCGCCGGCGGCGTCGAACAGCGGGAAATACTTCTGGTTCAGCCGCATCGTCAGGATCAGGCATTCCTGCGGCACGGCCAGGAAGGCCTGCTCGAACTCGCCCACGTACACGGTGGGGTACTCGACCAGCGCGCAGACCTCGTCCAGCAGCGGCGCCACGTCGGCCTCGTCGCCCAGCGAGGCGTTCAGGCGCGCGGCCTGTTCGCGCAGCTGGCGCTCGATGTTGGCGCGGCGCTCGGCGAACGAGGCGATCACGCGGCCGCCGCCGGCCAGCAGGGTCTCGTAGGCGTCGGCCGAGGGCAGCTCGATCGGGCCGGCGGACTGGAAGCGGTGGCCGTGGACGACGCGGCCGGCCGCCAGGCCCAAGGCCGACACTTCGACCACCTGTTCGCCGTGCAGCGCCACCAGCCCGTGCGCGGGCCGCACGAAGCGCACGGTGGTGACGCCGTCGGCCAGCTGGTAGCTCATGACCTTCGGGATCGGCAGCCCGCCGATCGCTTCGTCCAGCGCCGCCTGCAGCCCGGCCGCCAGCGCGGCGCCGGGAGCCACGCCGCGGTAGACCAGTTGCTCGTTCTTGCCGTCGGATTCGCGCGCCAGCGCGGCCACGTCGACGTCGGCCAGGCCCTTGGCGGCCAGCTTCTTCAGCAGCGCCGGGGTGGCCTGGCCGTCGGCCGTCAGGCCCACGCTCGCCGGCATCAGTTTTTCGGTGAACGGCGCGTCGGGCGCCTTGGCCAGCACCGCCGACAGGCGCACCGCCAGCCGGCGCGGCGAGGCGAACGGCGTGACGGTGTTGCCGCCGGCCACCAGGCCGCGGCCGCGCAGGCCGGCATGGATGCCTTCGGCGAAGGCGCGGCCGAGCCGGTCGAGCGCCTTGGGCGGCAGTTCTTCGGTGAACAGTTCGACCAGCAGGGGTTGGGGCGACTGCGCCATTTACGCGGCCTCCTTGCCGGCCAGCAGCGGGAAGCCCAGCCGCTCGCGCGAATCGTAGTAGGCCTGCGCGATGGCGCGCGACAGACTGCGGATGCGGCCGATGTAGGCGGCGCGCTCGGTCACGCTGATCGCGCCGCGCGCGTCCAGCAGGTTGAAGGTGTGGGCGGCTTTCAGGACCATTTCGTAGGCGGGCAGGGCGAGCGGGACCTCGACCAGCCGCCTGGCCTGTTCTTCATAGTCGTTGAAGTGGCGCAGCAGCATCTCGGCCGAGGAATGCTCGAAGTTGTAGGCCGATTGCTCGACCTCGTTCTGGTGGTAGACGTCGCCGTAGGTCAGGCGGCCGTTCGGGGTGTCGGTCCAGACCAGGTCGTAGATGCTCTGCGCGCCTTGCAGGTACATGGCCAGGCGCTCCACGCCGTAGGTGATCTCGCCGGTGGTGGGCTTGCAATCGATGCCGCCGACCTGCTGGAAGTAGGTGAACTGGGTCACCTCCATGCCGTTGAGCCACACTTCCCAGCCCAGGCCCCAGGCGCCCAGCGTGGGGTTTTCCCAGTCGTCTTCCACGAAGCGGATGTCGTGCTGCGCCGGGTCGATGCCCAGCGCCTGCAGCGAGCCGATGTACAGGTCCAGGATCTCGGGCGGCGCCGGCTTGAGCACCACCTGGTACTGGTAGTAGTGCTGCAGGCGGTTGGGGTTTTCGCCGTAGCGGCCATCCTTGGGCCGGCGCGACGGCTGCACATAGGCCGCGCGCCAAGGCTCCGGGCCCAGCGCCCGCAGGAAGGTGGCGGTGTGCGAGGTGCCGGCCCCGACCTCCATGTCGTAGGGTTGCAGCAGGGCGCAGCCTTGCTGGCTCCAGTACTGCTGGAGGCGGAGGATGATCTGTTGGAATGTGAGCATAGTCTTCGCGTTGGAGGCGGTACGGCCGCCGGCGCCGACTGGGGCGGGCGCGGCCGAACCGCCGATTTTAACTGCCCCGGGCGACATCGGCGCCGCCGTGTCGCGGGCGGCGCCGCCAGGCGCCCCAGGCCAGCAGCACCGCCAGCAGCGCCAGCACCGGCGCGTTGCCCGTGCGGGCGTAGGGCGTCAGGCCGCGCGTGCCCTGCACGGCGGCGTCCAGCACGCCTTCGGTCAGCGGCGGCAGCACGGCGGCGACGCGGGCCTGAGCGTCGATCACCGCCGTCATGCCGGTGTTGGTGGCGCGCAGCATCGGCCGCTCCGTTTCGCGCACCCGCATGCGCGACATCTGCAGGTGCTGCGGCAGCGCCAGCGAATCGCCGAACCAGGCCAGATTGCTGACGTTGGCCAGGATGGTGGCGCCCGGCGCCGATGCCGTCGGCCGCACGGCAGGCAGCAGTTCTTCGCCGAACACGTCTTCGTAGCAGACGTTGGGCGCCACGTGCTGGCCGGCGATGTCGAACGGCTGCTGGCGCGGCGCGCCGCGGTCGAAGTCGCCCAGCGGCATCACCATGGCGTCGACGAACCAGCGGAAGCCGGGTGGCACGAATTCGCCGAACGGCACCAGGTGGCGCTTGCTGTAGCGCTGGGCGACGGTGCCGGCCACCAGTTCGTCGGGTGGCGTATGGGCGTCGAGCGCGATCACGCCGTTGTAGTAGTAGTCGCGGTCGGGGCGCGATTGGCGCAGCGCCACGCCCAGCACGAAGGTGCTTCCCGCGCGCTGCGCGCTGCCGGTCCAGTCCTGCCAGGCCTCGGGCGTGAGCTGGTCCTGGAACACCGGGACGGCGGTCTCGGGCAGCAGCGTGAGGTCGGCCGGGCCGGCGGCGCGCGGCGATTCGGCAAGCACCCGCTGCCGGTCCATGGTGCGGAAGATTTCCTCCGGGTCGAATTTCTCCGACAGCGGGATGTTGCCCTGCACCAGCCGCACCTGGATCGGCGCGCCGGACGGCTCGACCCAGTCGATGCGGGCCGAGACGATGCCGATCGCCAGCAGCGCGGCGGCGCGCGCCAGCGGCGGCGCGCCGGCGGCGCAGCTCGTCGGCGGCGCGGGTGCGGCCGCCGCCC
>NZ_BAABFO010000027.1:0-42884 GCF_039541095.1 Pigmentiphaga soli
CGATGCGGGCCGAGGCGATGCCGACGGCCAGCAGCGCGGCGGCGGCGGCCGGCGCCGCCGCGCCGGCGGCGCCGCGGGTCGGCGGCGCGGGTGCCGCCGGGGAGGGCGCCGCCGGGGCGGCCGCAGGGCTGCGGCGCAGGCGCCATGCCGCGGCGACCAGCGCGGCGGTGAGCGTGGCCGCCAGCGCGACGCCGTACACCCCCAGCCACGGCGCCCAGCCATGCAGCGGCCCGTCGACGTGGGCATAGCCGGCGTTGAGCCAGGGAAAGCCGGTGAACAGCACGCCGCGCAGCCATTCGGCGCCGGTCCATGCGGCGGCGGTGGTCAGCGCCAGGCCCGCTGCGGCGCCGCGGCGCGGACTGGTGGCCGAGGGCGTGCCGTTGCCCGTCCCGGCCGGTTGCGCCGGCGGCGCGTCGTCCAGCCACGGCCGCCCCAGCCAGCGCGCGGCAGCCGCCGCCAGGGCCGGGAACAGCGACAGGTAGGCCGCCAGCAGCAGCACCCCCATGGCGGCCATCGGCGCGGCCATGTAGGCGTAGTCGTGCAGGCTGGTGTAGATCCAGGAAATGCCGGTACAGAAATGCCCGAGCCCGAAGGCCAGCCCCACGGCCGCCGCCCGGCGCGTCGTCGCGGCGCCCCAGGCGAGCCGGCAGAAGACGGCGAAGGCGGCCAGTTGCAGATAGGGCAGGGCCCAGCCCGGCAGCGGCACCGGCGCGAAGGCCAGGGCGTGGAGCGCGCCGGTCGCGGCGGCGGCCGCCAGCCGCGGGCCGAGGCGGTCCGCCCGCCGCGCCCCGAGACGGTCGGCCCGCGGTACAGGCTTCAGGATGACCCCGCCGCGCCGTTGTCCTGGCCGCCCAGGCGCTCCACGCGTAACCACAGCGCGCGGCGCGCGTCGGCGCGGATGACGTCAATGCGCAGGCCGTCGCGCTCGATGTGGTCGCCGCGCCGGGGGATGCGCCCCAGCGCGCCGCCCAGCCAGCCGCCCACGGTGTCGTATTCGTCGTCGTCGAGCGAGCTGCCGAAGGTTTCGTTGAAGCGGCGGATGTCGGTCACGGCCATCACCCGCCAGCGGTTGCGGCCGTCGGGGAAGATCGACTGCTCGAGCGTGGCGTCGTCGTATTCGTCTTCGATCTCGCCCACGATCTGCTCGAGCACGTCTTCGATCGTGATCAGGCCGGCGGTGCCGCCATGCTCGTCGACCACGATCGCGATGTGGTTGCGGTTGCTGCGGAACTCGCGCAGCAGCACGTTCAGGCGCTTCGATTCGGGAATGAAGACCGCGGGCCGCAGCAGGCTGCGCAGCTCGATGCCCTGGTCGCACATGCAGCGCAGCAGATCCTTGGCCAGCAGGATGCCGATCACGTTGTCGCGGTGGTCTTCGTAGACGGGGAAGCGGGAGTGGGCGGTTTCGATCACGCCCGGCAGCAACGCCTGGATGGGCTGCGCCACGTCGAGCATGTCCATGCGCGAACGCGGCACCATGATGTCGCCGGCGGCCAGTTCGGACACCGCCAGCACGCCTTCGATCATGGACAGCGCCTCGGCGTCGAGCAGGTCGCGGCCGTAGGCCGCCTCGAGCACGGCCTTGAGGTCTTCGCGGTCTTCCGGCTCGCGGTGGATCAGCGCGGACAGGCGCTCGAAGAAGGTTTTTGGTGCGGGCTTGGGCGTACGCGGGGCGTACGCCTGACTAGGGGCGGAGTCTGACATCGTCCTGGGAGGACAGTTGCAAAGATTTCAGCATACCCGATACGGATCGGGTATTGCCATCGCGGCGAGGATACGGGTTTCCTGGGCTTCCATCCGCTGCGCCTGGGCATCGTCCAGATGGTCGTGGCCCAGCGAATGCAGCACGCCGTGCACCACCAGGTGGGCGGCATGGTGCAGGAAGGGCTTGCCCTGCTCGCGCGCCTCGCGCCGCAGCACCGGCAGGCACAGCACGATGTCGCCGCTGACGGCGCCCGACGGGTCGGCGCCGTATTCGAAGGTGAGCACGTTGGTGGCGTAGTCGCGCTGGCGGAATTCGCGGTTCAGGCGCCGGCCCTCGGCCACGCCCACCAGCCGCAGCGTGAAGGCGGCGGCCGGCGGCGCCTCCGGGCCCGAGCCGGCCAGCGCCGCGGCCACCCAGCGGCGCAGGCGCCAGCGCGGCAGCCGGGGTTCGTCCATGCCGTACTGCACCGCCAGCGACAGCGCCGTTGGCGGCGCGGGTTCAGCGCGGCGCGGCGTTCTGCTGCTGTTTTTCGTAGGCATCGACGATGCGCGCCACCAGCGGATGACGGACCACGTCGCTGCTGGTGAACTGGGTGAAGGAAATGCCGTTGACCACGGACAGCACCTGCGCGGCGTCGAGCAGGCCGCTGCGCTGGCCGCGCGGCAGGTCCACCTGCGACGGGTCGCCGGTGATGACGGCCTTGCTGCCGAAGCCGATGCGGGTCAGGAACATCTTCATCTGCTCGGGCGTGGTGTTCTGCGCCTCGTCGAGGATGACGAAGGCGTGGTTGAGCGTGCGGCCGCGCATATAGGCCAGCGGCGCGATCTCGATCGATTGTTTTTCGAACAGACGGCCGACGCGCTCGAAGCCCAGCAGGTCGTACAGCGCATCGTACAGCGGGCGCAGGTAGGGGTCGACCTTCTGCGCCAGGTCGCCGGGCAGGAAGCCGAGCCGTTCGCCGGCCTCGACCGCCGGCCGGGTCAGCACCAGGCGGCGCACCGACTCGCGCTCCAGCGCGTCGACCGCACAGGCCACGGCCAGGTAGGTCTTGCCGGTGCCGGCCGGCCCCATGCCGAACGAGATGTCGTGCGACAGGATGTTGCGCAGGTAGTCGCGCTGGCGCGGCGTGCGGCCCCGCAGGTCGTGCCGGCGCGGGATGCGCAGCACCACGTCGTCTTCGCCGGCCGGCGCCGGCGGCAGGTCGCGCGGCTCGGCCTGGCGCGACGACATCGCGCCCAGCTCGACCAGCGTCAGCTGCACGTCGTCCACCGACAGCGGCGCCTCGGCCCGATCCTGCAGGAACAACAGGCCGGCGGCCGCGGCGTCGGCGCGTTCGCCTTCGAGGGTGACGCGGTTGCCGCGGCGGTTGAGCTCGACGCCGTAGGCGGCGGCCAGCTGGCGCAGGTTTTCGTCGAGCGGGCCGCTCAGGTTGGCGAGCCGGGCATTGTCGTTGTCGAGCGTGACCGTGACGGGGGCGGGGCGGCGGGGGGAACGGGGGGGAGCGGTCGTCATGCGGCGGAGGCGGCGGACAGGGGACGGCGGTCGTCAACGGTGAGCACTTCGCCGCGTAGCGTGTGCGACATCGCCGTCGTGATCCGGATGTCGGCCATCTGGCCGATCAGGCGGGCGGGCGCCGGGAAATTGACGATACGGTTGTTCTCGGTGCGGCCCATCAGCTCGCCGGGGTCGCGGCGCGAGCGGCCTTCCACCACCACGCGCTGGACCGAACCCACCATCGACGCGCTGATCGCCGCGGCCTGCGCGTCGATCTGCTGCTGCAACTGGCGCAGGCGCGCAAGTTTCACGTTCTGCGGCGTGTCGTCGGCCAGGTCGGCGGCCGGCGTGCCGGGCCGGCGCGAATAGACGAAAGAGAAGGAATTGTCGAAGCCGACGTCTTCGATCAGCCGCATGGTCTTGTTGAAATCTTCTTCGGTTTCGCCCGGGAAGCCGACGATGAAGTCGGACGACATGACCAGGTCAGGCCGCACGGCGCGCAGCCGGCGCACGATGGATTTGTATTCCAGCACGGTGTAGCCGCGCTTCATCGCCATCAGCACGCGATCGCTGCCGGCTTGCACCGGCAGGTGCAGGAACGACACCAGCTTGGGCAGCCGGCCGTAGGCCTCGATCAGGCGCGGCGTCATTTCCTTCGGGTGCGAGGTGGTGTAGCGGATGCGCTCGATGCCGGGGATGTCGTGCACGTATTCGAGCAGCAGCGCGAAGTCGGCGATCTCGTCGCCGTCGCCCATGCGGCCGCGATAGGCGTTGACGTTCTGGCCCAGCAGCGTGACTTCCTTCACGCCCTGGTCGGCCAGGTCGGCGATCTCGGTGAGGACGTCTTCGAATGGCCGCGAGACTTCCTGGCCGCGCGTGTACGGCACCACGCAGAAGCTGCAGTATTTGCTGCAACCTTCCATGATCGACACGAAGGCCGCCGGGCCGTCGATGCGGGCGGGCGGCAGGTGGTCGAACTTCTCGATCTCGGGAAAGCTGATGTCGACCTGCGGCCGGCCCGAACGGCGCCGCCGCGCGATCAGCTCGGGCAGCCGGTGCAGGGTCTGCGGGCCGAACACCACGTCCACATACGGCGCGCGCGCCACGATGGCCTCGCCTTCCTGGCTGGCCACGCAGCCGCCCACGCCGATCACCAGCTCGGGCTTGGCGCGCTTGAGCTGGCGGACCCGGCCCAAGTCGGAGAACACCTTTTCCTGCGCCTTTTCGCGCACCGAGCAGGTGTTGAACAGGATGACGTCGGCGTCTTCGGGGGAATCGGTCAGCTCGAGCGGCTGGTCGGCATTGAGCACGTCTACCATCTTGTCCGAGTCGTACTCGTTCATCTGGCAGCCGAAAGTGCGGATGTATAGTTTGCGTGGCGCGGTCATGGCGTTGCCGTGGCGGGGTTACAGCCCGTGGGCAGGAAAGGCGCGGGCGGCGCGCGAAGGCGCCGGGCGACCTGATAGGTTAGCACAGATGCCGCGCCGGCCCCGCGGCCCATGGCTCTTCGCCGCCCGCCGCAGGTCGGCGGGCACTCCACGCCGAAGGCGCGCCAATGTTCAGGTCTATGTCAGAGCCTTGGGCATAGACTGAAGGCTCAGACGACAACCCCGCTGTGCGGGCCAGGCGGAATCCGCAGATCCCCCGAATGGCCTTGCGAGGTTGCTCATCCGACACCGGTCCGTACTTCCCCCGCGAGCATATTGAGGTGCGGGCCGTGTGCTCCCTATTGGCCCGACAGCGATGTCGGGCCATTTTTTTGCGTGCCGGCGGGTGATTTGCTGGGAGCTTGCGGACTCTGTATAATCTGCGGTCTGCGTTTTTGGCGCATTAGCTCAGCCGGTTAGAGCGACGGAATCATAATCCGCAGGTCCCCTGTTCGAATCAGGGATGCGCCACCAGGAATCCATGCGGCCCGCAGCGATGCGGGCCGTTTCTTTTTGCGCCGCAATGATCGCCATGCTCGACCGCCCGGCGCCTATCGCCCGTCGCAGGCCACGTCGGCCGTATACAGCGTTGCCACCGCAACGCGCATCATTTCCGCGCCGGCGGTCTCGCTGGCGATGGACGGCGTACTGATCGCCAGTGGCTCGCCATTGCAGAGTTCGCGGGCGCGGCGCCGCAGCCGTTCCTCCGCGAGCGTCGCGCTTTCCCCGCCGCCGGCCCGCGCCGTGACCCGGAACACCCCCGGCGCCACCGGCTCGTCCTTCACATAGGCGTCGTGACGCAGGGGCGAGGTGCCCGCACGCGCATGTGCCGTCACCAAAAAACACGACAGCAGCATCCAGTTCCCGACCGTCGATCGCCTCATATCTCCTCCCGATGGATGCCGACGATATTAACCAGTATGCGCTGCGCCGACCGTCAATGAACTTATGACGGGAGGTCATCTCTGTTCGAATCCTGCGGTACTTAATGCGCGGACCCTGCGTAGCTATAGTTCCGATGCGTCATCAATGACACAAGAAACGCAACGCGACGCAGCGGCGGCGACAGTACAGCCAGGAGACGACATGATCAGCGGACGAGTCTGGAAGTTCGGCGACGACATCAATACCGACCTGATCCTGCCCGGCCCCGTCGTGCACCAGCCCATCGCGGTGCAACTGCGCAATGTGTTCGCGGCCAACCGGCCCGGCTGGGTCGACGCGGCGCGGCCGGGCGATGTGCTGGTTGGCGGGCGCAATTTCGGCATGGGTTCCGCCCGGCCGGCGCCGCGCGTCTTGCGCGAGCTGAAACTGGGCCTGCTGCTGGCCGAGCAGATCAACAGCCTGTTCCTGCGCAGCTGCGTGAACTTCGGCTTCCTGGCGCTCGACTGCCCGGGCGTGACGGCGGCCTTCGAAGAGGGCGACACCGCCGAACTCGACCTCGATGCCTGGACCGTGCGCAACGCGCGCACCGGCGCCGTGCTCCACCCCGCCCGGGTGCCCGCGAAGTTCCTGGCCATGATGCGGGAAGGCGGCATCTACCCCATGCTGGAAGCCGAGGGCCTGATCGCGCCGCCGGCTTCCCGCGCCTACGTGTCGGCCTCTTCCTGAGCCGTTCCTGCCCGGTTTCCTGCGGCAGGCGGGTGCCTGCCGCGTTTCTCCACGCAGCAACCGTGCCTCTCCGATCATGAAAAAGTCCCTGTCGATCCGCGCTTCGGCGTTCCTGTCGTCCACCCTGATTGCGGCCGCCGCGGCCGGCGCGGCCCGCGCCGAAGACGGTTACCCGTCCAGGCCGATCAAGATCGAAGTCCCGTTCGCCGCCGGCGGCACCGGCGACCAGTTCGCGCGCATCCTCGGCCGCAAGATGCAGCAGGCGCTGAACCAGAGCCTGGTGGTCGAGAACCGCGTCGGCGCCGCCTCCAACATCGGCATGGGTTATGTGGCGCGTTCGGCGCCCGACGGCTACACCTTGCTGATGGCCGGCCAGCCGCTGACGGTGAATCCCTCCCTGTACGAAGAACTGCCCTACAAGGTGAGCGACTTCGCGCCGATCGCGCTGGTGGCGCGCACGCCGTACATCCTGGTCGGCTATCCCGGCATCCCGGTGGCCAGCGTCAAGGAATTGATCGCGTACGCGAAGGCCAATCCGGGCAAGGTATATTTCGGCTCGGGCGGCATCGGCGGCGGCGAGCATCTGTCGGGCGAGCTGTTCAACCAGAAGGCCGGCGTCCACATGACCCATGTGCCCTACAACAATTCGCCCAAGATGCTGACCGACCTGACCGGCGGCCAGATCCAGGTGGCGTTCGCGTCGATGCTGACCACGATCCCGCTGATCCAGGCCGGGCGCATCCGCGCGCTGGCCTTTACCTCGCACAGCCGCTCCGCCCTGCTGCCCGACGTTCCGACCGTGGGCGAGGCCGGCCTGCCCGGCTACGAATCGTTCGGCTTCTACGGCCTGCTGGCGCCGGCCGGCACGCCGCAGCCGATCGTCGACCGCTTGAACGAGATCGTGGTGGACGCCCTGCGCGACCCCGAGGTGATCAAGGAGCTGGCGCCGACCGGGATCGAGATCGCCGGCGGCACGCCCAAAGAGTTCGGCGCTTTCATCGCGAGGAACTACCGGCAGAACGCCGCCCTGATCAAGGCGGTCGGCATCAAGCCGCAGTGACGCCGCGGACCGCGCAAGGGAAGGTGGGCAAACGTGAACATCGTAGAGAAAATCCTGGCCCGCGCCAGCGGCGAGCCCTTGGTCCGGCCGGACGACCTGGTGGTGGGCGAAGTCGGCACCGCGGTGATGATCGACGGCATGTTCTCGCCCGCCATGTGGCGCGAGATCCTGAAAGTGGCCGATCCGTCGAAGATCGTGATCGTCTTCGACCACCTGGTGCCGGCGGTCGACGCCGCCAGCGCGGCCAGCCACGCGGTGGGGCGGGCGTTCGCCCGCCGCTTCGGGATCCGGCGCTTCCACGACGTCGGCCGCGAGCAGGGCATCAGCCACGTGATCGCGACCGACTATGCCTACGCGCTGCCGGGCACGATACTGGTCAACGGCGATTCGCATGCCTGCGGCGGCGGCGCGTTCAACTGCGCCGCGCGCGGCGTCGGGTATCCCGACATGTACCTGGCCATCACCAAGGGAGAGGCCTGGTTCCGCGTGGGCGAGACGATACGCTACGAGCTCGTGGGCACGCTGCCCCCGGGCGTGTCGGCCAAGGACGTGTTCCTGCACATCGCCGGCACCTACGGCGGCCACGTGAACCAGAACATCGAGTTCGGCGGCCCCGGCATGGCCGGACTCGGCCTGAACGCGCGCCGCACGCTGGCCGTCATGGGGGCGGAGCTGTCGGCGCAGTTCACGATCTTCGAGCCGGACGAGCTGCTGATCGACTACGTGAAGCGCAGGAGCACCCAGCCCTTCCATCCGACCTGGCCGGATGCCGATGCCGGATACCGGGAGGTACGCACGATCGACCTGTCGGCGATGCGTTCGCTGGTGGCGCTGCCCGACGCGGTCGTGAACAGCTCGGTGCCGGTGGGCGAGGCCGAGGGCGTGGCGATCGACCAGGCCTTCATCGGTTCCTGCGCCAACGGCAGCCTGGACGACATCGAGGTCGCCGCGCGCATTGTCGCGGGCCGGCGGGTGCCGCCCGGCGTGCGGCTGATCGTGACGCCCGGTTCGCAGGAAATCTACCGCGCCGCGGCCGGCGCGGGGCACCTGCAGACGCTGGCGGAGGCGGGCGCGGTGGTGACGTCGGCCACCTGCGGCGCGTGCATCGGCGGCCACATGGGCGTGCTGGGGCCGGAAGAAACCTGCATCACCGCCAGCACGCGCAACTTCAAGGGGCGGATGGGCCACCCCTCGGCGCGCATCTACATGGCTTCGCCGGCCACGGTGGCCGCGTCCGCCCTGGCCGGCCGCATCGCCGATCCGGCGCCTTATTTCCAGCCATAGACAGGAATCCGAAATGGGGAAGAAAGTTCTGGTATTGCCGGGCGACGGCATCGGCAAGGAAGTGATGGCCGAGGCGGTCAAGGTATTGCACGCGCTCGACGGCGGCCGCTCCCGCTTCGACATCGAAGAGCGCCAGATCGGCATGACCGCCTATCTGCAGGACGGCACGCCGCTGTCCGACGCCACGCTGGACGCGGCCGACCGGGCCGACGCCATCCTGTTCGGCGCCACCGGCGGTCCGGCCTACGACGCGCTGCCGGCCGAACTGCGCAATGCCACCGGCCTGCGCCTGCTGCGCAAGCGCCTGGCCCTGTTCGCCAACTTCCGCCCCGCCTTCATGTTCCCGGAGCTGGCCGACGCTTCCACGCTGAAGCGGGAGGTGGTCGAGGGCCTGGACCTGATGATCCTGCGCGAGCTCAATGGCGACCTCTACTATGGCGAGCCGCGCGGCATCCGCGAGCTGCCGTCCGGCGAGCGGATAGGCATCAATACGATGAGCTACGCCGAGTCCGAAATCGAACGCGTGGCCCATGCCGGCTTCCAGGCCGCGCGCGCCCGCCGCAGGAAGCTGTGCTCGGTGGACAAGGCCAACGTGCTGGAGGCGATGCTGCTGTGGCGCGAGGTGGTGACCCGGGTTTCGAGGGGATACCCGGAGGTCGAGACTTCGCATATGTTCGTCGACGCGGCGGCCATGGCGTTGATGCGCAACCCCCGGCAATTCGACGTCGTGCTGACCCCGAACGTGTTCGGCGATATCCTGTCGGATGCGGCGGCCATGCTGACCGGTTCGATCGGCATGCTGCCCTCGGCGTCGCTGGGCGCCGGCAGCAAAGGCATGTACGAACCGGTGCACGGCTGCGCGCCCGACATCGCCGGCAGGAACCTGGCCAATCCCCTGGCCATGATCCTGTCGGCCGCGATGATGCTGCGCCATTCCTTCGGCCTGGAGCCGGAGGCCCGGCGCGTGGAGCAGGCGGTGCGGGGCGTGCTGGCGAAGGGCTGGCGCACGGCCGACATCCGCCAGCCCGGCACGCGGCCGGCCGGAACCCGCGAAATGGGCGACGCGGTGGTCGCCGAACTGACACGATGAGG
The DNA here is from genome assembly GCF_039541095.1 of Pigmentiphaga soli. Taxonomy (NCBI): domain Bacteria; kingdom Pseudomonadati; phylum Pseudomonadota; class Betaproteobacteria; order Burkholderiales; family Alcaligenaceae; genus Pigmentiphaga; species Pigmentiphaga soli. The sequence goes on from NZ_BAABFO010000027.1 coordinate 9,674, forward strand.
TGCGCCATGCGCGAGAACCCAGTCCGGCAGATGCTGCAGGCAGGCAAGCCGGTGCTGAACGGCTGGCTGATGATGCCCGGCAGCCTGCCGGCGGAATTCATGGCCCATGCCGGCTTCGATTCGCTGACGATCGACATGCAGCACGGCATGATCGATTTCGACGCGGCGCTGTCGATGCTGACCGCCATCTCCACCACCGCCGCGGTGCCGCTGGTGCGCGTGCCCTGGCTGGATCCCGGCATCGTCATGAAGGTGCTGGATGCCGGCGCCTACGGCGTGATCTGCCCGATGATCAACACCCGCGACGACGCCGAGCGCTTGGTCGCGGCCACGCGCTACGCCCCGCGCGGCAACCGCAGCGTCGGCCCGCTGCGCGCGGCGCTGTACGGCGGCCCGGACTACCTGGCGGCGGCCAACGACACGGTGCTGAATTTCGCGATGATCGAGACCGCGCAGGCGCTGGAAAACATCGACGCGATCTGCTCGGTCGACGGCCTGGATGCGATCTACCTGGGACCGGCCGACCTGAGCCTGTCGCTGACCGGCCGCGTCATGCGCGACACCCTGGAAGGGGAGATCGGCGCGGCCACCCGCCACGTCCTGGCCAAGGCCCGGGAGCATGGCGTATTCCCCTGCGCCCATACGTCGAGCACCGGGTTCGCGCTGCGGCTGATCGAGCTCGGATACGGCTTCGTCACCTGCGCCAGCGACAGCCAGATCCTGAATGCCGGCGCGGCCCAGGCCCTGAATGAGATGCGGGCGTGGCCGGCAGCCGCCGCCCGGGGGGCATGATGATCCGGGCCAGAGGAGGGCCGTCGTGAAAGACCTGAACAACATCCATGTCTTCGTGAAGGTCGCCGAGGCCAGGAACTTTACCGAGGCCAGCGCGCTGCTCGGCATCACCAGTTCCGGCGTCAGCCGGATCATCTCGCGCTTCGAGGCGGAGCTCGGCGTCAGGCTGTTCAACCGCTCGACGCGATCGGTCAGCCTGACCAATGACGGCATCAGCTTCCTGGAGCGCTGCAAGCAGGTGCTGTCGATGGTGGCCGAGGCCGAGGACGCCCTGTTCGAGACGCACGGCTCGCTCAAGGGAACGATCCGCATGACGATGCCCATGGGGTTCGGCCGCCGCGTCGTTTCCTCCGCCTTGCCCGCCTTCGCCGCCCGCTATCCCGAGATCACGCTCGAGGTCGAGTTCAGCGACCGGGTGGTCGACCTGTTCTACGAGCCGGTCGACATCGCGATCGTGCGCGGCGCGGTGCCCGATTCCCGCCTGATCGCCAAGAAGCTGTGCACGCTGGACTTCATCGCCTGCGCCTCGCCCGAGTACATCGCCCGCCATGGCGAGCCCGCCACGCCGGAAGACCTGGTGCACCACCACTGCATGGCCTACATGGGACCGCAGATGAGCCGGCATCGCGAGTGGACATTCGCCCGCAACGGCCGCTCCTTCAACATGCACGTGGCGGGCCGCGTCAACGCCAACAATGCCGAGGCGCTGCTGGACGCCGCGATCTCCGGCCTCGGGATCGTGATGCTCAGCACCATGTATACTGCCGAGGCCATACGCGCCGGCAAGCTGAAAATGCTGCTGACCGAATACATTCCGCCCGGCACCGTCGTGTCGGCCACTTACCTTCCCAACCGCAATCTGTCTCCGCGGATCCGGGTCTTCATCGATTTCCTGTCCAGGCTGGTGCCGTCGCCGCCGAACTGGCACGGGCTGCCGTTCGAAACGCGGCGATCGCCCATCGCCACGACCGCCTAGTGAGCTTCGCGCCGAGGATTTCCCGGCGCCGCGGCATCGGTCCGGGATTGCGAGTCGCTTGCGTTTGTAATTGTTTGCTATCACCTGTAATCGAGAATGTTACATTCTTCCCCGTGATTTAAGCGTGGAACATACGCCATGAGTACTCTTCGAGCCCTTCGGCAGCGCGTCGGCTCGGTCGTGCCGATGACCGACGTGATGGTGGTGGTCGGTACCTCCGCCCTGTTTCTCGGGATGGTCGCGCTGTTCAGCGACCACGTTGCGCAGTGGGTGCTGATGGGGCTTTGATTCGGGATGCGCCGGGCGGCGCGCGATGGCGTGGCCGCATCGCGAGGGGGCAGGGCGTGCGCCGCTGCCCCTTTTGTTTTTTCCGGGCCGCCGGGGCGCGATGCCGGCTGGCGGGGCAGGGCGGCGGGGCAAGCTACTGGCCGGAGGCCAGCTTCGGATGGGGCTTGAGTTCGGCCAGCATGCTCTGGCGGGCGGGGCCCTGGTCGGCCACCCGTTCGATGCCTTCGTCTTTCACGCGCTCCAGGAACCGCACGCGGTCGCGGTGGTAGTTGGCGTAGAGCAACGCGTCGTGGACCCGTTGTTCGGCCCTGAACAGTTCGAGCCGCGCTTCGCGCAATGCCCGTTCCGCCAGCCTTTCGGGCGTGGGCTGGTGATCCAGCACGATGTTTGCAATCCACTTGAACATGATGGCCTCCCGTCGCGTTTTGAACGCGGAGCTTGCACCGTATTCGGGCAAGGCTGCGATTGTCCATTCTAGTTGGCAATCGTTTACATTTGGCCGGACCGGCGCCGGGCCGGGCTGGCACTGTTGCCGGATTGCGTCGGACGGGTGCGGCGGGCCGTCGTTGCGCGCATTTCGTCCTTCGTTCATCCGACGGCACATTGTTAGCGCGGTAGGGGCGCCGCGGCGCGATCTTCTACCTTTGCTTACTTCTATGTCGGATTGCGTAATCGCTGTAAGGGTAGAGTAAGCCATCGAACCCTGAGGGATCGCATCATGATCAAACAGACTCTCGCAGTGATCCTGGCCGCCGGCACGATGGCGCTGGCGCCGGCCGTGCATGCCGACGGCCCTCACCGTGGCGGCCATGGCGGCGGCCACTGGCATGGGCAGGGACACGGCCCCGGGCCCGGCCATTACCATGGGCCCGGGCCCCGGTGGTCGGGCGGGCGGCACTGGTCGGGCCCGCCGGCCTATGCATACCGGCCCCCGGCGCAGGTGCGCTGGGTGCGGGGCGCCCGGCTTCCGCCCGTCTATCGCGAACGGTATTATGTGGTCAACGACTGGCACGCCCGCCGCCTGTACCGGCCCGCCCCTGGCTATCAATGGGTCCAGGTCGGCGCCGATTATCTGCTGGTGGCGATTGCCTCCGGCGTGATCGCCAACATCATCCTGTCATCTCGTTGAAACCCGTCCGCGCCTGGCGCGCGGTGCCCGGAGTCCCATGCCGATATTCCCGCAGCGCGCCGCGGCGGCCGTGATGCTGGCGGCGGCGGCCGCCGCCGCGTCCGCCAGCGGCCAGACCGTCGTCTACACGGAAAAATCGAAGTTCGAGAACATCGTCGTCTACGAAAGCGATGGCGAGCGCTGCATGAAGTTCGGCAGCATCGACGCGCCCGGCCGGCAAAGCTGCCAGTCGCTCGCGCACCCCGATACGCTGCTGTTCGAATACACGAAGATGATGCTGGGCTCGCTATACCTGAAGCCCGATCCGCACAACATCCTCGTCATCGGGCTGGGCGGCGGCAGCCTGCCCAGGGCGCTGGCCGAGGTGCTGCCGGAAACCCGCATCGACTGCGTCGAGATCGACCCGGCGGTGGTGTCGGTGGCGCAGCGCTATTTCGGGCTCAAGACCGGGCCGCGGCTGCGCGTGTTCACCGACGACGGCCGCGACTTCGTGCGGCAGGCCGCGGCGCGCGGCGAGAAATACGACATCGTGATGCTCGACGCCTTCGACGAGAACTACATTCCCCGGCGGCTGATGACGCGCGAGTTCCTGCAGGAGGTGGGCCGCATCCTGTCCGACGACGGCGTGCTGGCCGCCAACACGTTCACGGCCAGCCGGCAGTACGCCGACGAATCGGCCACCTATGCGTCGGTGTTCGGCGTGTTCTACAACCTGCGCGGCAACAACCGCGTGATCCTGGCCAAGAAGGACGGCCTGCCGCCGCCGTCGCTGCTGAAGCGGCGCGCCCGGGAATGGGCGCCGCGGCTGGAGCCGCTGGGCGTCGATGCCGACCGGCTGCTGCCGATGTTCTCGACGCGGCAGGATTGGCCCTACGCCGCGCGCGTGCTGAAGGACTGACGGGTCAGCCTGCGGCGGCCACCTTCCCGGCAATATGGGCGAGGGCCTCGTCCACCTGATCGATCAATATCAGGCAGAGGTCGCCTTCGCCCAGCCGTTCCAGTGCGCGGTCGATGGCGGCGAATTCGCCGCGGATTTCTTCCACGTGCCGCGCGCGGCGGGCGCCGGCCAGGCCCTGCCGCAACAGGGCCAGCACCTCGCCGTCGGCGCGGCCGCGCTGGCATTGGTCTTCGTACAGCAGCACCTCGTCGAAGGCGTCGCCCAGGATTTCGGTCTGGCGGCGCAGGTCTTCGTCGCGGCGGTCGCCGGCGCCGCTGATCACCACCGTGCGGCGGCGCGCGGGCAGCCGGGCGACGGCGTCGACCAGGGCCTGGATGGCGTCGGGGTTGTGGCCGTAATCGGCATAGACCGCCGCGCCGCGGTAGTCGAAGCGGTTGAAGCGGCCGGGCGCGGTCCGCGCGTCGTTGACGAAGCCCGCCAGGGCGGCGCGTATCGTGTCCCAGTTGAGGTTAAGGGCCCATCCGGCGGCCACCGCCGCCATCGCGTTCTCGACCTGGAACGGCAGCGTGCCGCCGTAGGTGAGCGGGATGTCGCGCAGCGGCAGGCGGTGCTCGGCGCGGCCCTGGGCCGCCACGATGTCGTCGCCGTCGCGGTAGACCACGCGGTTGCCGAGGGCGCGGTGGGTGGTGATGACGTGGTGCTGGCGGCTGGCGCAGAAGAAGATCACCTCGCCCGGGCAACTGCCGGCCATCCGCGCCACGTGCGGGTCGGCCGCGTTCAGCACCGCGGCGCCGCCGGGCGCCACGTTCTCGACGATGACCCGCTTGACCACCGCCAAGTCTTCCACCGTGCTGATGTAGTTCAGGCCCAGGTGGTCGCCCAGCCCGATGTTGGTGACGACGGCCACGTCGCAGCGGTCGAAGCCGAGCCCCTCGCGCAGGATGCCGCCGCGCGCGGTCTCGAACACCGCGGCGTCGACGTCGGGGTGCGCGAGCACGTTGCGCGCGCTGCGCGGGCCGCTGCAGTCGCCGGTGTCGATGCGCTGCGCGCCGATGTAGACGCCGTCGGAATTGGTCATGCCCACGCGGTGCCCGGACTGGCCCAGCAGGTGGGCGATCAGCCGCACAGTGGTGGTCTTGCCGTTGGTGCCGGCCACCGCCACCAGCGGGATGCGGCCGTCGTCGCCGGGCGCGAACATCGACGCCACGATTGCCTCGCCCACCGGCCGGCCCTTGCCGTAGGAGGGCGACAGGTGCATGCGCAGCCCCGGCGCGGCGTTGACCTCGACGATGCCGCCGCCCTGGGCTTCGAGCGGCTGCAGCACGGTGGTGGCCACCACGTCGATGCCGCACACGTCCAGGCCCACGCTTTGCGCCGCCAGGATCGCGCGCGCGGCGAATTCCGGGTGCACGTCGTCGGTCACGTCGGTGGCGGTGCCGCCGGTGCTGAGGTTGGCGTTGGCGCGCAGCACCACCAGCGTGCCGTGCGGCGGCACGGATTCGGGCGTGTAGCCGGCCTTCTCCAGCGTGGCCAGCGCGGTGGCGTCGAGCCGGATCTTGGTCAGCGTGGTGGCGTGGCCTTCGCCGCGCAGCGGATCGAGATTGAGCTGTTCCACCAGTTCGCGAATGGTGTGCGCGCCGTCGCCCACCACCTGCGGCGGATCGCGCCGCGCCGCCGCCACCAGCGCGTCGCCCACCACCAGCAGCCGGAAGTCGTGGCCCGGGATGTAGCGTTCGACCAGCACCGGGCCGTAGCGGGCGGCCACGTCGTAGGCCGCCAGCAACTGCTCGCGGGTCGTGATGTTGACGGCCACGCCCTTGCCCTGGTTGCCGTCGCGCGGCTTCACCACCACCGGGGCGCCGATTTCCTGCATGGCGCGCCAGGCGTCCTCGGCGTCGTCGACCGGGCGCCCGAACGGCACCGGCACACCGGCCGCATGCAGCAGCGACTTGGTCAGTTCCTTGTCTTGCGCGATCGACTCGGCGATGGCGCCGCTCATGTCGGTTTCCGCCGCCTGGATCCGGCGCTGCCGGCGGCCCCAGCCGAACTGGACCAGGCTGCCGTCGGTGAGCCGGCGATACGGAATGCCGCGCGCGGCGGCGGCGTTGACGATGGCGCCCGTGCTGGGGCCCAGCCGCACCGATTCGTCCAGGTCGCGCACGCGCGCCAGCGCCGCGTCGAGGTCGAACGGCGTGTCGCCTTCGGTGGCCGCGCACAGCTGCCGGCCCAGTTCGAACGCCAGGCGGCCGACCGCTTCTTCGCTGTATTCCACCACCACCTGGAACACGCCCGGATCCAGCGTCGGCACGCAGCGCATGAAGGTGACCGGGCAACCCGCGTGCGACTGCAGGCCGAGCGCCGCCATGCCCAGCACGCGGGCCATCGGCACCGAGCGTTCCAGACCGGCCGGCTTCAGGAAGCCGATGTCGGGAAAACGCGCGCGCAGCCGGGCCTCGAAACCCGGGATGTCGGCGATCGAGAGTTCGGCGCCGCTGCACGACACGATGGCTTCGAGCGCGGTGCGCCGGCTCCACAGATTGGGGCCGCGCAGCGCGCGGATGCGAGAGACTTGCATGAACGTTTCCTGTGCGGCGCGCCGTGGCGCCGCGTCTCCATAGTCTGCCGAGGGGAAGGTGTCGGGCCGCCGGGTCAGCGGGCCGGCGCGCAGGCGCGGCCGGCCGGGTCGAAGGTGCGGATGCCGGCGCGGATGCCGTCGAGCGAGATCCACAGGCCCCACGCGGCCGCCACCGCGGCCAGCACGGCGTCGACCTGCGCGCCGTGCGCGTCGGCCGCCAGCGGCACCTGGTCGAGCGGCGCCAGCTGCTGCTCGTTCTGGCCGGTGGCCAGCACGATCCAGCCGTCGCGCACGAAGGCCGCGCGGCCGCCCACCGCGCGGTGCGCCGCCAGCGTGGCCAGCCCGCCGTCGCGGGCGAACAGGATCACGTCGCCGTCGCACAGCGGGGCCAAGGCCGCCACCCGCTCGTCGGCGCCGTTGAGCACCGCGCAGCCCTGCGGCAGCACCACGTCGACGATGGTGCGCAGCACGTTGGCGATCTGCGCGGGCTCGTCGATCGACAGGTCGGGCAGGGTGCAGGCCGGGTCCAGGCCGGTGACCACGCCGACCTGGCAGCGGTCGTAGGCCAGCCCTTCGGTCAGGATGGCGCGGGCGCCGGTTTCGAACACGGCGCCGTCGATGGCGCGGTTCTTCAGCGCGCGCTGCGCGGGCGCCCAGTGGGCGGCGTCGCCCGCCTCGATCCGTCGGCGGTCGAAGTACAAGCCGTTGCCGCAAGCCAGCCCCACGCGATGGCCGGCCAGGTGCATCAGTTCGGCCACCAGCTCGGCGACCAGCGTCGTGCCGTGGCTGCCGGTGATGCCGACGATCGGGATGCGGCCGCTGTCGCCGGCGGGGAACAGGTGCTCGACGATGGCCCGGCCCACCGGGCGCGGTTCGCCGTCGGCGGGCTTGAGATGCATCAGCAGGCCCGGCCCGGCGTTGACTTCCACCACCGCGCCGCGCTGCGCCTCCAGCGGGCGCGAGATGTCTTCGGCCACCAGGTCGACCCCGGCGACGTCGAGCCCGACGATGCGCGCGGCCAGGCACACGTGGGCGGCCACGCTGGGATGGACGGCGTCGGTCACGTCGAAGGCGACGTTGCCGTTGCGCTGGATCAGCACCTCGGCGCCGGCGGGCGGCACGGCCTCGGCCGCGAAGCCCTGGCGCGCGAGCTCGAGCCGCGCGGCGGAATCCAGGCGCACCAGGTTCAGCGGGTGGTCTTCGGTGCTGCCGCGGCGCGGATCGGTGTTGAGCTGGGCGTCGATCAGTTCGTCGATGGTCGAGCGGCCGTCGCCGACCACCGACGCCGACTTGCCGCGCGCGGCCGCCACCATGCGCCCGCCCACCACCAGCAGGCGGTGCTCGTTGCCCGGCACGAAGCGCTCGACGATCACGCCGCTGCCTTCGCCGTCGGCCACGCCGAAGGCGGTCTCGATTTCCTCGCGGGTGCGCAGGTCGGTGAACACGCCGCGGCCGTGGTTGCCGTCGCAGGGCTTGACCACCACCGGCAGGCCGATGTCTTGCGCCGCTTCCCAGGCGTCTTCCTTGCTGTCGACCATGCGGCCTTCGGGCACCGGCACGCCGCAGGCGGCCAGCAGGCGCTTGGTAAGGTCCTTGTCGCGCGAGATGCCTTCGGCGATGGCGCCGGTGCGGTCGGTCTCGGCCGTCCAGATGCGGCGCTGGCGGGCGCCGTAGCCCAGCTGCACCAGGTTGCCGTCGCTGAGCCGGATGGCCGGGATGTCGCGGTCGTCGGCCGCGTCGACGATGCAGGCCGTGCTCGGCCCCAGGCAGCGCGCCTGCGCCAGCGCGCGCAGCGATTCCACGGTGCCGGCCACGTCGAACGGCCGGTCTTCGATCGCCGCCATGACCAGGTCGCGGCCGGCGTACAGCGCGGCGCGCGTCACGTCTTCGTGCCAGGCGCGCACGATCACGCGGTAGACGCCGCGGGTGGAGGTTTCGCGCGCCTTGCCGAAGCCGCCCGGCAGGCCGGCCAGGTTCTGCAGTTCGAGCGTGACGTGTTCCAGGATGTGGCCGGGCCAGGTGCCTTCGCGCAGGCGCTGCAGGAAGCCGCCCCGCACGCCGGGACTGCAGCGGTGCTCGATCAGCGTCGGCAGCCAGTCGACCAGCCGCTCGTAGAAGCCCGGGATTCGGTTGGAGGGGTATTCCTCCAGCTCGCCGATGTCGACCCAGGCCTCCAGGACCGGACGGTAGGTCCAGATGTTGGGGCCGCGCAGGCTGAGCACATCGAGGAATTCAATGTGTTTCTTTTTCATGGGAGGGGCAGGGGAAGGGGAAGGGGCGGGGGCGGCCGGCCGCGGGTGGGGATGTGCGGACGGCGGACGCGTGCGGGCTGCGGTGGGAACCTAGCGGCAGGAAAGGGGGGGCGAGGGCCAAGGATGCGCGCCTCCTGGCGCGTGCGAACCGGCGTTTCAGTAGTTTTTCAGTCTGTGGTGGGCGAGAATGTAGGGGCGCCATGCGTGCTGCGCAATACTCCGTTGCCCCACCCGGGGATACCCCCGATGCGGCGCCGCAACGGTCGGCGTCGGGTTCGGCGTGCATTCGGCGTTCCTTGCGTTGCTTCCTGGTGCGGCGGTGGCCTATAACTCTATACTCTTACGTGGGCCTGACAGGCTGCCATATTTTTCGAAAAAAGAATAGCGCCAGCTCGCACGTCGCGGCGTTTTTGCCGCAGGGCCGTCTCTTTCCACGGTATCGATGACAACCCCTTCCCTAGCTCCTGCCGGCGCCTTGCCGGACGCCTGGCGCGGCAGCCTGGAATCCCGGCTCGCGCCCGGCGAGCGCCTGCTCGCCTGGGCCGCGCTGGACCTCGATGCCGGGCTGCGCTTCGCCGCCGGCGTGGTGGCGCTGACCTCGGCGCGGCTGCTGGCCCTTGCCGGCGGCGGCGACGCCTGGCAGGCATGGCCGCTGGAAGGCCGGCTGCGGCTGCGCAGCCACGACCATGCCGGCGTCGGCACGCTGGAGCTGGTCGACGACGCGGCACGCCTGGGCTGCTGGCGCTATACGCTGGCGCGCCAGGCCGAGGTATCGCGGCTGGTCGATGCCTTCGCCCGCCTGGCCGCCGGCGAGCCCCCGCCCGACGAGGTCGCTGCCGAGGCGCCATCGGCTGCCCCGTCTGCCGCCGAAGGCGAGCCGGTGCCGCCGCGGCGCTGGGCGCTGCTGCGGCTGGCCCGTTTCGCGCGGCCCTACCGCCGGCCGCTGGCCGCCGGCTTCGTGCTGACGCTGCTGGCCACCGCGGCCACGCTGGTGCCGCCCTACCTGACCATGCCGCTGATGGACGAGGTGCTGATCCCGTTCCAGAACGGCGCCCCGATCGACTACGGCAAGGCGGCGCTGTACCTGTCGGGGCTGCTGGGCGCGGCGCTGGCGGCCTGGCTGCTGGGCTGGTGCCGCACCTACATCCTGGCCTGGGTCAGCGAGCGCATCGGCGCCGACCTGCGCACCGCCACCTACGAGCACCTGCAGCAGCTGTCGCTGGAATACTTCGGCGGCAAGCGCACCGGCGACCTGATCGCCCGCATCGGCTCGGAAACCGACCGCATCTGCGTGTTCCTGTCGCTGCACCTGCTCGATTTCGCCACCGACGTGCTGATGATCGCGATGACGGCGGCGATCCTGGTATCGATCGACCCCTGGCTGGCCGCGGTCACGCTGCTGCCGCTGCCTTTCATCGCGTGGATGATCCACGTGGTGCGCGACAGGCTGCGCTACGGCTTCGAGAAGGCCGACCGCATCTGGTCGGAGATCACCAACGTGCTGGCCGACACCATCCCCGGCATCCGCGTGGTGAAGGCCTTCGCCCAGGAAAAGCGCGAGGTGGCGCGCTTTCGCGAGGCCAACCAGCACAACCTGGCGGTCAACGACCGGGTCAACGCGGTGTGGTCGCTGTTTTCGCCCACGGTCACGCTGCTGACCGAAATCGGCCTCTTGGTGGTGTGGATCTTCGGCATCTGGCAGATCTCGCGGCACCGGATCTCGGTGGGCGTGCTGGCCGCCTTCCTGGCCTACATCAGCCGCTTCTACCTGCGGCTCGACTCGATGAGCCGCATCGTCTCGGTCACGCAGAAGGCGGCGGCCGGCGCCAAGCGCATCTTCGACATCCTCGACCGCGTCTCCAGCGTGCCCGAGCCGGCCGCGCCGGTGCGGCTGGGCCGGGTGCAGGGCCGCATCCAGCTGCGCGACGCCGGCTTCCGCTACGGCAACAGGACGGTGATCCACGGCCTGAACCTCGACATCGCGCCGGGCGAGATGATCGGGCTGGTCGGGCACAGCGGCTCGGGCAAGAGCACGCTGGTCAACCTGATCTGCCGTTTCTACGACGTGTCGCAGGGCGCGATCCTGGTCGACGGCGTCGACATCCGTTCGCTGGCCGTGGCCGACTACCGGCACAACATCGGCGTGGTGCTGCAGGAGCCCTTCCTGTTCTTCGGCACGGTGGCCGAGAACATCGCCTACGGCAAGCCGCAGGCCACGCGCGAGGAAATCGTGGCCGCCGCGCGCGCCGCGCACGCGCACGAATTCATCCTGCGGCTGCCGCAGGGCTACGACTCGCTGGTGGGCGAGCGCGGGCAGTCGCTGTCGGGCGGCGAGCGCCAGCGCATCTCGATCGCGCGGGCGCTGCTGATCGACCCGCGCATCCTGATCCTGGACGAGGCCACCTCGTCGGTCGACACCGCCACCGAAAAGGAGATCCAGAAGGCGCTCGACAACCTCGTGCAGGGCCGCACCACCATCGCGGTGGCGCACCGGCTCAGCACCTTGCGCCGCGCCGACCGGCTGGTGGTGCTGGACCGCGGCCAGATCGTCGAGGAAGGCGGGCACGAGGAACTGATCGCGCGCGGCGGCGCGTATTTCCGCCTGCACCAGGCGCAGTCCCAGGGCGAGGCCGTCGGCGGCAGCCCCGGCGCGGACGGCGGCTGGGACGAGGACGACGAGGAGGCCGCATGAATACGGTGGAACCGCCGCCGGGACGCCTGGCGCGCAACGCCTTCGGCCGCCTGGTGTGGTCGGCGCCCGGCGCGGCCGGCGAGGAAGTGGTGCCGGTGCGGGCGTTCCCGCTCGGCGATCCCGACGGCTGCATCGCGCTGGTCAACGCCGCGGGCCGCGAGCTGGCGTGGATCGAGCGGCTGGATGCGCTGCCCGAGGCGATGCGGCGGCTGGTGTCGGAAGAACTGGCCGGGCGCGATTTCATGCCCGGCATCCTGCGCATCGTGTCGGTATCGGGCTATGCCACGCCCTGCACCTGGCAGGTGGAAACCGACCGCGGCCCGGCCGTGCTGTCGCTCAGGAGCGAGCAGGACATCCGCCGCGTGGCGCCGTCGTCTTTGCTGATCGCCGACGGCAATGGCCTGCACTTCCTGGTGCGCGACGTGGCGGCGCTCGACAGGGCGAGCCGCCGCCTGCTGGACCGCTTCCTGTAGTCAGTCGTCCAGGCTGCGGTCTTTGGTCTCGCGCACGAACAGCATGCCGATGACCAGCGTCATGACAGCGATCACGATCGGGTACCACAGGCCGTAGTAGATGTTGCCGGTGGCCGCCACGAGCGCGAACGAGGTGGTCGGCAGGAAGCCGCCGAACCAGCCGTTGCCGATGTGGTAGGGCAGGCTCATCGAGGTATAGCGGATGCGGGTCGGGAACATCTCGACCAGCATCGCCGCGATCGGCCCGTACACCATGGTGACCAGGATCACCAGCAGCGTCAGCAGCAGCACCACCATCGGCCTGTTCATCTGCGCCGGGTCGGCCTTGGCCGGATAGCCGTGGTTGCGGATCTCCTGCGTGAGCTGGGCGCGCAGCGCGTCGCCGCGGGTCTTGAGTTCGGCCGGCGGCAGCCCGGCGCCTTCGAAGGCGTTGATGACCGTGTCGCCGATCTTGACCTGCGCCACCGTGCCGGCCGATGCGGCCTGATTCTCGTAGTTGACCGAATTAGCCGCCAGGAAGGCCTTGATCTGGTCGCACGAGCTGGTGAAGCGGGCCGTGCCCACCGGGTTGAACTGGAACGAGCAGCTGGCGGGGTCGGCCACCACGGTGACCGGCGACCTGGCCAGCGCCGCTTCCAGCGCCGGGTTGGCGTAGTGGGTGATGCCCTTGAAGATCGGGAAGTAGGTGAGCGCCGCCAGCAGGCAGCCGGCCATGATGATGGGCTTGCGGCCGATGCGGTCGGACAGCGTGCCGAAGATCACGAAGAACGGCGTGCCGATCAGCAGCGCCAGCGCGATCAGGATGTTGGCGGTGTTGCCGTCGACCTTCAGCGTTTGCGTGAGGAAGAACAGCGAATAGAACTGGCCGGTGTACCAGACCACCGCCTGTCCCGCCGTCAGCCCGAACAGGGCCAGCAGCACCAGCTTCAGGTTGCCCCAGCGGGCGAACGATTCGGTCAGCGGCGCCTTGGACTGCTTGCCTTCGGCCTTCATCCGCTGGAAGGTGGGCGATTCGTTGAGCTTGAGCCGGATCCACACCGAGATGCCGAGCAGCACGATCGACACCAGGAACGGCACGCGCCAGGCCCAGGCGGCGAAGGCTTCCTCGCCGGTGGCGTTGCGCACGCCCAGGATCACCAGCAGCGACAGGAACAGGCCCAGCGTGGCGGTGGTCTGGATCCAGCTGGTGTGGGCGCCGCGCCGGTTGGCCGGCGCATGCTCGGCCACGTAGGTGGCCGCGCCGCCGTATTCGCCGCCCAGCGCCAGGCCCTGCAGCAGCCGCAGCGCGATCAGGATGACCGGGGCGGCGATGCCGATCGAGGCGTAGGAGGGCAGGATGCCGACCAGGAAGGTCGACAGGCCCATGATCAGGATGGTGATCAGGAAGGTGTACTTGCGGCCGACCAGGTCGCCCAGCCGGCCGAACACCAGCGCGCCGAAGGGGCGCACCGCGAAGCCGGCCGCGAAGGCCAGCAGCGCGAAGATGAAGGCGGCGGTTTCGTTGACGCCGGAGAAGAACTGGCGGGCGATGATCGCCGCCAGCGATCCGTACAGGTAGAAGTCGTACCACTCGAAGACGGTGCCCAGCGACGAGGCGAAGATGACTCGGCGTTCGTCGCGCGTCATCGGCCGGTGGGCGTGTTGTGCCGGGATGCTGTTGGCGGGGATGCTCATGAAAGGGTGTCTCCTCGATGCCTGCGGTGATTTTTTGGAGTAATGCAGACTTGCCGGGCCGCCTCGCGGTGCGGGCGTAGGGCCAGAGTAGGAACAGTTGCTGACTGGAAGCTGACGTTCGTGTGACGAAAAGGCCGAAAACACGCCTGGAAGGCAGGAAAGAATGAAGACCCGCTTACCTGGAGACGCAGGACCGGCGCTCAGGCCTTGGGAAATTTTGCGGTAATGCGCGTCCCTGGCGGGTCGTCGGGGCCGGATTGGGAGTTTCCCGCAACGGCCAGCGTGGCGCCGTGGCGCTGGGCGATCTCGCGCACGATGGCCAGCCCCAGGCCGCTGCCGTCGGTGGAAGAGCCCAGGATGCGGTAGAAGCGGTCGAACACCAGTTCGCGTTCTTCCTCCGGGATGCCGGGGCCGGAATCCTCCACCTCCAGCAGGGCGGCGTCGCCGTCGTCGGCCACGCGCACCGTGACCGTGCCGCCGGGCGGCGTGTAGCGCAGGGCGTTGTCGATCAGGTTGTTCAGCAGCTCGGCCAGCAGCAGCGGCTGGCCGCGGATCGTGACCGGCATGTCGGGCGCTTCCAGGCCCAGGTCGATCTGGCGGTCGAGCGCCTCGTGCACCCAGTTCTGGGTCTGCTCGCGGGCGATCGCGGCCAGGTCGGTGGGCGCGGCGGCGTCGCCCGGGCCGCCGGCGTTCTCGGCGCGCGCCAGCGCCAGCAACTGGTTGACCAGGCGGGTGGCCCGTTCGGCGCCGGCGATCAGCTGGCGCAGGCTGGCTTGCATGTCTTCCGGGCTGGCGTTGCGCAGCGCCAGTTCGGCCTGGGTGCGGATGCCGGCCAGCGGCGTCTTCATCTGGTGCGCGGCATCGGCCACGAAGCGCTTCTGCGCCTCGACGCTGGCCGCCATGCGGTGCAGCAGGTCGTTCATGGCGGCCATCAGCGGCGCGATTTCCTGCGGCACTTCGCGTTCGTCGATGGCCGACAGATCGTCCGGCCGCCGGGCGCGCAGCCGCGCCTGCAGCCGGTTCAGCGGCGCCAGCCCGCGCGACAGGCCGAACCATACCAGCAGTACCGCCAGCGGCAGGATCACGAACTGCGGGATGATGACGCCCTTGATGATCTCGTTGGCCAGCTGCGAGCGCTTCTGCAGCGTCTCGGCCACCTGCACCAGTACCGGTCCGCCGCGCACGCCGGGCAGCGCCACCCAGGTATAGGCCACCCGCACGCCGAAGCCGCGCATGGTGTCGTCGCGGTACTGGACGATGCCCGGCAGCGGCGCTTCCAGCGAAGGCAGCGGCAGCTCGCGGTCGCCGCCCAGGTAGTCGCCGCCGCCGGTCACCACCAGGTAGAACACGCTGTCGGTTTCGTCGGCGCGCAGCATGTCGCGCGCCGGCAGCGGCAGCTGCAGCCGCGCGCGGCCGTTGACGTCTTTCACCTGCTGGGCCAGCACCAGCACGGTGTTGGCCAGCCCGCGGTCGTACGGCACCACGGCGATGCCTTGCGCCACCACGTAGGTGATGGCCACGCTGATCGGCCACAGCAGGAACAGCGGGGCCAGCATCCAGTCGAGGATCTCGCCGAACAGGGAGCGGGGAGGCGGTTCGAAAGGGCCGCCGGCCGCCGGGAAGGCGCCGTCCGGCGCAGTGGCCTGGGCCGCGGGCGCGTCGCCCCCGGCGGCGCCGGCGGGGCGGCTCACCGGCCTGCCTGCCCGCCGCGCGGCACCTGCGCCGCAGGCGGAGCGGCCATGCGCGAAGCGCTCACGCCGGGCCGGGCGTGCCCGCCTCGCGCTCGAGGCAGTAGCCGAGCCCGCGCACGGTGGCGATCTTGACGTCGCCCGGCTCCAGCTTCTTGCGCAGCCGGTGCACGTAGACCTCGATCGCATTGGTGCTGACTTCCTCGCCCCATTCGCACAGGTGGTCCACCAGCTGCTTCTTGCTGACCATGCGCCCGCTGCGCGACAGCAGCACTTCCAGCAGGCTGACCTCGCGCGCCGACAATTCCACCGGTTGTTCGTCTATCGTGACCACGCGGCCGACCTGGTCGAAGGCCAGCCGGCCGTGGCGCAGCACGGTGGGGCCGCCGCCGGCGCCGCGCCGGGTCAGCGCGCGCACCCGGGCTTCCAGCTCCGACAGCGCGAAAGGCTTGGCCATGTAGTCGTCGGCGCCCAGGTCCAGCCCTTTGACGCGCTGTTCGATGCTGTCGGCGGCGGTGAGGATCAGCACCGGCAGGTGCGAGTTGCGGGCGCGCAGCCGGCGCAGCACCTCGATGCCGTTGAGCCGGGGCAGGCCGATGTCTAGGATCAGCAGGTCGAACGGCTGCGCGGCCAGGGCGGAATCGGCCGCCAGGCCGTCGTGCACGGCGTCGACCGCGTAGCCGCCCTGGCGCAGCGAACGCGACAGGCCGTCGGCCAGGATGCTGTCGTCTTCGGCGATGAGAATGCGCATGCGGCGATTGTATCCCCGCGCCCCGGCGCGGTGCGCCGCCCGGCGCGGCCCGGCGGCCGTTTTATTTTTGCCGCGGGCGCTTTATTTTTCGCGTAGGAGCTTGCAGTCCCATACTGTTTTTTTATACAGTATCTGGCAATGCCATAATCCGCCCATTCCACAAGGGACCTTTCAATGGACGACACCAAAGTTTCCAAAGCCGCTGCCGCCGCCCAGGCCGAAAAAAGCAAGGCGCTCGCCGCCGCGCTGTCGCAGATCGAAAAGCAGTTCGGCAAAGGGTCCGTCATGCGCTATGGCGACAACGAAGTCGAGCACGACATCCAGGTGGTTTCCACCGGATCGCTCGGGCTCGACATCGCGCTGGGCGTGGGCGGCCTGCCGCGCGGCCGGGTCATCGAGATCTACGGCCCCGAATCGTCGGGCAAGACCACGCTCACGCTGCAGGTGATCGCCGAAATGCAGAAGCTCGGCGGCTCCTGCGCCTTCATCGACGCCGAACATGCGCTCGACGTCCAGTACGCCTCCAAGCTCGGCGTCAACCTGACCGACCTGCTCATCTCGCAGCCCGACACCGGCGAGCAGGCGCTCGAAATCACCGACGCGCTGGTGCGTTCCGGCGCGGTCGACCTGATCGTGATCGACTCGGTGGCGGCGCTGGTGCCCAAGGCCGAAATCGAAGGCGAGATGGGCGATTCGCTGCCCGGCCTGCAGGCCCGCCTGATGAGCCAGGCGCTGCGCAAGCTGACCGCTTCCATCAAGCGCACCAACTGCATGGTGATCTTCATCAACCAGATCCGGATGAAGATCGGCGTGATGTTCGGCAACCCCGAAACCACCACCGGCGGCAACGCGCTGAAGTTCTACGCCTCGGTCCGGCTCGACATCCGCCGCACCGGCTCGATCAAGAAGGGCGACGAGGTCGTTGGCAACGAGACCCGGGTCAAGGTCGTCAAGAACAAGGTATCGCCGCCCTTCAAGGCCGCCGAGTTCGACATCATGTACGGCGCCGGCATTTCGCGCGAGGGCGAGATCCTCGACCTGGGCGTGGCTGCCAACATCGTCGAGAAGTCCGGCTCGTGGTTCAGCTATGGCGGCGAGCGCATCGGCCAGGGCAAGGACAACGCCCGCGAGTTCCTGAAGGAGCACCGGGCGATGGCGATGGAAATCGAAAACCGCGTGCGCGAGAGCCTGGGCGTGACCGCGCGCGTGGGCGGCGACGTGGCCGAGTCCGTTGAAGGCGAATGATGCCGCCAGCCCGCCGTCCGGCCTTTCGCTGAAGGCCCGGGCGGTAGGCTACCTGTCGCGCCGCGAGCACAGCCGCGCCGAACTCGAGCGCAAGCTGGCCCGCCACGCGGCCGACGAAGACGATGTCCGCGCGGTGCTCGACAGCCTCGAAAAGGAAGGCTGGCTGTCGAACGAGCGTTTCGCGCAAAGCCTGGTGCACCGCCTGGCGCCCAAGCGCGGCGCGGCGCGCATCGTGCAGGAGTTGCGGCAGCACGGCATCGATACCGATCAGGTGTCCGCACTCCGCCAGTCCCTGCACGAATCCGAGCTGCCGCGCGCGCGCGATGTCTGGCGCAAGCGTTTCAAGGCGCCGCCGGCCGATGCGAACGAACGGGCCAAGCAGATCCGTTTCCTGATGGCGCGCGGTTTTTCGCAGTCCACCATACGCCGGGTATTGGGCGATATGGAGTCCGACGATGCCGACTCCGAATACTGACTCCCTCCTCCGTCGCGTTCTTCGCATGGCCGCGGCCATTGCCTTCTCCTCGAGCCTTCTTGCCTGTGCCCATGCCGGGCCGCAGCCGGGGGACCATCTCAGCTTGCAGGGGCGGCTGGTGCTGAAAGGCAGCGACCCATTGTTCACGCCTGTGCTGATCGTGGCTGGAGAGCAGGGCGGGCAATGGGAATTGCGCGGGATGGAACGGAGTGAAGCGCTTCGGTTGCAATCCACCATGTTGCGGGTCAGCGGGACGGTTTTGCAGGTGGGGGCTGCGTTGCCTGCTGTCTTGAGGGTGGAAGAGGTTCGGATTGAAGAAAGGGGTAAGTAATTTGTTGGGGAGTTGGAACCCAACAACCCGCCACAACGCCATGCTATGTTCACCCATTCCTTCCGCCGAGCAAACCATGTCCCGCCACCAGCCGCCCCCTCCCGGCTCGTATCGCCGGCTTTGCATTGCGAGTTCGAGCACCGCGCCAGCCCGGTTTTTCATGCATGCGATCCGTGTCGCCGGCCTGTCGGCCGTGGCGGTGTTGCTGTCCGTGCTGGCAGCGTGCGGCGGCGGTGGCGATGGGGAGGCTGCGGATTCGACGGATACTTCGCAGCCGGGCCTGGGGCCCGATACCGGCGCGGTCGGCCAGTTCGTGGCTGCTTGTTCGGGGACGGGCTGCGGGGCTGTGGATTCGCAAACGTATGGCGGCAGCGGCATCGGCGTGTGGCGCTATGCCAATGTCGGCACCGGCAATGCCACGGTGCCGGTCTCGATCGATGGCGTGGCCGGCAAAAGCGTGACACTGGTCTTCACCAATACGGGGGATACCGAAGTCGCGATTCCATCGATCCGGCTGGATGCCGCGCAGACCGCAGCGCGCAGCGTCGCGCGCGCCGAGGCGCCCGTGCCGCGCTTCAACCGCGTGCCGGCGGTCGTGCGCGATTTCGACGTGCGGGCGGCGCTGGAGGCGGCGTCCACGGGGGCCGCGAGCCGGCCATCGGCGCGGGTGGCGCCGGCTGCGGCGGTGGCCGTGGGGGCGCATCGCGAATGGAACGACTATGGCGGCACGGCGCGGGCCACTACGTTGCTCGCGCAGCGGGCGGCTGGCGATGGCCGCATGGTCAATCTCTGGGTGGCCGACGCTGAGTACCAGCCCGGCAAGATCACGGCCGCGATGGTGGACGATCTCGCCAGCCGCTTCACCGCCGGCGACTCGGCCGTCTATCCGATGGTCACCGGGCTGGCCGGCCAGCCCTGGGGCCCCTACGACGCCGGGCCGAGGCTGATCGGTCCGGAGCAGGACATCAATATCGTGCTGCTCAACCTGCAGCCCGACGGCGCGGCCTACGGCACCATCGGCTATTTCTTCTCGTTGAACAATTTTCTGAACGAAGGCAACAACCTGGGCCAGACCAGCGCCGAGGCGCTGGCCATCTTCCTCGATACCGAAACGCTGTACCTGGGCGGCCAGTCGGGTTTCGACCTGGGGGTGAGCACGCTGGCTCACGAATTCCTGCACATGGTGAATTTCTACCAGCGCGGCGTGCTGCTGTCGGCCGGCCATGCGGCGCAGTACTACGTCAACGAAACCTGGCTGGAGGAAATGACCGCGCTGATGATGGAAGACATCGTGCGCACGCGGCTGGGGCAGTCGCGGCCGGCGGCCGATACCGAGCTCGGGCAGTGGCTGCGCGCCAACCCGAACTGCGGCTTCATCCGGCAGTGGAATCCCGACCCGGATTCGGACTGCTTCTCGTACGATCATGCCTCCGCCTTCGGCTCCTTCCTGCTGCGGCAGTTCGGGCTGGGCTTCTATCGCAGCCTGCTGCGCGACACCTATTCCACTTGGTCCGAGGCCGTGCTCGACCACGCCATCCGGCAGGCCGGCGGCGACGGCCTGCACGGGGCGCTGCGGCGCTGGGGGGCGAACCTGGCGCTGCTGCCGGCCAGCGGCCTGCCCGGCGGCTACGGCTATCCGCAGCGCGAGGAAGACGGCTACGTCCTGCGCGGCTACGACGGCACGGCCATGCAATCGGTGCGCGTTCTGCCCGACCACGTGCCGGCCTCGCTGGAGCCCGACGCCCACTTCCCGGTGCTGCGCAGCGTGTCGGGCGCTCGCTATACGGAATCGGTGACCGTGCCGCCGGCGACCACCCTGTCGGTCGTCGTGCGCTAGGCGCCCCGTCCGGGGACGGTCATTCCGACTTGATGTTCGCGTTTTTGATGACCTTGCTCCAGCGCGCCTGCTCCGACTGCAGGAAGCGGTAGAACTCGTCGGGCGTCGTGCCGTTGACCTGAGCGCCGATGCCGGCGAAGCGTTCCTGGACCGCGGGAGTCTTCAGGGCCTCGTTGATCGCCGCGTTGAGCTTGTTCACGATCTCGGGCGGCGTGCCCTTGGGCGCCACCATGGCCGTGAAGGTGACGGCCTGCAGGCCGGGGTAGCCCGCTTCGTCGAGCGTCGGCGTCTCGGGCAGTTCGGGCGCGCGTTTGGCGCTGGTGACCGCCAGCGCCCGCAGCTTGCCGGCCTTGATGTGGGGCAGCGACGAGGTCAACTGGTCGAAGCTGAGCTGCACGTGCCCGCCGAGCACGTCGTTGACGGCCGGCGCGTTGCCCTTGTAGTGCACCAGATTGAATTTGGTTCCGGTGGACGCCTGGAACAGTTCGATCGCCATGTGGTTGATCGATCCGCTGCTGGGCGTGGCCACGGCCAGTTGGCCGGGCTTCTTCTTCGCCAGCGCGATCAGTTCGGTCACGGACTTGGCCGGCACGTCCGGGTTGACGACAATGACCATCGGCGTCAGCGCCAGCATGCCGATCATCGAGAAATCGCGCAGCGGCTCGTAGGGCGCGTTCGGGTTGGTCAGCGGCACGATGCTGATGGCGGAATTGGACGACACCAGCAGCGTATAGCCGTCCGGCCTGGCCTTGGCCACCATGTCGCTGCCCACCATGCCGCTCGCGCCGGCCTTGTTCTCGACCACGAACGATTGCCCCAGCGCCTCGGTGAGCGAATGCGCGATGATGCGCGCGCTCTGGTCGACGTTGCCGCCCGGCGGGAACGGCACGATGATACGGACCGGATGGTCGGGATAGGGCTGGGCCAGGCCGGCATGGGCGAAGCCCAGCGCGGCAGCGGCCAGCAGGGCCTTCTGCGTCATTTGTTTCATTGTCTCTTCCGTTATCGTTTTAGGCGTGCAGCGCCTTAACGTAAGAGACCGCTCGTGCCACCGTCAAGGCGCGGCGGCGTCCATGGGGAAAGTCCCCGGTGCCCGGGCAGGCGCAATCCGGAATGGCGGGAATCGCGACGGCCGGTCACGCCCTGGGGGCGCGGATTCCGTCCAGGTCGCGAAAGCTCAGTTCGCGCGCCACGCCCAGGAAATCCTGGATGTAGGGCGCGTCTTCGTCTTCTGCCCGCACGCCGGCGTAGAGCGTGCGCCATACGCCTTCGCTGCCCAGGTGGCAGCTTCGCACCAGCCCCTGGTGGAGATATTCGGTCAGCGCCCAGTTGGGCAGGGCGGCCACGCCGCGGCCGCTGGCCACCAGCTGCACGATCATCGGCGTCAGCTCGGCGGTGCGGATGCCGGCCGGCTCGACGTCGGCCGGATCCAGGAACACCGTGAAGATGTCCAGGCGATCGCGGTCGACCGGGTAGGCGATCAGCACCTGGTCGGCCAGGTGGCGCGGCTCGACGAAGCGCAGTTCGGCCAGCGGATGGCCGCGCGCCACGGCCAGCACCAGCTCGTAGCGGAACAGCGGCAGGTAGCGGATGGCGTCCTGCCGGATCGGGTCGGAGGTGATGACCAGGTCCAGGTCGCCGCGCACCAGCGCCGGCAGCGGGGCGAAGGAAAACGCCGCCGAAAGGTCCAGCACCACCTCGGGCCATTGCTCTCGGAAAACGTCGAGCGCCGGCATCAGCCACTGGAAGCAGGAATGGCATTCGATGGCCATGTGCAGCCGCCCCGTGCGGCCGGCCGCCAGCCGGCGCAATTCGCGCTCGGCCAGCCGGACGCGGGGCAGCACGTCGTCGGCCAGCGCCAGCAGCCGCAGCCCGGCGGTGGTGAAGCGTAGCGGCCGCGTCCGGCGGTTCAGCAGCTGGGTGCCGAGCCGGTCTTCCAGTTCGCGCAGCTGGTGCGACAGCGCGGATTGCGTGACGTGCAGCCGCTCGGCGGCTTCTAGCAGGCTGCCGCCGTCGCGGATGGCGGTCAAGGTGTCGAGGTGGCGTATTTCTACCATCGTGGGCCCGGAATGCGGTATGGGTTGTAGACTTGAATATATCTCATAGTACGGATGCGAAACTTGATTTTGATTCATTGAGTATCGGCGCCAGAATCCCTGTTTGCGCCGCCCCGGCCGGGGCGGCCGCGCGACTGCGTACATCACGCGCGACGAACGGGACTTTCCACCATGACTCTGCACAACCTCGGTTTTCCCCGCATCGGCCTGCGCCGCGAATTGAAGCGGGCGCTCGAATCCTATTGGTCGGGCGGGCTGGACGCTGACGGCCTGCTCGCCGTTGGCCGCGAATTGCGCCAGCGGCACTGGAAGATCCAGGCCGATGCCGGCCTCGATCTGCTGCCGGTGGGCGATTTCGCCTGGTACGACCACATGCTCGAATGGAGCGCCACGCTGGGCGCCGTGCCGCCGCGCTTCGGCCAGGACGCCGCCCGGCCGGTGGCCCTGGATACCGTGTTCCGCATGGCGCGGGGCCGCGCGCCCACCGGCACGCCGGCCGCCGCCTGCGAAATGACCAAGTGGTTCGACACCAATTACCACTACCTGGTGCCTGAACTGGCGCCTGGCCAGGTTTTCCGCATCGCCCGCTCCGACCTGTTCGACCAGGTGGACGAGGCCCTGGCCCTGGGCTACCGGCCCAAGCCGGTGATCCCTGGGCCGCTTTCCTGGCTGTGGCTGGGCAAGGGCGAAGCCTATGCCGGCGCCGGCGACGCCGCCAAGCTGGCGCTGCTGGACGCGCTGCTGCCGGTCTACGCCCAGGTGCTGGCGCGGCTGGCCGCGCAGGGCGTGGAATGGGTGCAGATCGACGAACCCATTCTGGTGCTCGACCTGCCGCCGGCCTGGCGCGAGGCCTTCGGCCGCGTCTACGCCATCCTCGCCACTGCCGGCGCGCCCCGGCTGCTGCTGGCCACCTATTTCGGCGGCCTGGGCGACAACCTGCCCACGGCGCTGTCGCTGCCGGTGGCCGGCCTGCACGTGGACCTGGCGCGCGCCCCGGAACAGTTGGACCCGGTGCTGGCCGGCCTCGGGCCCGATCGCGTGCTGTCGGCCGGCGTGATCGACGGCCGCAACATCTGGCGCACCGATCTCGATGCGCGCCGCGGCGAGCTGGCCGCCGCCGCGGCGCGGCTGGGCGAGCGCCTGTGGCTGGCGCCATCGTGCTCGCTGCTGCACGTGCCGGTGGACCTGTCGGCCGAAACGCTGCTGGACGACGAACTGAAGAGCTGGCTGAGCTTTGCCGTGCAGAAGCTGGACGAACTGGCGCTGCTGGGCCGCGCGCTGGCACCGGGCGAGGACGCCGGCGACGAACCGCAACTGGCCGCCGCGCTGGCCCGCCAGCGCGCGGCGCTGCAGTCGCGCCGCGCCTCGCCCCGCACCCGCAACGCCGCGGTGCGCGCGCGCCTGGCCAAAGACCTGGGCCTGCCGCGCGACCGGGCGCCGTTCGCCCGCCGCGCCGCCGCCCAGCGCGAGCGGCTGAAGCTGCCGGCCTTTCCCACCACCACCATCGGCTCCTTCCCGCAGACGGCCGAGATCCGCGCGTTGCGGCGCGACTGGAAGGCCGGCACGCTGGGCGACCACGCCTACGAAACCGCGATCCGCAAGGAAATCGCCCACTGCATCGCGTTCCAGGAGCGCATCGGCATCGACATGCTGGTGCACGGCGAGGCCGAACGCAACGACATGGTCGAATACTTCGGCGAACTGATGGCCGGCTTCGCCTTCACGCAGAACGGCTGGGTCCAGAGCTACGGCTCGCGCTGCGTCAAGCCGCCGGTCATTTTCGGCGACGTGTCGCGGCCGGCGCCGATGACGGTGGGCTGGACCGCCTATGCGCAGTCGCTCACGGCGCGGCCGGTCAAGGGCATGCTGACCGGCCCGGTCACCATCCTGCAGTGGTCGTTCGTGCGCGACGACCAGCCGCGCCGCGACACCTGCGCGCAGATCGCGCTGGCGCTGCGCGACGAGGTGCAGGACCTGGAGGCGGCCGGGATCCCGGCGATCCAGATCGACGAGCCGGCCTTCCGCGAAGGCCTGCCGCTGCGCCGGGCCGACTGGGACGCCTATCTGGCGTGGGCGGTGGACTGCTTCCGCCTTTCCACCTCGGGCGTGGGCGAGGCGACCCAGATCCACACCCATATGTGCTATTCGCAGTTCAACGACATCATCGAGTCGATCGCCGCGATGGACGCCGACGTGATCACCATCGAGACCTCGCGCTCGCGCATGGCGCTGCTGGAGGCCTTCGAGGACTACAGCTATCCCAACGACATCGGCCCCGGCGTCTACGACATCCATTCGCCCAACGTGCCCGACGTCGGCTGGATGGTGGGCCTGATGCGGCGCGCCGCCGCCCGGCTGCCGCGGGAACGTCTGTGGGTGAACCCCGACTGCGGGCTGAAGACCCGGGCCTGGCCGGAAACCGAGGCTTCCCTGGCGCGGATGGTGGAAGCGGCGCGGCAATTGCGCGCGCAAGCCTGAACGCCGCTGGCGCCGCGCCCCGGTCCGGGCGCGGCGCCAGCTCATGCTGCGTTGCGACATGCCACGGCAGGCACCGGCCAGGCATGTCCGGCGAGGGGCCGCCCCCTCGATTTCCCTAGGTGTCCCGAGGCATTACCTCTTTTTTCCGCCCGGCCCGCCCGCCGGGCCTGCGCTATACTTGATGGGTTTTATCATCCCCGTTGCGGCTATGCCACAACGCAACCGGGTATAGCCGCGCATGCCAGTTTCCGCATTTCCGACCTTTCCGCCCGTCCGTTCCCGGCCGCCTCGCGCTGCCGCCGCGGGCCACGGCGCCGGCGGCACCCGCGGAAGGCGCGCCATCCGGTTCATGGCGCGGCGCCGTGCCGCGCAGGCCTGATTCAACCGAACATTCAACGTTTCCCCGATAGCGAAGGCTCCGCATGAAAATCCATGAATATCAGGGCAAAGAGCTCCTGAAGAAGTTTGGCGTCACGGTCCCGCGCGGCATCCCCGCGTTCTCCGTGGACGAGGCGGTCAAGGCGGCGGAACAGCTCGGCGGCCCGGTGTGGGTCGTCAAGGCCCAGATCCACGCAGGCGGCCGCGGCAAGGGCGGTGGCGTCAAGCTGGCGCGCTCGATCGACGAAGTGCGCACGCTGGCCGGCCAGATCCTCGGCATGCAGCTGGTCACCCACCAGACCGGGCCCGAAGGCCAGAAGGTGCGCCGCTTGCTGATCGAAGAAGGCGCCGACATCAAGAAGGAACTGTACGTCGGCATCGTGACCGACCGCGCCTCGCAGCGCATCTGCGTGATGGCCTCCAGCGAAGGCGGCATGGAGATCGAGGAAGTGGCCCACGCCACGCCCGAGAAGATCCTGAAGGTGTTCGTCGACCCGCTCGCCGGCCTGACCACCGAGGAAGCCGCCGGCCTGGCCCGCGGCATCGGCGTGCCCGAGGCCTCGGTGGCCGACGCCGCCGCCCAGATCCAGAAGCTGTACACCGCCTATTACGAAACCGACGCCGACCTGGCCGAGATCAACCCGCTGATCGTCGACGGCGCCGGCCGCATCATCGCGCTCGACGCCAAGTTCAACTTCGATTCCAACGCGCTGTATCGCCATCCCGAGATCATGGCCTACCGCGACGTCGACGAGGAAGACCCGGCCGAGATCGAAGCCAGCAAGTTCGGCCTGGCCTACATCCAGCTCGACGGCAACATCGGCTGCCTGGTCAACGGCGCCGGCCTGGCCATGGCCACCATGGACACCATCAAGCTGTTCGGCGGCGAGCCGGCCAACTTCCTCGACGTGGGCGGCGGCGCCTCGGCCGAGAAGGTGACCGAGGCCTTCAAGATCATGCTGAAGAACCCCGGCCTGAAGGCCATCCTGGTCAACATCTTCGGCGGCATCATGCGCTGCGACGTGATCGCCGAGGGCGTGATCGCCGCCTGCAAGGCGGTCAGCCTGAGCGTGCCGCTGGTGGTCCGCATGAAGGGTACCAACGAAGAGTTGGGCAAGAAGATGCTGGCCGACTCGGGCCTGCCGATCATCAGCGCCGACACGATGGCCGAAGCGGCCACCAAGGTCGTCGCCGCCGCCAAGTAACCGCCGAGCCGCACAGCACAGAAGGATTCGAAATGTCGATTCTGATCAACAAAGACACCAAGGTCATCACGCAGGGGATCACCGGCAAGACCGGCCAGTTCCACACCCGGATGAGCCGCGAGTACGCCAACGGCCGCAACTGCTTCGTGGCCGGCGTGAACCCCAAGAAGGCCGGCGAGGATTTCGAAGGCATTCCCATCTACGCCACGACCGCCGACGCCAAGGCCGCCACCGGCGCCAACGTCTCGGTCATCTACGTGCCGCCGGCCGGCGCCGCCGCCGCGATCTGGGAAGCGGTCGAGGCCGACCTCGACCTGGTCATCTGCATCACCGAAGGCATCCCCGTGCGCGACATGCTCGAGGTGCGCGCCCGCATGCGCGACCAGAACAAGCGCACGCTGCTGCTGGGCCCGAACTGCCCCGGCCTGATCACGCCCGACGAAATCAAGATCGGCATCATGCCCGGCCACATCCACCGCAAGGGCCGCATCGGCATCGTCAGCCGCTCGGGCACGCTCACCTACGAGGCCGTCGGCCAGGTCACCGAACTCGGCCTGGGCCAGTCGTCGGCGGTCGGCATCGGCGGCGATCCGATCAATGGCCTGAAGCACATCGACGTGCTCAAGCTGTTCAACGACGATCCCGACACCGACGCCGTCATCATGATCGGCGAGATCGGCGGGCCGGACGAAGTCAATGCCGCGCGCTGGGCCAAAGACAACATGAAGAAGCCGGTCGTGGGCTTCATCGCCGGCGTCACCGCCCCGGCGGGCAAGCGCATGGGCCATGCCGGCGCGCTGATCTCGGGCGGCGCCGACACGGCGCAGGCCAAGCTCGACATCATGGAAGCCTGCGGCATCAAGACCACCAAGAACCCGTCCGAAATGGGCAAGCTGGTCAAGTCGGTCCTCTAAGAACCGCCTGCCATGCAAGAAGCCCGCCGTTCAGGCGGGCTGCCCCCTAAAAACAACCAGTGGAACCGCGGCCCCGGGGGGGAACCGCGGCACCACCCCCAGGAGGTTTGAATGGAAACGTATTTGTCCGTGGCGTTCCTGCTGGCGCTGCTGAAGATCATCTGGATCAACATCCTGCTGTCCGGCGACAACGCCGTCGTCATCGCGCTGGCCGCGCGCTCGCTGCCGGCCGACAAACAGAAGAAGGCGATCGTCATCGGCTCCGGCGCAGCCATCGTCATGCGGATCATCCTGACGCTGGTGGCGGCCGAACTGCTGCAGCTGCCGTGGCTGAAACTGATCGGCGCGGTGCTGCTGATCTACATCGGCGTGCAATTGCTGCTGCCCGAAGGCGAAGACGAGGAAGGCCACGCCATCCACACCACGCTGATGGCGGCGATCCGCACCATCCTGATCGCCGACCTGGTGATGAGCATCGACAACGTGGTGGCGGTGGCCGCCGCGGCGATGGGCGACGACGTGCTGCTGATCCTCGGCCTGGCCATCAGCATCCCGCTGGTCATCTTCGGCAGCACGCTGCTGCTGAAGGTCATCGAGCGCTTCCCGGTCATCGTCTGGCTGGGCGCCGCGCTGCTGGGCTACATCGCCGGCGAGCTGTTCGTCAACGACAGGGCGGTGCATCCCGACGCGATCGAGGCCTCGATGGGCCTGAGCCATCATGGCGCGGAAATCGCGTTCGGCATCATCGGCGCGGTGATCGTGCTGGCGCTGGGCAAGATCCTGCTGTCGCGCCGCTCGCACGTCGAAGCCGCGCAGTCGTGACGGTGCCGCCGGCTTCCCGCGGGGGGCCGGTGGTTGCAACTTGGGACGGGAAAACAATGCCGGCTTGAGGCAAAATAGCCGGCGTTTCTTTTTGGTTTTTGCGGGAACGGACCGATGCGCGCGGGCGCATCCGGACCGGCCCTGGGCCCAACGAGGCCCGCTTTCACAAAAACAGGGAAGGGGAACACCCTTCCACGACCTAATCACTTGTTAGGGGATCGCACGTGCTCGAATTTTTCCAGACGCTCAGCTGGGCGGCCGTTTTCCAGATCATCCTGATCGATCTGCTGCTGGGCGGCGACAACGCCGTCGTCATCGCGCTGGCCTGCCGCAACCTTCCGCCCAAACGCCGGATGCAGGGCATCCTGTGGGGTACCGCCGGCGCCATCGTGCTGCGCGTGATCCTGATCGCGTTCGCCGTCACGATGCTGCAGATTCCCTACCTGAAGGTGGTGGGCGGGCTGCTGCTGTTCTGGATCGGCATCAAGCTCCTGCTGCCCGAGCATGATGAGCACGGCAACATCGAAGGCGGCGCCACGCTGATGTCGGCGGTCAAGACCATCATCGTGGCCGACTTCGTCATGAGCCTGGACAACGTGATCGCGATCGCCGGCGCCGCCCAGGGCGCCGACCAGGCGCACCAGATCCCGCTGGTGATCTTCGGCCTGCTGGTGAGCGTGCCCATCATCGTCTGGGGCAGCACGCTGGTGCTCAAGCTGATCGACCGCTTCCCGCTGGTCATCACGCTGGGCGGCGGGCTGCTGGGCTGGATCGCCGGTGGCATGCTGCTGACCGACGTCGCCGTGGTAAGGCAGCTCACCGAAGCCGGCGCCACCGCGGGCCAGCTCGAGGCCTGGACCTACGCGGCCGAAGTGATCGGCGCGCTGATCGTGATCGCGGTCGGCACGCTGCTTGCGCGCCGCAGGAAGGCCCGGGTCCAAGCCCCTACTGCCTGATCGGGTATTATGCTGGCGACCGCGCGGCGCGCCAGGCGCGCCGTGCACGCCCCGAATTCGAACAGAGGTCCTGAAATGAAGCGGTTCCAACGTGGTCTCACCCTGATGCAAATGCTGGTCGTCATAGGCGCCGCCGGCGCCGTCATAGCCGCGGCCGTAGCCTATATCCGCTGAGCGCAGTTCCTCGCACCTAGCCGCCCCACCCAGGATGCGGCCGATCCGGCTCCGCCGGTCCGCGCGCATCGCCCCCTGGAGGGGGCGGCCGCAGGCCGCGCGGGGGTGGACTTCCCCTCCGGTCCGCCCGCATCGCCCCCCTTGGGGGGCGCGCGAAGCGCGCAGGGGGTTACCCCGTATTCCTAAGACCTGCCGAAATGCCGTTGATGGTGAGGTGGATGCCGCGGTGGACCCGTTCATCGGTGGCGTTCGGCTTGGCGCGCGTGCCGCGCCGGGCGCGATGGCGCCGGATGAGTTCGATCTGCAGGTGGTTGAGCGGGTCGATATAGGCGATGCGGTCGCGGATCGCGCGGGCCAGCGCCGGGTTGTCGGCCAGCAGCTGGCGCTGCCCGGTCACCAGCTTGAGCGCCGCGATGGTGCGGGTCAGCTCGTCGCGTATGGCGCCGAAGATGCGGGCGCGCAGCGCGCGGTCGGGCACCAGTTGCGCGTAGCGCGAAGCGATCGCCAGGTCGGTCTTGGCCAATACCATTTCCATGTTCGACAGCAGCGTGCGGAAGAACGGCCAGTCGCGCGCCATCTCGCGCAGGTGGCGCACGCGGTCGCGCCGGCGGCCGCCGGGCTGGTCCAGGTAGGCCTCGATCGCGGCGCCCACGCCGTACCAGCCGGGCAATAGCAGCCGGCACTGTCCCCACGAAAAGCTCCACGGGATCGCGCGCAGGTCTTCGATCCGGCTGCTCGCCTTGCGCGTGGCCGGCCGCGAGCCGATGTTGAGGTCGGCGATCTCCAGGATCGGCGTGGAGGCGAAGAAATAGTCCGTGAAGCCGGGCGTTTCGTACACCAGCGCGCGATAGGTCTGCATGGCGCGCTCCGACAGGAAATCCATGGTGGCGCCGTAGCGCTCGAACAGCGTGTCTTCGGCCGAGGCGGCGGCGCCGGCGTCGGCCAGGCTGGCCTCCAGCGTG
The DNA here is from genome assembly GCF_039541095.1 of Pigmentiphaga soli. Lineage (NCBI taxonomy): Bacteria > Pseudomonadati > Pseudomonadota > Betaproteobacteria > Burkholderiales > Alcaligenaceae > Pigmentiphaga > Pigmentiphaga soli. Next base: position 39,696 of record NZ_BAABFO010000027.1, read on the forward strand.
GCCGACACCAGCAGTTCGAGGTGCCAGCGGCCGATGTCGGCGTCCTTGTACTTGCTCTGGATCACCTCGCCCTGCTCGGTCAGCCGCAGCTGGCCGGCCACGGTGCCGGGCGGCTGCGCCAGGATGGCGTCGTAGCTGGAGCCGCCGCCGCGGCCCACCGTGCCGCCGCGGCCGTGGAACAGGCGCAGCCGCACCTTGCGCTGCGCGAACACCTCCACCAGCGCGCGCTCGGCATGGTAGAGAGACCAGTTCGAGGTCAGGAAGCCGCCGTCCTTGTTGCTGTCGGAATAGCCCAGCATGACTTCCTGCACGCCGTCCTGCGCCTGCCGCACCCGCGCCTTCACTTCGGGCAGGTCCAGGTATTGCGCCATGATCGACGGGCCGTTGCGCAGGTCGGGGATGGTCTCGAACAGCGGCACCACGATCAGCCCTTCGCCGGCCGCGGGCGGGCGGCCGCCGGGGGCGACCAGGCCGGTTTCCTTCTGCAGCACCAGCACTTCCAGCAGGTCGCTGACGCTTTCGGTGTGCGAAATGATGGCGTGCTGGACCGCGCGCAGGCCATGGCTGCGGCGTGCCTGCGCCGCGGCGCGGAAGATTTCCAGTTCGCGCGTGGTTTCTTCGCCGTAGTCGAACCAGGGCGAGACCAGCGGCCGCGCCTCGGCCAGTTCGCGCCGCAGCAATTCGATCCGCGCGGCCTCGTCGAGCGCGGCGTAGTCGGCCTGCACGCCGGCGCGGGCGAACAGTTCGGCCAGCGTGCGTTCGTGCACGTCCGAACTCTGGCGCAGGTCGATCGTGGCCAGGTGAAAGCCGAACACCGCCACCGCCTGCCGCAGCGCGGCCAGGCGCAGGCGGGCGATCGGCGCCGCGTGATGGGCGGTCAGCGAATGCGCCACCACCGCCAGGTCGGCCGCGAACTCGGCCGGGTCGGCATAGGGCTCGGCCGGACGCGCGGCGCGGCGCGCCAGTTCGCGTCCGGCCAGCTCGCGCGCGGTGGCCGCCAGCCGCGCGTACACGCCCACCAGCGCGCGGCGGTACGGTTCGTCGGCGCGGTGCGGGGAGTCGTCGCCGCCACGCTCGGCCAGCGCCAGCAGCTCCGGCGAGGCCGGCGTCAGCAGGGTGCTGAGCGACAGTTCGGCCCCCAGCGCGTGCACCTCGTCGAGGTAGAACTCCAGCGCGATGGCGGTCTGGCGCAGCAGCGCCTGCCGCAGCGTGCCGGCGTCGACGTTCGGATTGCCGTCGCGGTCGCCGCCGATCCAGCTTCCCATGCGCAGGAAGGGCTCGAGCGGTTCGGGCGGCGCGGCCAGCGGGTCGCCGCCGTCGCGCCCCAGCAGGCGCGCCAGGTGGGCGTACAGTTGGGGGATGACCGGCAGGAAGGTGCTGCGGTAGTACGACAGCGCGTTCTCGATTTCGTCGGCCACCGTCAGCCGGGTGTAGCGCAGCATGCGGGTCTGCCACAGCGTGGCGATGCGGCCGAGCATTGCCTGCAAGAGTTCGGCGTCTTCGTCGCCGGTGCGCGGGCGGTCGCGCTCCTGCAGCAGGCGGGCGATCTCGCGGTGGACGTCGAGCGTGCTCTTGCGCTGTACTTCGGTCGGGTGCGCGGTCAGCACCGGCACCACCAGCGCGCCGGCCAGCAGGTGCCGCAGCCGGGATTGCGCCACGCCGGCGCCCCGGATGCGGCCGACGGCGTCGCGCAGGCTGCCGCGCGGCGGCGGCCCGCCGGCCAGCGCCTCGGTGCGGCGGCGCAGGTTCTGGTCGCGGTCTTCGGCGATGTTGGACAGGTGCAGGAAATAGCTGAAGGCGCGCACCACCGTGTTCGTTTCGTCGGGCGACAGCCGTTTGAGCCGGCTTTCCAGCGCGCGGCGGTCGACGGCGTTGCCGTCGCGGCGGAAGCGCACCGCCGTGCGGCGCACCGTTTCGATGGTATCGAAGATGCCCTGGCCTTCGGCGGCCCGCACGATGTCGCCCAGCAGGCGGCCGAGCAGGCGGATGTCATCGCGCAGGGGCAGATCGGTATCAGGCGTAGTACTCATGATTCTCCGGGGGATGGGCCCACCCCGGGGGAGGCGCGCCGCGCCATGAAACTATAATGCCCTGCCCGGGCCGCGGGCGAGCCCATCGAGAGACGCATACCTTGGAACGACCACGCTTCATCATCGCGACGCGCGAAAGCCGGCTGGCCCTGTGGCAGGCCACGCATGTGCAGGCCGCGCTGCGCGCGCGCTACCCGGCGGCCGAGGTCGCGCTGCTGGGCATGACCACGCGCGGCGACCAGATCCTCGACCGCACGCTGTCCAAGGTCGGCGGCAAGGGCCTGTTCGTCAAGGAACTGGAGGCCGCGCTGCTCGACGGCCGGGCCGACCTGGCCGTGCATTCGCTGAAAGACGTGCCCGTCGACCTCGCTCCCGAGTTCGCGCTGTGCGCCGTGATGACGCGCGAAGACCCGCGCGACGCGCTGGTATCGGCGCGCTACGGCAGCCTGGCGGAAATGCCGCCCGGCGCGGTGATCGGCACCTCCAGCCTGCGGCGCGAGGCGCAGATCCGCATGCGCCATCCCCATCTCGAAGTGCGGCCGCTGCGCGGCAACCTGGATACGCGGCTGGCCAAGCTGGACCGCGGCGACTACGACGCCATCGTGCTGGCGGCCGCCGGCCTGCGGCGGCTGGGGCTGGGCGAGCGCATCCGCGGCCTGCTCGATCCTGACGACAGCCTGCCGGCCGCCGGCCAGGGCGCGCTGGGCATCGAGATCCGCGCCGACCGCGACGATCTGCGCCAGCTGCTGCAGCCGCTGGCCGACCCCATCGCGGCGGCGGCGGCCGCCGCCGAGCGCGCCGTCTCCCGCGCGCTGGGCGGCTCCTGCCAGGTGCCGCTGGGAGCCTATGCCGAACCCGTGGCCGGCGGCCTGCGCCTGCGCGCCCTGGTGGCCGCGCCCGACGGCAGCCGCGTGGTCCGCGCCGACCGCACCGGCGGCGGCGACCCGCAAGCCCTGGGCCAGGCCATCGCCGACGAACTGCTGGCCGCCGGCGCCCGCGGCGTTCTTGCCGGGTTGTGATGAGCGCGCCCGCGCGGCCGCCCGGAGGGCGCGCGTCCTCCCACGGGGAGGATGCCGCGCAGCGGCAGGAGGGTGGTCCATCCGGCGCGCCCGCGCGGCCGCCCGGAGGGCGCGCGTCCTCCCACGGGGAGGATGCCGCG
>NZ_BAABFO010000027.1:42981-62035 GCF_039541095.1 Pigmentiphaga soli
GCGCAGCGGCAGGAGGGTGGTCCATCCGGCGCGCCCGCGCGGTCGCCGGTCATTCTCACTCGCCCTGCTGGCCAGAACGGCGCGCTGGCGGCCCAACTGCGCGCGGCCGGCTACGAAGTGCTGGAACTGCCCGCGCTGCGCCTGCTGCCTATCGATGCGCCGGCGCCCGATCCAGCCGCATTCGATCTCGTGATGTTCGTCAGCGGCAATGCCGTGCGCGCCTACCTCGACGCCCGCGCCGCGCGGGGCGCCGGCGCCTGGCCTGCCGGCGTGCCGGCGGCGGTGGTCGGCCCGGCCAGCGCCGCGGCGCTGCGCGCCCATCCGGGCTTCGGCGCCGCCCCGGCCGTGGTGCAGCCGCCCCCGGCCGCCGGGCATTTCGATTCCGAAGCCCTGTGGCGCGAACTCCAGGCCATGCCGCGGCTACCCGCCCGGGTACTGATCGTGCGCGGCGGCAGCGGCCCGCAGGGCAGCGGTCGCGACTGGCTGGCCGAGCGGCTGCGCGAGGGCGGCAGCCGAGTGGCCGTGCACCAGGCCTACCGGCGCGAGCCGGCCGGGTGGGACGCGGCGCAGCGCGCCACGCTGCTGCGGCTGGCGCAGGCGGGCCGGCCCGCGCTGTGGCTGGTCACCAGCGGCGAGGGGGCCGACGCGCTGCGCGCCGGGCTCGCCGGCCTCGGCCTGCTGCCGTGGTGGCGCCGCTGTCGCCTGCTAGCAACCCATCCGCGCATCGCCGGGCATCTAATAGCGATCATGGATAACGAAGAAGCCGGTACTTCGGCCGCACCTATGTTACAAACCTGTTCGCCCAGCGATGACGATATCCTGGCCGCGATAAAATCGTCGCTATGACTGCACCCGAGAACGATCTTTCTGCTCCGGCCGCCGCCCCGGCGGGCGATTCCCGGCCGGCCTTCGATCGCTACGCAGGGCGCTCCGCCAGGCAACGCAATACCCGCGGTTTTCCATGGCTCGGCGTCGGCCTGGCCTTCGCGCTGATCGTCATCGTCGTGCTGGCCGCCGCCCTGTGGCGCCAGCAGCAATTGGTCGGCGCCATCGGCCGCGAGTCGGCGCGCCGTTTCAACGAACTCGATTCCATCTCGCGCGATGCACAGACCCGCGCCAAGCAGGCGCTGTCGGCCGCGCAATCCAATGCCGACCGCCTGGCGGTGCTGGAATCCAAGGTGCTCGAATCGCAAAGCCAGCAGGCCGCGCTCGAACAGCTCTACCAGGAGATGTCGCGCGGCGAAGACGAATGGACGCTGATCGAGGTCGAGCAGGCCCTGTCGATCGCCGCCCAGCAGTTGCAGCTGGCGGGCAACGTGCAGAACTCGATCGCCGCGCTGCAGGTGGCCGACGCGCGGCTGGCGCGCGCCGACCGTCCGCAGTTCACCGTGGTGCGGCGGGCGATCGCCGAAGACCTGGAACGCCTGCGCGCCCTGCCGGCGATCGACGTGCCCGGGCTGGTGGTCAAGCTCGACCAGTTGATCGCCGCGCTCGACCGCCTGCCGCTGCTGGCCGACGTCCAGCCCCTGCCCGAAGGCGCCGCCGCGGCGGCCGCGCCGGCGCCGGCCGCCGCGGGCGCCGCCGGCCAGGAGCGGCCGTCGTGGTGGCGGCGGCTGTTTGCGTGGTGGCCGGCGCTGCGCGACAGCTTCCTGAACGATACGCGCAACCTGATCCGCGTCCAGCGGGTCGACACGCCGGCAGCCCTGCTGGTGTCGCCCGAACAGGGCGCGCTGCTGCGCGAGAACCTCAAGCTGCGGCTGCTCAACGCCCGGCTGGCGCTGCTGGCGCGCCAGGAGCATGCCTGGCAGGCCGACCTGGCTTCGGTGCAGCAGGCCATCTCCACCTATTTCGACACGTCGGCCGCGCCCACCAGGAACGCGCTGGCGCTGCTCAAGCAGATCCAGGACACCGACATCTCGATCGAACTCCCCAGCCTGAACGACAGCCTGGCGGCCGTCCGTTCGGTGCTTCCACGCAACGCGGCGCCGTCGCCCGCCCAGCCGAGGTAAAGCATGCGTGCCTGGGTATGGACGCTGTTGTTGCTGGTCGCCGCGGTCGGTCTCGCGGTGGGGGTCCGCTATCACGGCGGCAACGTGGCGCTGCTGCTGCCGCCTTACCGGATCGAACTGTCGGCCAGCCTGGCCGCGCTGATCCTGCTGGCGGCGTTCGCCGCGCTGTACGCGGCGCTGCGGGCGATTTCCTGGACGCTGGGCCTGCCCACCCGGGTGCGGCGCTGGCGCGCACGGCGCGCGCTGGAACAACAGCAGCAACTGCTCGAACGCGGCTGGATCAACCTGCTCGAAGGCCGCTACGCGCGCGCCGAGCTCGACATGACGAGCGTGGCCGACCAGACCGACGTCGCTTCGCGCCAGGTGCTGGCCACGCTGTCGGCCGCGCGCGCCGCGCACGCGATGCAGGAATTCGGCCGCCGCGACGCGCTGCTGCAGCGGGCGCGCGAGGCCGCCGAGGCCGACCCGGGGCTCAAGCCGGCCGCCACCATCGTCGAGGCCGACATGCTGCTCGACCAGCAGCGCGCCGACGAAGCGCTGGCGCTGCTGTCGCAGCTGCACGAGAACGGCCCGCGCCACATGCACTCGCTGCGCCTGACGCTGCGCGCCCACCGCGACCTGGGCCATTGGGCGGAGGTGCTGAAACTGGCGCGCATGCTGTCCAAGCGCCACGCGCTGCACCCGGCCGCCAGCGTGCGCATGATCGCGGCCGCCGCCGCCGGGCTGCTGCGCGCGGCGCCCGACGACGCCACCCGGCGCGCGGTGTGGAAAGACCTGCGCGCCGACGAGCGGCTGCTGCCCGAAGTGGCGCTGGCCGCCGCCGCCGTGTTCGAGACCGGCGGCGATGACGCCCGCACCCGCAAGACGCTGGAAGACGCCATCGAAGTCGAGATGACCCCGGCGCTGCTGCATGCCTACGCGCACTGCCAGCCCGGCCAGATCCAGCCGCGGCTGGAAAAGGCCGAGGAATGGCTGCGCGACCATCCGCACAACGCCGACCTGCTGCAGACCCTGGGCGCGCTGTGCCTGTGCGGCAAGCTGTGGGGGCCGGCCCAGCGCTACCTGGAACGCAGCCTGGCCGAGCGCGACGACCCGCGCACCCATGCGCTGCTGGCCAGCCTGTACGACCGCACCCAGCGCGCCGCCGACGCCGTGCGCCACTGGCGGCTGGCCACGCGCGGCCTGGTCGGGCTGCCTGCGCTGCAGGCCGACGAAGCCCCGGTGCTGTTCAGCGAGCCTGAATCGGCGGCCTTCGACGGCGAGGAGCCCATCGCCCCCGACCGCGCCGCGGGGCTGTAGCGCGCCCGGCGGCGCCACCGCATTCTTTCCCCATCCCATCGTTTCCATCATTCGCATCAAGCAGGCTGTCCCATGAATCTCGATCGTGTAGGTCCAGGCAAGAACGCGCCGGAAGAGTTCAACGTCATCATTGAGATCCCGATGAACGCGGATCCCATCAAGTACGAAATCGACAAGGAAACGGGGGCGCTGTTCGTCGACCGTTTCATGATGACGGCCATGCACTACCCCTGCAATTACGGCTATATCCCCAACACCCTCTCGGCCGACGGCGATCCGGTCGACGTGCTGGTGATGACGCCGCACCCGGTGGCCGTGGGCGCCGTGGTGCGCTGCCGCCCGATCGGCATCCTGCAGATGGAAGACGAGGCCGGCGGCGACGCCAAGCTGCTCGCGGTGCCGATCGAGAAGCTGCTGCCCATCTACCGCCACTGGCGCAAGCCGGAAGACCTGCAGCCCGAATACCTGCTGCGCATCCAGCACTTCTTCGAGCACTACAAGGACCTGGAGAAGGGCAAGTGGGTCAAGGTCACGGGCTGGGAAGGCCCCGACGCCGCCAAGGAAGAAGTCAACCGCGGCATCGCCGCGTACGCCTCGGAGAAGAAGTAGGGCCACCCCTGCGCGGCCTGCGGCCGCTCCCCCTCAAGGGGGCGGCACTGGCGGACCGGCGGAGCCGGATCCGCTGTGCCCTGGAAGGGGCTAGTCGCCTGCTACGGCGTCGATCAGACGGGTGCCGATGCGTTCCAGGACGCGGCCGGTGGTGCCTTTGGCTTCGAGCGCGAACAGCAGCAGCGAGTGGGCCGTCACCTGGTAGACGTCGCTGGCGTTGAAGATAGGCAGGTCTTCGCGCACCGGCATGTTGGTGTCGAGCAGGCAGGTCCACTGGTCGGGGCCCGGGATGTCGGGCAGCGTGAAGTTGACCGTGTCGTGGTGCGCGTTGAACACCAGCAATAGCGTGGCGTCGGCGGCCGGACGGCGGATGCCGGATGCCTGCGCGCGGCCGTCGATGATCATGCCGAAGCAGCGCATCGACGCATCGGCCCATTGCTCCGGCGTCAGTTCCGTGGCGTCGGGCGACAGCCAGCGGACGTCGGTCACCTGCAGTTCCGCGTTGTACTCGGCGGTCAGGAACCGGTTGCGGCGCAGGACCGGCAGCTGCCGCCGCAGATAGGTCAGCTTGCGAACGAACTCCTGCAGCGCCGCGCCGTCTTCGTCGATGTCCTCCCATCCCAGCCAACTGATCTCGTTGTCCTGGCAATAGGCGTTGTTGTTGCCTTGCTGCGTGCGGCCGAACTCGTCGCCGCCCAGCAGCATCGGCGTGCCCTGCGACAGCAGCAGCGTGGCCAGCATATTGCGCTTCTGGCGTTCGCGCAGCGCACGGATGGCCGGGTCGTCGGTCGGGCCTTCGGCGCCGCAGTTCCACGAGATGTTGTCGGCGTGGCCGTCGCGGTTGTCTTCGCCGTTGGCTTCGTTGTGCTTGTCGTTGTACGAAACCAGGTCGTTCAGCGTGAAGCCGTCGTGCGCGGTGATGAAATTGACGCTGGCCCAGGGCTTGCGGCCGCGGCGGTTGAACTTGTCGCCGGAGGCCGTCAGCCGGGTGGCGAAGTCGGCCGCGCTGCCGGCGTCGCCGCGCCAGAAGCTGCGCACGGTGTCGCGGTAGCGGTCGTTCCATTCGGCCCAGCCGGGCGGGAAGCCGCCCACCTGGTAGCCGCCCGGCCCGCAATCCCAGGGCTCGGCGATCAGCTTGACGCTGGACAGCACCGGATCCTGCCGGCAGCTGTCCAGAAAACCGCCGCCCTCGTCGAAGCCGTACCACTCGCGGCCCAGGATGGTGGCCAGGTCGAAGCGAAAGCCGTCGACCTGCATTTCCGTGACCCAGTAGCGCAGGCTGTCGGTCACCATCTGCAGCGTGCGCGGGTGGCTCAGGTTCAGGGTGTTGCCGGTGCCGGTGTCGTTGATGTAGTAGCGCGGCTGGTCGGGCAGCAGGCGGTAGTACGAGGCGTTGTCGATGCCCTTGAACGATAGCGTGGGGCCCAGTTCGTTGCCTTCGGCCGTGTGGTTGTAGACCACGTCGAGGATCACTTCCAGCCCGGCGTCGTGGAAGCGGTCGATCAGCGCCTTGAATTCGGCCATCGGCTCGCCGGCGAAATAGCGCGGGTCGGGCGCGAAGAAGCCCAGCGTGTTGTAGCCCCAGTAGTTGCGCAGCCCGCGTTCGAGCAGGTGGTTGTCGTCGACGAAGGTATGGATGGGCATCAGCTCCACAGAGGTCACGCCCAGGCTGCGGATGTAGTCGACCACCGCCGGCCGCTGCAGGCCGGCGAAAGTGCCGCGCAGCTTCTTCGGCACGTCGGGGTGCAGGCGGGTGAAGCCGGCCACGTGCACCTCGTACAGCACGGTGCGGTCCCACGGCACCCGCAGGCGCTCGGGGCGGCTGCCCGGGTTGGTGGCGTCGACCACCACGCATTTCGGCACGAAGGGCGCGCTGTCGCGTTCGTCGAACGACAGGTCGCCGTCGGGCGAGCCGATCTCGTAGCCGAACACCTCCGGGCGCCACTGCAGTTCGCCCAGGTGCTCGCGCGCGTACGGGTCCAGCAGCAGCTTGTTGGGGTTGAAGCGATGGCCTTCGGCCGGCGCGTAGGGTCCGTGGACGCGGTAGCCGTACACGGTGCCGGGCCGCAGCCCGTGCAGATAGCCGTGCCAGACTTCGTCGGTGAATTCGGGCAGCTCGATGCGTTCGGTCTCGCGCTTGCCGTTGGCGTCGAACAGGCATAGCTCGACTTTCTCGGCATGGGCCGAAAACAGCGCGAACTGCGTGCCGCGGCCGTCCCAGGTGGCGCCCAGCGGATACGGCGAGCCTTCCGAAAGTCGATACTGGCCGGTTTTCATGGTGCTCCCGATCTGGCTGAAGGTGAGCCTGAAGCATGCGGCACGGCGGGCGGCGCGGTCGACACGGCCCCGGTAAAAGGCGCAACCGTTTTTACTGCGCGGCGGCCGCCGCCCGCTTGGTCCTGAACAGGCTCATGGCGAGGCTATCCGCGAAGGATAGGCGTATTATGCCTAACGCGGCGTTCGTCACCAACGCCGCGCATCCCCCCCGCAGCAGGCCATTCCGACATGAGTTCTTCCCCCAGTGCGCCCGAGTCCGGGCCGCCAGCCGTTACCCGCGCCCAATTCCGTTCCGCCATCAGCGCCGCGCTGACCGCCATGATGCTGGGCGCCCTCGACCAGACCATCGTCAGCGTCTCGGTGCCCACCATCGCCAAGCAGCTGGGCGGCTTCGAATGGATGGCGTGGGTGATCTCCGCCTACCTGATCGCCTCCACCGCGACCACCCCGATCTACGGCAAGTTCAGCGACCTGTTCGGGCGGCGCGCCGTGATGCTGACCGCCATCGGCATCTTCACCGCGGCCTCGGTGGCTTGCGCGCTGGCGCAGACCATGCCGCAGCTGGTGCTGGCGCGGGTGGTGCAGGGCATCGGCGGCGGCGGGCTGATCGCGATGGCCCAGTCCATGATCGCCGACGTGGTGCCGATGCGCGAGCGCGGCAGGTTCCAGGTCTACGTCAGTTCGGTGTGGGCCGGCGCCAGCGTGGCCGGCCCGGTGGTGGGCGGCATGCTGACCCAGTACCTGTCGTGGCCGTGGATCTTCTGGATCAACCTGCCGGTGGCGGCGCTGGCCATCACCATGGTGCGCCGTTCGGCGGTGGGCTCCGCGCGCAAGCTGCGCAAGATCCGCATCGACTGGCTGGGCATCGCCGTGCTGCTGGCCGGGCTGATCGCGCTGCTGATTCCCATCACGCGCATCGGCCAGGGCGTGCCCGTGCACGAATCCGCCAACCTGGCCGGGCTCGGCTTCGCCGTCGTCGCGCTCACCTATTTCGCGCGGCACGAACTGCGGGTGGACGAACCCATCATTCCGCTGTCGATGCTGGGCGAGCCGATCGTGGTGCTGGGCTGCACCGTCCTGTTCGTCTGCTTCTTCATCTTCGTCTCGATGTCGGTGCTGGTGCCGCTGCGCATGCAGCTGGTCACCGGCGCCGGGCCGGGCGACGCGGCGCTGGCCATGCTGCCGTACACGCTGTCCAATCCGGTGTCGGGCTTCGTCTGCGGCCGCTGGATCTACCACTACGGGCGGGTGCGGCCGCTGCAGCGGCTCGGCGCGGCGCTGATGGTGGCGTCGATGGCGGCGCTGGCGCTGATCTCACCCTCGCACGGGCTGGCCACCGGCATCGTGCTGACGGTGCTGGGCGTGGGCCTGGGCTGCCAGCTGCCCACCACGCTGATGATGCTGCAGAACTCGGTGTCCCATTCCATGCTGGGCACCGTCACCGCCGTGTCGGCGTTCTTCCGGCTGCTGGGCGGTGCGGTCGGCATCGCCATGCTCAGCGCCATCGTGCTGGCGCTGCTGCGCGACGTGCTGCCGGCCGACGCCGCCGCGCACGGGCTCGAGGGCCTGGGCGGGCTGCTGGGTCAGGCCGGCCAGGCCGGCATTTCGCCCGATTCCGTCGACCGCGCGTTCCGCTACATGCTGCTGGGATGCGCGGTGCTGTCGCTGCTCAACGTGTTCTGCGTGAACCGGCTGCCCGACGTCCAGCTGGGAGCGCGGCCCAGGCACGCGGCGATCGAGGCCGAATGAAAAAAACGGGACGGCGCCAGGCCGTCCCGTTCTGCAAGCTGCAGGCGCGCCGCACCGGCGGCGCCGCGGCGCGCACCCGCCGCTTATTCCGCCGTGATGCCGGCGGACTTGATCACCTTGGTCCAGTTCGCCAGCTCGCTGGACACGCGCTTGCGCAGCGCTTCGCCGCCTTCGTCGGCGCTGGCCACTTCGACGCCCATCGTCTCGAACTTCGAACGCAGCGCCTGGTCGGCCAGCGCCTGGTTGACCGCGCCGCGCAGCTTGTCCAGCACGTCCTGCGGGGTGTGGGCCGGCGCGAACAGGCCGAACCAGGTGACCGCCGCGTAATCCTTGAAGCCCTGGTCGGTGGTGGACGGCACGTTGGGCAGCAGCGTGGAGCGGCGCGGCTGGATCACCGTCAGCGGCTTCAGGCGCTGGCTCTGGATCAGCGGCAGCGCCGAGGCGATGGTGGAGAACACCAGCGGCACGTGGCCGGCAATCGTGTCGGTCTGCGACGGGCCCGCACCCTTGTACTGGGCGATCGTGAAATCGATGCCGGCCAGGATCTTCAACTGCTCGGCCGCCAGGTGCGGCGCGGTGCCGGCGCCGCCCGAGGCGATGATGAGCTGGCCGGGATTCTTCTTGGCGTCGGCCACCACGTCGCGCAGGTCTTTGCCGGGATACTTCATATTGGCCACCAGGATGGCCGGCGACACGCCCAGCAGCGCGATCGGCTCGAAGTCGGTCGCGGGCTTGTAGGGCATGCGGTTGTACAGCGGCGGCGAGATGGTCATTTCGGCCGAGGTGCCCATCAGCAGCGTATAGCCGTCGGCCGGCGCCTTGGCGGCGTACTCGGCGCCCAGCATGGCGCCGGCGCCGGCCTTGTTCTCGACCACGAAGCTCTGGCCGAGCGAATCGGTCAGCCGCTGGGCGATCAGGCGGGCGACCAGGTCGCTGCCGCCGCCGGGCGCGAAGCCGACCACCATGCGCACCGGCTTGTCGGGGTAGCCGGCGGCCTGCGCGGCGGGTGCCGCCGCAACGCACGCGGCCAGCAATAGCGCGGCATGCCGCGTTACGGAAAAATCGTTTGCCATGTCTGCCTCCCTTCGTTGGCGAGCCGCAAGATATCACGCGGGTCTGGCGCCCCATTCATCGTTTTTTTGGATGGGGGCCACGTTTTTTAATATCCCCGCAGCCGGCTCCGGCCGGCCTTTTCCTCTGCTATCTTTTGACCCCGCCGGGCCGACCGCAACAAGGAAGCAGACAGCATGACCTCCCCCGACACCTACGCCGGCGCGCGCATCGCGCGCATGGAAATCATCCCCCTGCAGATGCCGATGAAAACGCCGGTGAAGATTTCGCACGGCGCCGCGCGGCCCTGCATCGACACGCTGCTGGTGCGCCTGACCACCGAAAGCGGGCTGACCGGCGTGGGCGAGACCCAGGCCTGGCGCCGCCAGGGCAGCGCCGAAACGCTGGCCAGCCTGGCCGCGGTGCTGCGCGATCATTTCCAGCCGCTGGTGGTGGGCCGGTCGCCGTTCTCGCTGGCGTCCATCATGGCGCGGCTGGAGCAGGCCATGTGGCACAGCCTGTACGCCCAGGCCGCCGTGTCCGATGCCTTGTACGACCTGCAGGGCAAGATCCTGGGCGTGCCGGTGCACGCGCTGCTCGGCGGCCGCTGCCGCGCCAGCGTGCCGGCCTGCGTGGTGCTGTTCATGAAGCCCACGGTCGAGCAGACGGTGGAGGGCGCCGCCGAGTTCCAGGCGCGCGGCTATCGCAGCTTCACCGTCAAGGTCGGCGTCGACGCCAGGCAGGACGTGCGGCTGGTGGCCGCGCTGCGCGAGCGGCTCGGCCCCGACGCCATCCTGCGGGTCGACGCCAACGCCGGCATGGACTTCGACGGCGCGCTGTCGCTGCTGCGCAAGCTGGAGCCCTACGACATCGATGCCGCCGAGCAATTGCTGCCGCTGGGCGACGTGGCCGGCATGGCCGAGCTGGCGCGGCGCAGCCCGATCCCGCTGATGGTGGATGAATCGCTGGCGTCCGACGGCGACCTGATCGACATCGTGTGCCGCCGAGCCGGCACCGCGATCCACACCAAGATCGGCAAGAACGGCGGCATCTGGGGCGTGCGCAAACTGATGACGATCGCCGGCGCCGCGGGCCTGCGCATCTATCCGGGCAACCATCCCAGCACCAGCGTGGCCACGCTGGCCGCCGCCCACGTGGCCACGGCCTGGGACGGCCCGCTGCTCGACGGCGCCTTCACGGTCGGCATCGACGCCCTGGCCGACGACGTGGTGCGCGAGCCGGTGCGCATCGAGGGCAACGCGGTCGAGGTGTCCGACGCGCCCGGCCTGGGCGTGGAACTGGACGAAGACAAGCTGCGCGCCTATCGCGCCGATCTGTGACGCGGCTTGCCGGCCGCTCCTGAAGCGGGCCGGCCGGTCGCCTTCTCCGCCTACGCGCCCTTGCGCGCCGCGTAGGCGAACTGCGCGTCCAGCACCTGCTTGCGGTCGTGGTTGAACAGCCGCACCCGCACCACCGCCGTGGTGCGGCCGCGGTGCGCGATGCGGGCCTCGGCGCGCACCGCGGGCGGTTCGCCGGGACGCAGGAAGCAGGCGGAAATCGAGGTCGGCATCCAGTGACCTTCCAGCGCCGCGCGGGCAGTGGCCTCGGCAAAGCCCACCTGTATGCCCCCCTGCACGTGGCCCATGCGATTGCCCACGTGCGGCGTGGCCATCAGGGTGCCGGAGGCGCCGCTTGCGTTGCGGCGCACGCGATGGCCCCAGAACCGGTGGATGAAACCCGCGCCGTCCGATATTTTCAGCGCGGCCTGCGCGCGCCGGTAGATCGCGGCCTCGTCTTCGGCCAGGGCGAGCGGGTCGGGCAACAGCGCCGGCTCGCCCGCCGGCAGCGGGCGCATCGGCGGCACCCGCCGGCCGGGCGGCAGGTCCAGCACCATGAAGCTGGCGGTGCCCAGCGCAGCCACCTCGCCGCCGGCGCCGCGGATCGTCGTCCGGCTCACGGCCTGGCGGCCGGCGGCGCCGGGCACGTAGCTTTCGAAGGCGCTGTGCGCCTCGAGCCGGTCGCCGTGCGGCACGTCGAACAACTGCAGGTGCATGTTGACGGTGGCCAGCCGGACTTCGGTCACCACTTCGGCCCGCACGCAGGTGGCCAGCGCCAGGTCGGCCAGCATCGCGAAGATGAAGCCGTCGAGCCGGCCATCGGCGTCGGCGTCGAACGGCATGACCGGGGCCGAGGTCAGGCTGTCGCCGGACGCGACCCGGTCGAACGACAGGCCGGCGTAGTTGCCCGGGAAATGGAAGCCGGGCTCGCGGTTGCGGGCGATGCCGGCCAGCATGCGCCGCAGGACCGGGGAGGACGGCAGGAGCGGGCTGTCGGCGGGCAGCATGCCTGCCGCTGGCGCGGCGGGCGTAGTAGAGGAAGCGGCGGCGGAAGTCAGGGGCATGGTGGAGGAGGCGGGACGCGGAGTGGGTGGCGCAATGATATTACCTGGCCTGGAACACGGGCTGCCGCTTCTCGGCGAACGCCGCCACGCCCTCGCGCGCGTCTTCCGAGCCCTGCAGCATGCGCAGCATCACCTGTTCCAGCCGCAGTCCGGTGCGCATGTCCAGATCCTGCCCGCGCTGCGCGACTTCCTTGGCGGCCTGCACCGCCAGCGGGGCGTTGGCCGCGATCCGGCGCGCCACCCGCATCGCCTCGTCCATCAGCTGCGCCATCGGCACCACCCGGTTGACCAGGCCCCAGCGCTCGGCCCCGGCGGCGTCGAGCGTGTCGCCGGTCAGCAGCAGTTCCATCGCGATCGGGTAGGGCAGCTGGCGCACCACGCGGTTGACGCCGCCGTTGGCAGCGATCAGCCCGCGCTTGACTTCCGACAGGCCGAACACGGCATGCTCGGCCGCGATGCGGATGTCGGTGCCCAGCATCAGGCACATGCCGCCGGCCAGGCAGTAGCCGTTGACGGCCGAGACGATGGGTTTCCAGACTTCCATGCCGCGATTGGGCAGCAGGCCGTTCTGCGTCAGCATCAGCTCGGACAGTTCGAGCGAGAAGGGCAGGTCTTTCAGGTCGGCGCCGGTGGAGAACGCCCGTTCGCCCTGGCCGGTGACCACCGCCACGCGGATGCCGGGATCGTCGCGCACGCGGGCGAAGGCCTCCGACAGCGCCAGGTAATGCGCGCGATCGAAGGCGTTCATGCGTTCGGGGCGGTTGAGGACGATCAAGGCGATATGGTCGCTAACCGAGACGTCGATGGACACGTCTGTCTCCTGGTCGGTTTGGAGGGAATGGAAATTGAGGGCCGGCGCCTGCCGCAGGCTCAGGCGTCGGCCGGCGCATCTTCGCCGCCGGCCGGCGGGCAAGACAGCACCGGGATGGGCGGTATGGCGGGCATCGGCGCCTCGGCGTCGCGCCCCGGCCAGTCGTCGCGCTGGGTGCGGATTTCCACCGCTTCGATCAGCGCCCGCTGCACCGCGTGGGCGGCCAGGCTGACCGGCATCTCGCGCGAGGTGCACAGGCACGCCTGCAAGGCCTGCTCCAGTCCGGCCACCGGCCGGAAGTGCATGCCCGGCGCCACCGGCATGGCCGACAGCGGAACCAGCGGCGCGAACACCGGGCCCAGTCCATTGGATACGGCGCTCGACAAGGCCGGCAGCGAATTGAGCTCGAGCCGGATCGCGGGCGGCGGCAGGCCGGCCTGCTGGAGCGCGGCCTCGACCGCCAGCCGGATCGGATTGGCCGGCCCCGGCATGGCCGCCACCCGGCGCGCCGCCTCGGCCAGCGCGATGGGGCGGCCGGGCACGTCGTCCGGGGCGCTGCCGTCGCACAGCAGGCCCACGCCCAGGGTGCACAAAACCTGGTGCTGCAGGCCCGTGGGCACCGCGCCGCTGTCGATCAGCACCGCCATGTCGACCCGGCTGTGCGCGACCATCTCCTGCAGCAGCGTGCTTTCGCCTTCCAGCACGCGCATTTTCAGGCGGGGATGGCGCGCCATCACGCAGGCCGCCAGCGGCGCCGCGAACAGCGGTACCATCGCGGTCGAGAACCCGGCCACCACCTCGCCTTCCAGTTCGGCGGCGGTGCTGCGCACCGCGTGCGGCAATTGCTCCATCTGCCGCAGCACCTGCCGGGCCTGCCGGTACAGCATCAGGCCGGCGGCGGTGGGCGTCACCCCGCGCGGGCTGCGCAGCAGCAGCTGGGTGCGCAGTTCCTCTTCCAATTGGGCGATCTGCAGCGTCAGCGCCGGCTGCGCGATGCCGATGTTGTGCGCGGTACGGGTGATGCTGCCCGTATCCACGATATGGATGAAGTTGCGCAGCTGGCGCAGGTTCATCGTCGTCAGACTCAGTCGGTGGAGATGCCGGCATCGCGGATCAGCTTGGCGTATTCCCTGATGTGCGCGGCCACGGTTGCGTCGTACTCGCCGGGCCCGGCCAGCGAGATTTCCATGCCCTGCGATTTTATCCGTTCGGCGATGTCGGCCCGGTGCAGCAGTTTCGACACCTCGGCATTGATCCGCTTCAATGCGGCCGGCGGCATGGTGGCGGGCGCCACCAGCGCGAAGGTCTCGCCGGCCTCGAAGTCGGGGAAGCCGGCCTCGGCCATGGTCGGCACGTCGGGCAGCTGCGGGCTGCGCGTGGCACTGCCGATCGCCAGGCCGCGCAGGCGGCCGCTCTGCACGTAAGGCTGCACCGAAGGCACCGGGTTGAACATCATGTCGAGCTGGCCGCCCATGATGTCGTTCATGGCCGGCGCGCCGCCCTTGTAGGCAATGTGCGTCATCGGCTGGCCGGCGCGCTGTTGCAGCATCGCGCCGGCGATCTGGTTCATCGTGCCATTGCCCGGGCTGCCGTAGTTGAGCGGCACGCCCTTGGCCTTGGCGTTGGCCAGCAGATCGGCCACCGAGCGCGCCGGATTGGCATTGGCGACCACCAGCACGAAGGGCGTGACCACCAGCGGCGTGATCCAGGTGAAATCCTTCACCGGGTCGTAGGGCAGCTGCTTTTTCATCAGCGTCGCGTTGAGCGCGTGGGCGCCGGCCGCCACCAGCCCGAAGGTCAGGCCGTCGTTGCCCGCGCGCGCGACGATTTCGCTGCCGATCAGCCCGCCGGCGCCAGGGCGGTTGTCCACCACCACCTGCTGGCCGAGCGCCTCGCCCAGGCCGGGGCCGATGATGCGCGCCAGCAGGTCGGCCGTGCCGCCGGGCGGGAAGGTGACGACCATCCGCAGCGGCTTGGCCGGCGCCCATTCGTTGTCCGCCGCGGCCGCGCCGGCCGGCGCGGCCAGGGGCAGCAGGGTGGCGGCCAGCGCCGGCAGCAGCAGGCGGGACAGCGTGCGGCGGGCGGCGCAGGGGCCGGCGCCGCGATGGGTACTGCGCATCGTCTTCGATTTCATGCGGTGTCTCCTTTTTGAATGTTCCCGCCTGTGTGTTTGTCGCGGCACGACTCCTGCGTGTTACCTGATGGCGCCGCTGGCGCGCAGCGCCGCGATTTCGTGCGGCGACAGGCCGGCGTCCGCCATGACGGCGTCGGTGTGTTCGCCCAGCCCGGGGGCGCCCGATACCGGCGCCAGCGGACTGCGTTCGTAGACGATGGGGCGGGCCAGCCCGCGATAGCTGCCCAGCGCGGCGTGCGGCATGCGCTCCACCAGGCCCTGCTGCAGCACCTGCGGATGATCGAACATGCCGTTGATCGAGCCGACCACTGCGCACGGCACCTGGCCCTGCATCAGCGCGTCCCATTCGACCGCGGTGCGCGCGCGCAGCGCCGCGTGCAGCGGCGGCAGCAGTTCCTGCGCCCGCGCGGCGCGCTTGCGCACGGTGTCGTAGCGTTCGTCGCGGGCCAGTTCCGGCAGGCCCACCAGCGTGCACAGGTTTTCCCAGAAGCGCGGCGTGCTGGCCTGCAGGTAGAGGTAACCTTCCTTGGTCGGATGGATGCCGGCCAGCTTGCCGTTGTGCAGGTCGCGGTCGACGTCGGCCGGTTCGCCGTCGGCGGCCACGAAGCGGCCGGCCTGCATCGCCAACGTGGCGGCCAGCAGCGACATGCCCACGTGCTGGCCCTCGCCCTCCAGGCCGCGGTCCTGGCCGCCGGCGCTGCGGCAGCGCTCGAACAGCGCCGCCACCACGCCCAGCGCGCCCATCGCCGAGGCGTAGAAGTCGACCACCGAGCCTTGCTGCAGCTGCGGCGGCACGCCGTTGGCGTGGCCCTGCGCGGTGGCGATGCCGGCCATGGCCTGCAGTACCTGGTCGTAGCCGGCGCTGGCCGCCATCGGGCCGTCGTCGCCGTAGCCGGTCAGGCCCAGGTGGATCAGGCGCGGGTTGCGGGCGCGCAGCACGGGGTAGTCCACGCCCAGGCGCCGCATGACGCCGGGGCGCATGTTGTCGGCGATGACGTCGGCGGCGTCGGTGAGCCGGAACAGCGCTTCCTTGCCGCCGGGCGCCTTCAGGTCGATCACGATCGATTGCTTGCCCCGGTTCACGCCCAGGAAGGTGCGGCTTTCCTCGGGCAGCGACGAGGGGTAGTAGCGCATCATGTCGCCCTCGGGCTGCTCGACCTTGATGACCGTCGCGCCCAGGTCCGCCAGCAGCGAGCAGGCGAAGGGGCCGGCGATGTAGGAAGTCATGTCGATGACGCGGATGCCGCGCAGCGGGCCTGGCATGGGGAGTGTCTCCGTCTGGGGCTGGCGCAGCCGCCGCGGCCCGGATCTAATGAACGCGCAATTGTTGCGGGCCGGGAAAGGCGAAGACAAATACAGAGTTGCTTGGGGGGCCTAATATTTATTGATGGCCTCGCCCCAAGAAGAGCAGGCGCTATTGTAGAAGCGCCGTTTCAGTGATAGCGGACACTATCGTCAAACGCGCATCGGCCCGGTTTCCCGGGCCGATGGCGACGCTTCAGCCCAGCACGCGGACATCGGCGAAGTGCCCCGTGACGGCGGCGGCCGCCGCCATGGCCGGGCTGACCAGGTGCGAACGGCCGCCGGGCCCTTGCCGGCCCTCGAAGTTGCGGTTGGAGGTGGAGGCGCAGCGCTCGCCCGGCGACAGGCGGTCTTCGTTGATCCCCACGCACATCGAACAGCCCGACGCGCGCCACTCGAAGCCGGCCTCGGTGAAGATGCGGTCCAGCCCCTCGCGCTCGGCCTGCAGCTTGGTTTCGTTGGAGCCGGGCACCACCAGCGCCTGCATCACGTTGGGCGCGACCTTGCGGCCCTTGACCACGGCCGCTGCCGCGCGCAGGTCGTCGATGCGCGAATTGGCGCAGGAGCCGATGAACACCTTGTCGACCGGGATCTCGACCAGCGGCGTGCCGGCTTGCAGGCCCATGTACTGCAGCGCGCCTTCCAGCCACGCGCGGCGGCTGGGGTTGGGCTCGTCCTTCGGGTCGGGCACGCGGCCGTCGATCGGCAGCACCAGTTCGGGCGAGGTGCCCCAGGTCACCTGCGGCACCACCTGCGACGCATCGATGCGCACCACCTTGTCGAAATGCGCGCCCGGGTCGCTGTGCAGGTCGCGCCAGGCGGCCTCGGCGGCGTCCCACTGGGCACCCGTGGGCGCGAAGCGGCGGCCGCGCACGAAATCGATGGTGGTCTGGTCGACCGCCACCAGGCCGGCGCGGCAGCCGGCTTCAACCGACATGTTGCACAGCGTGGCGCGGCCGTCCATGCCCATGTTGCGCACGGTCTCGCCGGCGTATTCGACGATGTGGCCCACGCCGCCACCGGTGCCGATCTGGCCGATCAGGTACAGCGCGAGGTCTTTCGCGCTTACGCCGGGCTGCAGTTCGCCGCTGATCTCCACCAGCATGTTCTTCGGCTTCTTCATCGCCAGGCACTGCGTGCTCAGCACCAGTTCGACCTCGGAGGTGCCGACGCCGAAGGCCAGCGCGCCCACCACGCCGTGAGTGGTGGTGTGCGAGTCGCCGCAGGCCACCGTCATGCCCGGCAGCGTCGTGCCCTGTTCGGGGCCGATCACGTGGGCGATGCCCGACAGCGGGTCGCGGAAAGGGTAGTACTGCGCGGCGCCGAATTCGCGCACGTTCTCGTCCAGCGTGGCCAGCTGCAGCTTGGACACCGGGTCGGTCACCTCGGCCTCGGGCCGCGTGGGCGGGTTGTGGTCGGCGGTGGCGACGATGGACATCGGCCGCCAGACCTTGCGGTGGTTCAGCCGCAGGCCTTCATAGGCCTGGGCGCTGGTCACCTCGATCACGAAGTGCTTGTCGATGTAGAGCATCGCGGTGCCGTCGTCCTGCACCGTGACGACGTGCTTATCCCAGATCTTGTCGAAGAGGGTACGGGGAGCCATGGTTCTTCCTTCAGCGTGCGGCCGTCCAGCCGCCGTCGACCGTGACGACGGTGGCGTTCGTATAGTTGGAGCGCGGCGAGCACAGGAACACCGCCATCGCCGCCACTTCGTCCACGGTGCCCAGGCGCCCCTGCGGGAAGCCGGCCACCAGTTCGCGCCAGCGGTTTTCGTCGCCGAATTTCTTCTGCGCGCGCGCCTTCCAGCGCACCACCTGGCGGTCGGTTTCGGTATTGCCCGGATTGAGCCCCACCACCCGCACGCCGTGCGACATGCCATCGATGCCCAGGCCGCGCGTCATCGCCATCAGGGCGGCGTTGGCCATGCTGCCGGCCAGATAGCTGGGCAGCGGGCGTTCGCCGGCGATGCCGATGATATTGAGCACCACCCCCGACTTGCGCGCCTTCATGCCGGTGTAGACGGCGCGCGTCAGGTTGATGTAGCCGAACACCTTCAGTTCCCACGCGGCGCGCCACTGGGCGTCGTCCATCTCTTCGATCGGCGCCTGCGGGATGGCGCCGGCGTTGTTGATGAGAATGTCGACCGGACCGCATGCGGCGGCCAGGCCGGCGGTGCTCTCGGGCGAGCCCAGGTCGGCCGGGTAGAGATCGACCGCGATGCCGGGATTGGTTTTCAGCAGCGCCGCGCGGGCCGACTCCAGCGAATCGACCGAGCGCGAGCACAGCGCCAGGTTGCAGCCTTCTTCGGCCAGCAGGTTGGCGATGCCGAAGCCGATGCCGCGCGAGCCGCCCGTTACCAGGGCGCGCTTGCCCCGCAATTGAAGATCCATGTGAAGTCCTTAGTCGGCTTGTCCGGGTTGGGTCGAATAAAGCCAGGGCTGGGCGCGCCGGGCCATCGTTTCGTAGTTGCGGATCGCCTCGGCGTGGGCCAGCACCGCGTCGATGTCGTCGGTGCCGTCGAGCAGGCATTGGCGGCGATAGGGATCGATCTCGAACGCGATGGATTGCCCGCCGGGACGCGTGACGGTCTGCGCCTCCAGCGACACGGTAAGCCGGTAGCCGGGCGTGGCCAGGGTCTCGTCGAACAGCGTGTCCATCTCGGCCTCGGGCAGCTGTACCACCAGCAGTCCGTTCTTCAGCGCGTTGTTGCGGAAGATGTCGGAATAGCTGGGGGCCAGCACGCACCGGATGCCGTACTGCTGCAGCGCCCAGACCGCGTGCTCGCGCGACGAGCCGCAGCCGAAGTTGCGGCGGCCGATCATGATGGTGGCGCCCTGGTAGCGCGGCTGGTTCAGCACGAAATCGGGATTGGGCTTGCGGCCGCTCACGTCCATGCCGGGTTCGCCGTGGTCCAGCCAGCGCCATTCGTCGAACAGGTGCGGGCCGTAGCCGGTGCGCCGGATCGATTTCAGGAACTGTTTGGGGATCATCGCGTCGGTATCGACGTTGTCCCGGTCCAGGGGCACTACGAGCCCGCAGTGTTCAGTGAATTTTTCCATCGGATGCGCCGGTTCTTGGATCGGTGGATTGTATGGGTTTGGTGCCGCGAGTTTAGCGTAATACAATCAGTCAGTATTACGTGTGGCGACCAAAGCCTCGCGATACGTGTGGCGGTAGACCGTTTTTTCCCAACCTCGTTCATCCAAATTCTTGGAACCGGAGCAAAGCGTGAGCAGTGATAGTGATCTGTACGAAAAAGGCCTGAAGGTTCGCCGCGCGGTCGTGGGCGATGCCTACGTCGACGCCTCCCTGAAGAACGCCGACGAATTCAGCCAGCCGATGC
This sequence comes from Pigmentiphaga soli, assembly GCF_039541095.1. Classification (NCBI taxonomy): domain Bacteria; kingdom Pseudomonadati; phylum Pseudomonadota; class Betaproteobacteria; order Burkholderiales; family Alcaligenaceae; genus Pigmentiphaga; species Pigmentiphaga soli. The sequence continues at coordinate 61,966 of NZ_BAABFO010000027.1, forward strand.
AGGAGCTGGTCACCAAGTACTGCTGGGGCGACGTCTGGTCGCGTCCTGGCCTGGAGCGCCGCACCCGCAG
>NZ_BAABFO010000028.1:0-61998 GCF_039541095.1 Pigmentiphaga soli
CGCGCCCCCCAGGGGGCGATGCGGGCGGACCGGCGGAGCCGGATCCGCCGCATCCAGGATGGTGGGGTGCTTGCGGGGTGTGGGGCCGTGGGGGTAGGGCGCATCGGGGCAGTGTGCTGCTTTTATGCGCGGATCGTCGATCCGTATAGCCGTGCATGGGCAGGGGCATGCGGCGGGGCTTGCGTGGTCCGGAATCTCATGTGGATTTTTCGCCGCGGCGCTGCGCCGGCCGGCGGGCTTCAGTGACGCGCGCCGCTGTGGTGGCGCACCGTCGACGAGGCGTTGGCGAACAGTTCGCCGCAGTCCACGGCGTCGAAGTCGAAGCTCTTGACGCAGTAGTCGCAGTTGATCTGTACCCGGCCCTGTTCGGCCAGGATGTCGTCGATCTCGGCCTTGCCCAGCCGCAGCAGCACGTCGGCCACTTTTTCGCGCGAGCAGGTGCAGCGGTAGCGGACCTGCTGCGGTTCGAACACGCGCAGCGATTCCTGCCAGTACAGGCGGCGCACGATGGTGTCGGGCGTTTCGGCCAGCAGTTCGTCGTCGCGCAGGGTGTCCGCCAGCGTCTGCGCGCGGTTCCAGGTTTCGGCGGATTCGCCGGCCGGCGCGCCTTTGCCGCCCTGCACCGGCAATTGCTGCAGCAGCAGCCCGGCCGCGCAGTGTTCGTCGGCGGCCAGCCATAGCCGGGTCTGCAACTGTTCCGACGTGGCCATGTAGTGTTCCAGCACCTGCGCCACCGAATCGCCTTGCAGCGCGACGATGCCCTGGTAGGGCTGCTGGCCGGGCTGGCGGTCCTGGGGATCGAGCATGACCGAGAAGCGGCCGCCGCCGCCCGGGTTGAGCAGGGTCTGCAGCGTGCCGTCGGCAGGCACCGGATGGCCTTCGCGGATCTTGACGATGGCGCGCATGCCGAGGTCGGAGCGGCATTCCACCACGATCAGGCCGATGGGGCCGTCGCCTTGCAATTGCAGCACCACGGTGCCGTCGAATTTGAGGTTGGCGGCCAGCAGGGCGCCGGCGGCGACCAACTGGCCCAGCAGGCGCCGGACCGCGGGCGGGTAATCGTGGCGCGCCTGGATTTCGCGCCAGGTGTCGCGGATGTTGGCGACTTCGACGCGTACGGTATTGTCTTCGAACAGGTATTTCTTCAGCAGATCTGGCAAAACGGCTCCTGTGCGCATGCGGCGGGCGCGGATGGCGCCCGCGCGGCGGCGTGGCGGGCAGGGCGGTCGCCCCGGCCGCGGCGGCGGCGCGCGGTGGGCGCGCCCTCGTGACATTGTAGCGGCCGGCTACAATCCGGACCATGAAGCCGACTTCTCCGACGCCGTCTTTGCGCCATGCGGCGCTGGCCGTCGTGCTCGAATCCGACTACGGCCTCAAGGCCGGACTGGCGCGGACGCTCGACGCCGGCAGCTTCGCCGTGGACGCGGCGCCGCCGCTGGCCGAACCGCCCGGCGTGCCGGGCCGGGGCGCCGCGCCGCCGCTGGTGCCGCACCTGGCGATCCGCCAGCGTTCGGTGCGCACGCCGGAAGGCCGCGCGGCCTTGATCCATGCGCTGGCGCACATCGAACTGAACGCGATCGACCTGGCGGCCGACGCCGTCTGGCGTTTTGCCGGCATGCCGGACGATTTCTATCGAGACTGGGCCCGCGTGGCGGCCGAAGAGGCGCTGCATTTCTGCCTGCTGCGCGACCACCTGGCCACCCTCGGCCACGACTACGGCGATTTTCCCGCGCACAGCGGGCTGTGGGACATGGCCCGCCGCACCCGGCACGACGTGCTGGCGCGGATGGCGCTGGTGCCGCGCACGCTGGAGGCGCGCGGGCTGGACGCCTCGCCGGCGGTGCGGCAGAAACTGCTGGCGGCTGGCGATGCCGACGGCGCCGCCATCATCGACATCATCCTGCGCGACGAGATCGGCCACGTGGCCATCGGCAACCGCTGGTACCGCTGGCTGTGCGCGCAGCGCGGGCTCGACCCCGTTGCCGCCTACGCGCCCCTGGCCGCCGCCCACGGCGCCCCCCGCCTGCGCGGCCCCTTCAACCTCGAAGCCCGCCGCGCCGCCGGCTTCGACCAGGAAGAGCTGACCCTCTTGGACCAACCCTGATCCCCAGGACGCCGCGGATCCGGCTACGCCGGTCCGCCGGCGTCGCCCCTTGAGGGGCGGCCATAGGCCGCACGGGGTGGGCCTTCCCTTCCGGTCCGCCGGCGTCGCCCCTTGAGGGGCGGCCGCAGGCCGCGCGGGGTGGGCCTAACCCACGGGTTGCCGCGCTGCGCGCTCTTCTTCCTGCTGGCGCAGCACATGGCGACGCAGCCGGCCGTCGGCCGTGCGCGGCAGGCGGGCCACGAATTCGATGGCCGCCGGCGCCTGCCCGGGCGGCAGGTGGCGGCGGGCATGGTCCGCCACGGCCGCGGGCAAGAGGTCTTCTTCCCCTGTGCCGGCCTCGCCGGCGCGTACCACGAAGGCCTTGACCATCGGCCGTCCCTCGGCGCCCGTCACGGCGACCACGGCAGCGTCGGCCAGCTCGGGCAGCTGCAGCAGGCAGTCTTCGATCGCCTCGGGCGCGAAACGGTGTCCGTCGATGACGATGGCGTCTTCGGCACGGCCGGCGAACCACAGATAGCCGTCCTCGTCGGCATGGGCCAGGTCGCCCGTGCGGTGCCAGATGCCGCCGGAGGGCCGGCCGGCCTCTTCGCCGCGCCAGTAGCCCAGGAAGAAGGCCGGGTCGGGATGGCCGGTGAGGTCGTAGCGGTTGACCAGGATTTCGCCGACCGCCCCGGCCGGCAGCACGCGCCCCGACGGGTCGGCCACGACGACCTGGTGGCCGGGGTAGGGGCGCCCCATGCTGCCGGGCCGGGCCGGCCATTTGTCGCGGCTCTGGCCGGCCACGATGCCGACCTCGGCCTGGCCGTAGGTTTCGTTGGGGATCACGTCCAGCGTCCGCACGCAGCGTTCGAACAGGCCGGCGCCCAGCGGCGCCCCGGTCACCGCCAGCGCCCGCAGGGCCAGCTCATGGCCGCCGCCTTCGGCCGCCTGCAGCAGCGCGCGCAGGTCGGCCGGCGCCAGCGCAGCGTTGCTGACCTGATAGCGTTCCAGCAGCGCCAGCGTTTCGGCCGCCGTATGGGGCTGGCGGCTGGCCACCAGCGGCTGGCCGAAGTAGAGGCAGGGCAGCACGGCGCCGAACAGCCCTTGGGCGCCGGCCCAGTCGAATGCCGTCCACAGGATGTCGGTCCGCTGGGGAAACCAGTCTTGCGCGCTGACGAAGCCCGGCAGATTGCCGATCAGCGCCGCGTGCGGCAACAGGATGCCCTTCGGCGCGCCGCCGGTGCCGGGCGTGTACAGCAGCAGCGCCGGATCGGAAGCGGCCGTGGGCTGCATGTCGAAGGCGCTTTCCTGGCGGGCGATCAGGCTGCGCCAGGGCAGTACCCGTTCATCGTCGAGATCGATCCCGATCGACTGGCGCAGCAGCGGGCAGCGGTCCACCGCGCGCAGCAGAGCGTCGGCGCCGGCGGCGTCGACCAGCGCGATGCGGGCCTCGCTGTCGCGCAGGCGCTGTTCGAATACGGCGGCATCCAGGCCGGCCGACAGCGGCACGGCGATGGCGCCCATCTGGTAGACCGCCAGGTGGGCCACCAGGGCTTCGGGCCGCTGCGGCAGCGCGATGGCGACGCGGTCGCCGCGCTGCACGCCGGTGCGGCGCAGGCCGTTGGAAAGCCGGTTGGCGTATTCCTGCAGACGGGCGAACGTCCAGACTTCGCGCTGGCCTTGCGGGTCTTCGGCATAGACGGCGATGCGCCGCGCATCGCTGCTGGTATGGGTCCAGCGCCGGCAACAGACCTCGGCCAGATTGAAGCGTTGCGGCACCCACCACCGGAACGTGGTGTAGAGTGCCTCGTACTGGTCGTTCATAACCCTCCGCTCGCCGTTCGCGTCACTCGGATGACCGGACCAGTTGGCCGCCTCGACGCCCCGCATCGTTGATTTGTAAATTAGCAATAATCACTGACCTGATCGACATCCGCAATAACTTTCCCTGGCGGGGCCGAGGTTTGCCGCGGACTTTGTGGTAAGCAACTATGTATATTCCATGCGTTGCGGGACCGCGCCGATTGTTGCCCGTTCGTCGACCGCGCCATGGTCGTGTCGTCTTTGAACCACGCTTGGCGACCGCATCCGAAGCGCAACTCGTAGCAGATTTCGCCGCGCCCCGGATCCACGGCGGGAACGGCGCGCTTACAATCGATCCATGACCGGCAACATCGACCTTCACTGCCATTCTTCCGTGTCCGACGGCATGCTGTCGCCGGCCGCGCTGGTGGCGCGCGCCCGCGCCAATGGCGTCGACGTGCTGGCGCTGACGGACCACGACGAGATCGGCGGCCTGGCGGCTGCCGCCTCGACGGCGGCGGAGCTGGGCCTGCGCTTCGTGCCTGGGGTCGAGATCTCGGTCACCTGGGCCGGCGAAACCGTCCACATCGTTGGCCTGCAGGTCGACCCCGGATGCCCGGCGCTGGTGCAGGGCCTGGAAGACACCCGTTCCGGGCGCGAGCGGCGCGGCCGCGACATGGCCGCGCAACTGGCGGCGGTCGGCATTCCCGGCGCCTTCGAAGGGGCGCTCAAGCACGTCGGCAACCCGCGCCTCATCAGCCGCACGCATTTCGCCCGCTTCCTGGTGGAAAGCGGCGTCTGCGCCAACGTGCAGGAGGTCTTCGACAATTACATGGTCGAAGGCAAGCCCGGCTACGCGCCGATGCGCTGGGCGGCATTGGCCGACGCCGTCGGCTGGATCCGCGCCGCCGGCGGCCGCGCGGTGATCGCCCATCCGGGCCGCTACGACTACACCCCGCTGCAGTTCGATGCGCTGTACGACGAGTTCATCGGCCTGGGCGGCGAGGGCATCGAGGTCGTGACCGGCAGCCACACGCCGGAGCAATACCGCGAATACGCCGCGGTGGCGCAGCGCTACGGCCTGCTGGCCTCGCGCGGCTCCGATTTCCACGGCCCGGGCGAAAGCCGCGTCGATCTCGGCCAGTTGCCGCCGCTGCCGTCCCATCTCAAGCCGGTCTGGCACGACTGGCACTGAAACTTCCATGAACAAGGCGTTTGTCAAGGAATCCGAAGCGCCGGAGGACGACGAGCTTCCGGAAGCCGCCGCGTTGCCGGCCGGCGTTCGCAACTACATCACCCCGGAGGGGTATGCGCGACTGCGCGACGAACTGACCCATCTGATGAACGTGGAGCGGCCGGCCGTGGTGCAGGTGGTGTCGTGGGCGGCCTCCAACGGCGACCGCTCGGAAAACGGCGATTACCTGTACGGCAAGAAGCGGCTGCGCGAGATCGACCGCCGCATGCGCTTTCTCACGCGGCGGCTCGACATCGCCGAGGTGGTCGACGCGTCGGCCCAGCCGAACCGCGACCAGATCTTCTTCGGCGCCACCGTCACCTATGCCGACAAGGCCGGCGAGGAACACACGGTCACCATCGTCGGCGTCGACGAGGCCGAGCCGCTGGCCGGCCGCATCAGCTGGATCTCGCCCGTCGCAAGGGCGCTCACCAAGGCCCGCGAAGGCGACACGGTAACGCTGCGCACGCCCGCCGGCGTGGACGAACTCGAAATCCTGGAAGTGAGCTATCCGGAACCAGGCCCCCGGCGCTGATTCTTCCAAATCCACTCGCAAGAACCCAGAGACCCAGGATGCGGTGGATCCGGCTCCGCCGGTCCACCCGCATCGCCCCCTTGAGGGGGAGCAGCCGTAGGCTGCCAGGGGGTGGTCACCCTTTCACGCGGATGATGCGTTGCACCTGCGGCACCCGCCGCAGGTAGCGGATGACCTGCGCGAGGTGCTGGCGGCTTTCCACCTGGATGGTGAAGTGCACCACCACGGTGGACGAGGCCTCGTCCTGCATCGACACGTGGGTGATGTTGGCGTCGGCGGCCGAGATCTCGGCCGCGATGCGGCCCAGCACGCCGCGCTCCTGGCGCACCACGGCGTCGATGCGTACCGGGAAGTGCTTGGCTGTCTGGTCGTCCCAGGCCACGTCGAGCCAGCGTTCGGGTTCGCGCGCGCGCTGGCGGCGGGCGACCGGGCAGTCTTCGGTATGCACCACCAGCCCGTGGCCGAGCCGCACGTAGGCGACGATGGCGTCGCCCGGGATCGGCGTGCAGCACGGCGCCAGCTGCACGGCCAGCCCTTCGTTGCCCTGGATGCGGATCGGGTTGCCGGAGTCGTGCTCGTCGTCGGCCTGGGCCGTGGTGGCGATCGGGTCGCTGTCGGGCATGAAGCGCCGCGCCACCACCGCCGCCAGCCGCTTGCCGAGCCCGATGTCGGCCAGGATCTCGTCGCGCGAACGGGCGCCGGTGCCGCGCGCGAGCTTGTCCCAGACCGGGTCCTCCGGGTCGGGCATCGGCAGGCCGACCGACTTGAGCGCCTGGCCCAGCAGGCGGCCGCCGAAGGCCACCGACTCCTCGTACTTGACCGTGCGCAGGTAGTGGCGGATTTCCGAGCGCGCCTTGCCGGTACGCACGAAATTCAGCCACTGCGCATTGGGCCGCGAGGATTCGGAGGTGATGATCTCGACCGCGTCGCCGCTCTTGAGCTCGGTGCGCAGCGGCACGAACTCGGCATTGACCTTGGCCGCCACCGCCTGGTTGCCGACGTCGGTATGGATCGAATAGGCGAAATCGATGGGAGTGGCGCCGCGCGGCAGCGAGATGATCTTGCCGCGCGGGGTGAACACGTAGACGGCGTCGGGGAACAGGTCGACCTTGACGTGTTCGAGGAATTCGCTGCTGTCGCCGGTCTGCCGCTGGATGTCGAGCAGCGACTGCAGCCACTGGTGGGTGCGCTTCTGCAGGTCGTTGAGCGTGACGCCGGGCGACTTGTACAGCCAGTGGGCGGCGACGCCGCTCTCGGCCACCTGGTTCATGTCGCGCGTGCGGATCTGGAATTCGATCGGCGTGCCGTAGGGGCCCACCAGCGTGGTATGCAGCGACTGGTAGCCGTTGACCTTCGGGATCGCGATGTAGTCCTTGAACTTGCCGGGGACGGGCCGGTACAGCTGGTGCAGGGCGCCGAGGGTCAGGTAACACTCGGGCTGGGAATTGACCACGACCCGGAAGCCGTAGATGTCGAGCACTTCGGAAAAGGACTTCTTCTGCTCGGCCATCTTGGTGTAGATGCCGTACAGGTTTTTCTCGCGGCCGTTGACCTCGGCCTCGATGCCGGCCGCCGGCAGCGCGGCGCGCACGGCTTCCTGGATTTTGTTGACCAGCTCGCGCCGGTTGCCGCGCGCCGCCAGCACCGCGCGCTGCAGCACCTCGAAGCGGTGCGGGTAGATGGCCTGGAAGCAGAGCTCCTGCAGCTCGCGGTAGATGATGTTCAGGCCCAGCCGGTGGGCGATGGGCGAGTAGATGTCGAGCGTTTCGTGGGCGATGCGGCGGCGCTTGTCGGGGCCGACGGCGCCCAGCGTGCGCATGTTGTGCAGGCGGTCGGCCAGCTTGATTAGGATGACGCGTACGTCGCGCGCCATTGCCAGCAGCATCTTGCGGAAGCTTTCCGCCTGCTGCTCGGCCTTGCTGGCGAATTCCAGGCGGTCGAGCTTGGACAGGCCGTCGACCAGGTCGGCCACCTCGCTGCCGAAGCGTTCGATCAGCTCCTGCTTGGTGACGCCCTGGTCTTCCATGACGTCGTGCAGCAGGGCGGCCATCAGCGCCGGCGCGTCGAGCTTCCAGCCGGCGCAGATCTCGGTGACGGCGATCGGATGCGAGATATACGGTTCGCCGCTGGCGCGGAACTGGCCCAGGTGGGCCTCGTCGGAAAAGCGGTAGGCGTCGCGCACGCGGCGCACGTCTTCGGCGCTCAGGTATTGCGAGATGGTCTCGGCCAGCATGGCCGCCGAGACGCCGGCGGACAGCGGCTGGGCCACCGGCGGGGCCATGGGTACGACCTCGCCGGCGGCAGAGGCGGGCGACGCTTCTGCCGGCAGCACGGAACGTAGCGAAGGGACGGATAAGCCCATTGTCGTCAAGTCTGGAAAAACGGAACCGTGGGTAGACGATCCCGTCGGCCGCCGGGGGTTACCGGAGACGGGCCAGGGCTGCTCGACCAGTAGCCTTGACTATCAGGTAGGGACTTTCTTCAGCATTTCCAGCCCGGTCTGGCCGGCGGCGATTTCGCGCAGCGCCGTTACGGTGGGTTTGTCTTTGCTGTCGATCTTGGGGGCGTGGCCCTGCGCCAGCTGACGCGCCCGATAGGTGGCCGCTAGGGTCAGTTTGAACCGGTTGGGGATCTGTTTCAAGCAGTCTTCGACGGTGATGCGTGCCATGCGGGACCTCTAACGTTTAGCGGGGCGCCGATACGGGCGGGATGCCGAGCTGCGAGAACAGCCCGGCATGACGCGCCGCCTGTGAACGAAAACGCAGCCGGGCAGCGGATACGATGCAGTCGAGATCCGCCAGGGCTGCGCTAAAGTGTTGATTAATAATAACATATTCGCACTCGGGGGCATGGGCGAACTCCCCGCCGGCGGCCAGCAGCCGGCGCGCGATCACGTGGGGCTCGTCCTGGCCACGCTGGTTCAGCCGCGCTTCCAGCGCTTCGATCGACGGCGGCAGGATGAACACGCCGATGGCTTCCGGGAAGCGCGCCTTTACCTGGCGCGCGCCCTGCCAGTCGATTTCCAGCAGCACGTCGCTGCCGGCCTGGGTGGCTTCCAGGATGCCGGCCCGCGGCGTGCCATAGAAATTGCCGTGCACCTCGGCCCATTCCAGCAGCGCGTCTTCGTCGCGCAGCCGCTCGAATTCTTCCACCGTCACGAAATGGTAGTGCTGGCCGTCGCTTTCGCCCGGCCGCGGAGGGCGCGTGGTGCAGGAAATGGACAGGCGGATGTCGGGGCGCTGCCTGAGCAGCGCGTTGACCAGGCTGGATTTGCCGGCGCCGCTGGGGGCGACGACCATGAATACGTTACCGGCGCGTGGAGGCATGGCAGGAGCGGGCAAAAACGAAAGGATACCAATAAAGGCGCCGTGGCCCGCCGCCGGCCGGCCTAGCGGTTCATCTTCATCTGCTGGTTGCGGTCGGACAACGCGCGGATCAGGCCCTCGACCCCGTCGCGCGCGACGATGGACGAGAACTGGTTGCGGTAGTTCTGGATGAACCAGACGCCGAGCACGTTCAGGTCGTAGATTTTCCAGCCGTTGGGCGTTTTTTCCAGCCGGTAGTCCACCTGTACCGGTTCGCGCTGGCCGTCGCTGACCATGGTGCGCACCACCACGTCGGTGGCGCCGGGCTCGGCGCGGAACGGCTTCATGTCGACGCGCGCCTGCGGCGTGATATTCGACACCGCGCCGCCGTAGGTGCGGACCAGCATGTTGCGGAATTCCTGCACCAGGCGCTGGCGCTGCTCCGGCGTGGCGCTGCGCCAGGCGCGGCCGGCCGCCAGCCGGGTGGTGGTCTCGAAATCGACGTAGGGCAGGATCAATTCGTCGACCGCCTGGTTGACGCGGTCCAGCGAGCCGGACTTGAGTTCCTGGTCTTTGCGGATCGCCTCCAGCACGTTGTTGGCCGCCTGCTGGATCAGTTCGTTCGGCGGCGCCATGGGGTCGGGCGCGGCGGCCCGGGCGATGCCCATCGCCAGCAGCCACGCCGCCAGCAGCAGCCAGGCCGACAGCCATGAAAGGCGCCGGGCCGCGACAGCGTGGGCGGGGCGCCGGATGGCGCGGGCGATCGGGAATTCCATGTCTTTGCTCCTGTTTCGCGGCCCGGGGGCCCGTTCGGGCCGGGCGCGAGCCGCCGGCCTGCGCGACATCCTAGCAACAGGCAGGGCTCCCTGGAAGACCGACATGTAATCCATTTGTGTGCGGCGGTCTCGCCGCCGCCGTCAGGCCGGCGCCAGCGCCGTTTCGCGCCGGCCGCGGCCGATGCCGTAGTAGCGCAGGCCGCAGTCTTCCACGTATTGCGGGTCGTACAGATTGCGGCCGTCGAACACCGCGCGCTGCGCCAGCGTCTGCGCCAGCCAGCGGAAGTCGGGCGATTTGAATTCGCGCCATTCGGTCACCACGGCCAGCACGTCGGCGCCTTCGCAGGCGGCGCGCGCGTTGCGGCACAGCTGCAGCCGGGCGTCGGGCACGGCCTGCCGCACGCGTTCGGCGGCCACCGGGTCGTAGGCGCGGATGGTGGCGCCGGCCCGCAGCAGCTCGTCGATCAGGACCAGGCTCGGCGCTTCGCGGATGTCGTCGGTGTTGGGCTTGAACGCCAGGCCCCACAGCGCCACCGTGGCGCCTTCCAGGCGGCCGTGCAGGTGCTCGCGGATCTTGGCGGACAGCAGGCGCTTCTGGGCGTCGTTGATGGCCTGCACGCTGTCGAGCAGCGGCGTGGACTGGTCGTGCTCGGCGGCCAGCCGGGCCAGCGCCCGCACGTCTTTCGGCAGGCACGATCCGCCGTAGCCGACGCCGGCATACAGGAAGTGATGGCCGATGCGCGGGTCGGCGCCGGTGCCGTGGCGCACCGCCTCGATGTCGACGCCCACCTTCTCGGCCAGCCGGGCCAGTTCGTTCATCAGCGAAATGCGGGTCGCCAGCATGACGTTGGAGGCGTACTTGGTGAACTCGGCCGAGCGCACGTCGGTCACGATCAGCCGGTCGCGGTTGCGGTTGTACGGCGCGTACAGCGCCGCCAGCAGCCGCTGGGCCTGCGGGTCGTCGGTGCCGACGATGATGCGGTCGGGCCGCTGGAAGTCGTCGACCGCGCTGCCTTCTTTCAGGAACTCGGGATTGGAGGCCACCGTCGCGCGCCACGGCACGCCGCGCATGCGCAGCTCGGCGTCGATGGTGCGCTGGACGCGTTCGCAGGTGCCGACCGGCACGGTGGACTTGACCACGATCACGGTGTCGCGCTCGACGGCGCGGCCCAGCTCGGCGCTGGCGGCCAGCACATGGCTGAGGTCGGCCGAGCCGTCTTCCGTTGCCGGCGTGCCGACGGCGATGAAGGCGATGTCGGCATGCCGCATGGCCGGTTCCAGGCTGGCGGCGAAGCTCAGCCGCTCGGCGGCGACGTTGCGCACGATGACCGCGTCGAGATCGGGTTCGTAGAAGGGCACCTGGCCGCGCTGGAGCGCGTCGAGCTTGGCCGGGTCGTGATCGACACAGGTGACGCGGTTGCCGACGTCGGCCAGACACGCGCCAGTGACGAGGCCGACATAGCCGGCACCGATGATGACGATATTCATACCGTTTTTTTACCTTCCGCTTGTTGCAGTCTGCTGACACCGGACGGCGCCGGCCGAGTTGCAGCAAGTGGAATGCCCGCCCCGAAGCGCAGAGGCTATCGCCGGTGATACCAGACCAGGGACAGCAGTGCCGCGGCCAGCAGCAGCGCGGCGGCCAGCGCGCTGAGCAGCGCGCTGATTTCGGTTTCCTGGCGCTCCATCGTGAATTTCACGTTGAGCTTGTCGTAGACCTGGCGCAGCTCGGCGGCGTTGCCGGCCTGGAAGTACTGGCCGCCCGTCATCTTCGCCACGGCCTTGAGGGTGGCTTCGTCGATGCGCGCGAAGTAAGACCAGCCTTCGTCGCCGATCGGCGCGCCGCGGTTGGTGCCGAAGCCGACCGTGTAGACGCGCACGCCGCGGTCGGCCGCCATGCGGGCGGCTTCGATCGGATCGGGGCCGGTGGTGCGGCGGCCGTCGCTCAGCAGGATGATGGTGCCCTGGGTGTACGAGCCCGGCGCCACCGGCGGCCGTTCCTTTTTCTTGTCGGGCGCGGGCTTGTTGGCGTCGCGCAGCGCGCGGCCGTAGCGGATCGACGGGTTATTGAAGATGATCGATTCGAGGTCGATGCCGTCTTCAGGGAACAGTTGCGACAGCGCCAGGATCAGGCCGCTGCCGGTGGCGGTGGCCCGCTGCAGCTGGAAGCGGTCGATGGCGTCGAGCATGTCCTGTTTGTTGTCGGTGGGCGTCTGGACCACTGCCGCGGTGCCGGCGAAAGTGACGATGCCCAGCCGCACGCTGCGCGGCAGGTCTTTGATGAAATTGCGCGCCGCCGCCTGCGCCGCGGCCATCCGCGTGGGCTCGACGTCGGCCGCCAGCATGCTGCGCGAGACGTCCATTGCCAATATCACCGTCATGGTTTCGGAGGGCAGAACGACGGTGGCGGTGGGGCGGGCGCAGGCCACGATGGCTGCGCCCAGCGACAGCAGCATCAACAGGGGAGGAAGGTGGCGCCGCAGGCGGTGGCCGGGCCGTACGGCTTCCTTGGCGATCGCCAGGCTGGCGAACCGGATCGCAGCCTTCTTGCGGCGCGCGAGCACATAGAAGTACGCCGCGGTGAGGAGAGGCAGCAACAGCAGGAACCAAAGCAGATCTGGCCACAGAAACCGCATGTGTGCTCCTTGGCACAGAAAACGGGACGCAGCGTCTGGCCGGCGCAGCGGAAAGGAGAATGGGATTTGCAGGGCGTGTATCCAGTATGCCCATGACCCCGGGCGCCGTAAAGCGCTACAAAGGTATCCGCCGGTTATGCGCGCAACCTCCTGTTCGGTGGTACCTTAAGAGCTCGCTCACGTCGTCGCTCACGTCGCCGGGCCGCGGCCCGCCGGCATTGTCGGAACAGCGGTATGAAACGAGCAGCCCTCTACAGCAGTTCCTCCCGGCGGCGCGCGCCGGAGGCCTCTTCGAACCCCGCCGCCCGGCCGGAGCAGGCGGCATCCCCTGCGCACGAGGGCCCCGCGGCCGGGCAGGCTCCCAGGCAGGGACGGCTGCGGCGCATGCTGGCGCGGCACGAGCGGCTGCTGGCGGTCGTCTGCGCGGCGGCGCTGGCCGCGGTGGGCACCGCGCTGTTGTTGCGTCCTCCCCACATGCAGCGGCTCACGCAGGACGACATCGATTCGGCCGTCCTGCATACCGTGCAGACCAAGACCCTGCCGTCGCCCACCATGCGCGCGGCAGAGGCCGTGCGGCAGTCGGTGGTGCGGGTGCGCGGCTTTACCGACCACGTGGCCGATGCCGGCCCCGCGCCCAAGGGCGGGAAAGGCAAGCCGGGCGCGGCCCCGCGGCCCGAGGGCAAGGCCCCCGCCGGCCGCGGCGGCAAGCCCGACGCGGCCAGGCCGGATCCCGGCAAGCCCGGCTCGCCGGCCAAGCCAGAGGCCGACGACGAGGAAAGCAGCGTCGGCTCCGGCGTGGTCATTGTCGACAACGGCACCATCCTCACCAACCTACACGTGGTGGCGGGTTCCCAGCGGCTCAAGGTAACTTTCTACGACGGCTTCGAGGCCGACGCCGACGTCGTCGCCACCCAGCCCGACAAGGACCTGGCCGTGATCAAGGCGCGCGCCATTCCCGACGACCTGCCGGCGGCCACGCTCGGCTCCACCCGCAACCTGCGGCCGGGCGACCGCGTGGTCGCGGTCGGCTTCCCGTTCGGCATCGGGCCGTCGGTGTCGGCCGGCGTGGTGTCGGGGCTGAACCGCGAGTTCGTGTCGCCCGAAGGCAAGCAGGTATTGACGCGGCTGATCCAGTTCGACGCCGCCGCCAATCCGGGCAATTCCGGCGGCCCGCTGGTCACGATGGACGGCGAGGTGGTGGGCATCGTCACCGCCATCCTCAATCCCGCCAATACCGGCACCTTCATGGGCATCGCCTTCGCCACCACGATCGAAAGCGCGGGCTCCGCGGTCGGCATGCCGCCATTCTGAATTTCAACCCGATCAGGAAACAGCATCCATGGATGAAAAGGCCAGAGAGAACGAGGGCAGCGCGAGCCTAATGGAACGCGTGCTGTACGAGGTCAAGCGCGTCGTGGTGGGGCAGGACCACTTCCTGGAACGGGTTCTGGTGGCCATCCTGGCGCAGGGCCACCTGCTGGTGGAGGGCGTGCCCGGGCTGGCCAAGACCCTGACCGTGAACACGCTGGCCAAGACGCTGCGCGGATCGTTCAAGCGCATCCAGTTCACGCCCGACCTGCTGCCGGCCGACCTGGTGGGCACGCGCATGTACAACCAGCGCACCGGCGACTTCAGCACCGTGCTCGGCCCGGTGTTCGCCAACCTGCTGCTGGCCGACGAAATCAATCGCGCGCCGGCCAAGGTGCAGAGCGCGCTGCTCGAAGTCATGCAGGAACGCCAGGTCACCATCGCGGGCGAAACGCACAAGGTACCCACGCCCTTCCTGGTGATGGCCACGCAGAACCCGATCGAGACCGAAGGCACCTATCCGCTGCCCGAGGCGCAGGTCGACCGCTTCATGATGAAGGTGCTGATCGGCTACCCGAGCGAGGAAGAGGAATACGTCATCGTCGACCGCGTGACCGGCCCGTCGGTGCAGGTGGCCTCGGTCGCCACCACGGAGCAGCTGGTCGCGCTGCAGGCCGAATGCCGCCGCGTCTATGTCGATCCGGAACTGGTGCAGTACGCGGTCAAGATCGTGGCGGCCACCCGCCGGCCCGACCAGTACGGGCTGGCCGACCTGGCGCCCTACATCGCCTTCGGCGCCAGCCCGCGCGCCACCATCGGCCTGATCGAAGGGGCGCGCGCGCTGGCCTTCCTGCGCGGCCGCAAATACGCGCTGCCGGCCGACGTGGTCGACCTCGTGCCCGACGTGCTGCGCCATCGCATCGTGCTGACCTACGAGGCGCTGTCCGACGACCAGACCGCCGACAAGCTGATCCTGCGCATTCTGCAATCGGTGCGCGCCCCTGAACGTCCGATGGATGCCCATGTTCGGGTTGCGGCGGGCGCGTAAGGGGGCGGCGCCGCCGCCGGCCGCGGCGCCAGGGCGCGCCGAGGGCCCCCTGGTCGATCCCGACGCCCTGTTGCGGCGCCTGGAATGGACGACGCTGCGCCGCCTCGACGGCGTGCTGCAGGGGGACTATCGCACGCTGTTCCGCGGCTTCGGGCTCGACCTGGCCGACCTGCGCGAATACCAGCCACACGACGACGTGCGCCACATCGACTGGAACGTGACGGCGCGGCTGCAGACGCCGCACGTGCGCGAGTTCCAGGAGGACCGCGAGATTTCGGCCTGGTTCCTGCTCGACCTCAGCGGTTCGGTGGACTTCGGCTCGCAGGGGATCCGCAAGCGCGCGCTGGCCTCCGACTTTTTCGCGGTGCTGGCGCGCATGCTGGCCCGCTACGGCAACCGCGTCGGCGCGGTGCTGTACGGCGACGGGCCGGAGTCCGTGCTGCCGGCGCGCGCCGGCCGCAAGCAGGTGCTGCACATTCTCGACCGCATGCTGCGCGTGGGCACGCAGCGGGTGCAGCGGGAAACCGACCTGTCGGCGCTGATCCTGCGGGCGCAGGCCGTGATCCCGCGGCGCTCGGTGGTGTTCCTGGTGTCGGACTTCCTCAGCCGGCCGGGCTGGGAAAAGCCGCTGGGCGCGCTGGCCCGGCGGCACGAAGTGGTGGCGGTACGGCTGTACGACCCGATGGAGCTCGAGCTGCCCGATCTCGGCATGGTGGTGCTGCAGGATGCCGAAACGGGCGAGCAGATGTTCGTCGACACCACCGATCCGCGCTTTCGCCAGCGCTTTGCCGAGGCTGGCCGCCGGCGCGAGGAGGCCTTGCGTGAGGCCCTGGCGACGGCCGGCATCGATTGCCTGGAACTGGCCACCGACGAGCGACTCGACGAAGCCTTGCTGAACTTCACCCGCATGCGCAAGCGCCGCAGTTTGATGTGACCCCCTACGCGCTTCGCGCGCCCCCCAAGGGGGGCGATGCGGGCGGACCGGCGGAGCCGGATCCGCCGCATCCTGGATGAGGCCGGCGCAAGTTCATGCGTCGTGGAAGGCGCGTGGCGCCATGGAGCTTTGAATATGGGACAACTACCCGGTTTTACCGTCCTCTGGCCGAAGATGCTGTGGCTGCTGGCGCTGGTGCCGGTGCTGGCCTGGCTGTACTGGCGGATGCTGCGGCGGGGCAACCGCGTCGCGGTGCGCTATCCGGCGCTCGAACTGGTGGGCGGCGCGGGGCCGGTGCGGGCGTGGCGGCGCTGGGTGCCGGCCATCCTGCTGCTGCTCGGGCTGACTTCGATGGTGCTGGCGATCGCGCGGCCGCAGGCGGTGATGTCCCTGCCGTCGCGGCTGGAGAACATCGTGCTGGCGATGGACATGTCGGGCAGCATGCGCGCCACCGACATCCGGCCCAGCCGCATCTATGCCGCGCAGGCGGCGGCCAAGCAATTCGTGGCCGAGCAGCCGCTGAACGTCAGCGTGGGCGTGGTGGCGGTGGCGGGCGCGGCGGCGGTGGTGCAGTCGCCCAGCCGGCAGCGCGAACGGGTGGAGGCCGCGATCGACCGCCTGCAGCCGCAGCGCGGCACCGCGTTGGGGGCAGGGCTCATCATCGCGCTGACCACCGTGCTGCCCGACCAGGACATCGACGTCGAACGCTTCATGGACGGCGCGCCGCTGCCGCCGCCGCCCAATGCCGCCGGCGAGCCGGTGGTGCCGGGCTCCAACCCGTCGTCGGCCGTGATCCTGCTGTCCGACGGCGAAAGCAACAGCGGCCCCGATCCGCTCAAGGCCGCCGAGGTCGCCGCCCAGTACGGCGTGCGCATCTTCACGGTGGGCATCGGCACGCCCGAAGGCGTGACGCTGGAAGCCGATGGCTGGTCGATGCGGGTCAGGCTCGACGAGGCCACGCTGAAGAAGATCGCCGACACCACCGGCGCCCAGTATTTCCAGGCCGACGACGCCGAAGGCCTCAAGAAAATCTACAGTTCGCTGAGCACCCGGCTCGCCTTCGACAAGCAGCGGCAGGTCGAGATCAGTTCGCTGTTCGCGGCGCTCGGCGCGCTGCTGGCCGGCCTGTCGGCGATGCTGTCGCTGTGGTGGTTCGGCCGGGTCCAGTAGCGGCCGCGGCCGGCGCTTCGGCCTCGTCATGGTTTCATCCGGCCCGGGAATGTATCATCGACATCCCGCCGGCAGCCGCCGCGGGACGTCGACACGATCGCAAGAGGTGACCATGACTGTCCTTCCGCCGGCGCGCCGCGGCCGCGATGGCGCGGCAGCGCCCGCGCACGGCACCTCGACCGCCGCGGTGCTGGCGCGCATCGACCGCATCGGCCCGTCGCTCGGCCCGGCGGCGCGGCGCATCGCGGACTTCATCGTCCGCCATCCCGAGGAAGTGGTGCACATGTCGGTCAGCGAGGTGGCCGAGCGCACCGGCGCCAGCGAAGGCAGCGTGGTCGGTTTCTGCAAGGGCCTGGGCACCACCGGCTTCCAGCAGCTGAAGATCCTGCTGGCGCAGGAGATCGTGCAGCCGGTGCAGATCATCCACGAAGACCTCGACCCGCAGGACAGCGTAGAAACGGTCACCCGCAAGATCTTCCAGAGCAATGTGCAGGCGCTGCACGATACCAGCGCCGCGCTCGACATCCGCGCCATCGAACGCGCCACCGCCATGCTCAAGGCGGCCGAGCGCATCGAGGTCTACGGCATCGGCAGCGCCGCGCCGATCGCCGAAGACGCGCAGTACCGCATGCTGCGCATCGGCCTGAACGTCAAGGCCGTGGTCGATTCCCACATGCAGGCCATCAGCGCCTCGCTGGCCGGGCCCACGGTGGCCACGCTGACCATCTCCCATTCGGGCAGCACCCACGAAACCGTCGACGCGACCCGGCTGGCCAAGGAGTCCGGCGCCAAGACCATCTGCATCACCAATTTCGGAAAGTCGCCGTTGCAGGCCTTCGCCGACGTGGTGCTGTTCACGATGGCGCGCGAAACCCTGTTCCGCACCGAGGCCATGACCAGCCGCCTGGCGCAACTGGCCATCATCGACGTGTTGATCGCCTGCCTGGCGCTGTCCGACTACGACCAGTCGGTCGATACGCTGCGCCGTACCTTCGACGTGTTGTCGATCAAGCGCTACTGAGCCGGCGTCGTCGGCCACGCGGCCGGCCCGGCGTCACCGGCCCGGCGCCGCCATTCACGCGCTGTCGACCGGCGCCAGCACCGCGGCGCGCCCGCCGCGCGCCGACGGCGGCTGGCTGTGGCCGCCGTGCGCCAGCCCCAGCAGTGCTTCCGGCGTGTCGGCATCGGCCAGCGCGTGGCGGCCCACCAGCAGGTAGCGCATGCCCAGCCGCACGGCGCCGTGGGCGTCGGTGAGCGGGTTATCGCCGATCACCAATGCGTCGGCCGCCTGAGCCCGCAGGCGACGCAATCCCTCCTCGAACAGCATATTGCCCGGCTTGCCGACCACCAGCGCCGGGCCGATGCCGGCGCAGCGCACGATGGCCTCCATCAGGGCGCCGGTTTCGGGCACCAGTGCCTGGTCGAGGGAGGGGTGGCTGGCATCGGGATTGGTCACGATCAGCCGCGCTCCGCGGCGCAGTTCGTTGGCGGCCAGTCCGAGCTTGGCATAGCTGAAGCGCTTGTCGAGCGCCAGCACCACCAGGTCGGCGTTGGCGTCGACCAGCAGGCAGCCGCGCCGCTGCGCGTAGCCGCGCAGCGTGGGGCCGGCGATCAGCAGCACGCGCGCCGTGCCGTAGGCATGGGCGACGAAATCGATGGTGGCCTGGCCGGCCAGCACCATCCGCTCCGGCGCCACCGGCAGGCCGAGCAGCTCCAGCTTGCGGGCCAGGCTGCGCGCCGTGTCGGTCGAATTATTCGACACCACCACATAACGGTCACGTAGCCGGTCCAGCATGCGCGCGGCGCCGCTGGTGGCCACGCTCTCGCGGATCAGCGTGCCATCCAGGTCCACCAGGAAGGCGTCGTGGGCATCCAGCCACGAAACAGGGACCGGCGGGGGGCTGGCGGCGGCGGGAAGGCTGGGCGAGGACGGAACGTTCATCGGCGGTGGGGAAGGGCGCGTGCCGCATTCAGGAGGTCGTAAAGAACTGAGTTTATTTCAAATTATATCCACTTTCAAAATGAGCAATGTTCATTTCGCTGTCATATCCCGTCTCTACGCTTGCGTTCGTGCCCGGTTGCCGGATGGCGGCGCCGGGATCATCTGGGGGGATTCGCAGTCATGAAACGCACTTTGCTGTTCGCCGCCATGCTGACGCTGGCGGCTCCCGTCTTCGGGCAATCGGCGGCCGACGGATCGCGCGCGCATCCGCTGCGCGTCGTGCTGATTCCCGCCGACGGCGGCACCGAAACCGGCACCAAGGCCGATTACCAGCCGGTGTTCAACGCCATCACGCGCACAACCGGCCTGAACTTCGACCTGAAAGTCGGGCAGAGCTACGGCGCCGTGGTCGAGGCGATGTGCAGCCAGCTGGCCGACGTGGCCTTCTTCGGTCCGGTTTCCTACGTGCAGGCCAACCAGCGCGGCTGCGCGCAGCTGCTGGCGGTGGGCGTGGAGAAGGGGCAGTCGGTGTACTACGCCGGCATGTTCGCCAAGGCCGATTCGCCGATTTCGTCGATCAAGGACCTGAAGGGCAAGCGGGTGTCGTTCGGCGACGTCAATTCGGCCTCCAGCTTCACCTTCCAGATCGCGATGATCATGGACGCCGGCATGGATCCGGCGAAGGACCTGGCCGCCATCCGCATGACCGGCAGCCATGCCAGCAGCCTGGCTGCGCTGACCCAGGGCATGGTCGACGTCGCCTCGCTGTCGTTCGAGTCGTTCGAAAAGGCGGCCCGCGAAGGGGCGATCGATCCGAAGCAGTACAAGGTGGTCGCCAAGAGCATGCCGATCCCGTATCCGCCGCTGGCAATGAACACGCGCCTGCCCGAGGCGCTGAAGACCCGCCTGAAGGCCGCCTTCGCCGAAGTCCACAAGGCGCCGGGCGTCACGCCCGACATGATCCGCGGCTACGGCGGCGGCAAGATCGACCGCTACGACACCGCTTTCTCGGAGAAGGAATTCAACGTCGCCGCCGCCAAGATGGCGCTGCTGGACGACGACACCAAGGCGGCCATCCTGAAGAAGGCGTCGGAGCGCTAGGATGAAAGCCCACCCCCTACGCGCTTCGCGCGCCCCCCTCAAGGGGGCGATGCGCGCGGACTGGCGGAGCCGGATCCGCCGCATCCTGGATGGGGAGGCGCAGGTCCATGCGCCGGGGGAAGGGGCGGCGTGCCATGGAGAATTGACATGCTGATGTTCGAAGGCGTGGGCAAGCGCTATCCCGACGGTACGGAGGCGCTGGCGGACGTGACGCTGCGCATCCCGAAAGGGCAGTTCTGTGTGCTGCTGGGGCCGTCGGGGGCCGGCAAGTCGACCCTCTTGCGAATGGCCAATGGGCTGGTCGTGCCCACGCAGGGCAACGTGGCGGTGGCCGGCACGCCGGTCGGGCCGGCCTCGCTGCCGCGTCTGCGGCCGCGGATCGGCATGATCCACCAGCAGTTCGACCTGGTGCCGCAATCCACCGTGGCCACCAATGTGCTGGCCGGCGCCTTGCCTTACATATCGGCCTGGCGCGCGCTGGCCGGCCTGTTCCCGGAAACGTACCGGGCCAAGGCCTGCGAGCTGCTGGCGGCCGTGGGGCTGGACGAAAGCCATCTGGCGCGCCGCGCGTCGCAGCTGTCGGGCGGCCAGATGCAGCGGGTCGGCATCGCCCGCGCCTTCATGCTCGATCCGCTGCTGGTGCTGGCCGACGAGCCGGTGGCCAGCCTCGACCCCAAGGTCAGCCGCGACATCCTGGACTTGCTGCGCCGCCAGTCGCGGCTGCGCGGCGCTACCCTGCTGTGCAGCCTGCACCAGCTGGACCTGGCGCGCGAGTATGCCGACCGCATCGTGGCGCTGCGCCACGGCCGCGTGGCTTTCGACGGCGCGCCGGCCGACCTGACCGCGCAGTCCTGCGAAGCGATCTTCGGCACGCCGGACGCGTCCGGCGTCGCGCCGCGAACCGACGCCGGCTTGCAGCCGGCGGCCGCCTAGGAACCGAGGAGACGCCATGAGCGCCATTCCCGCTTCTTCCGCACCGCCGGAAACCGACCCGCCCCTACGCGCGGCACCCGCGGACCGGGAGGAAAGCCCACCCCTGGCGGCCCTTGGCCGCACCCCTCAAGGGGCGGCACCCGCGGACCGGCAAAGCCGGATCCGCTGTGCCCCGGGTTCGGCTTGGCGCGTGCCGCAGCCTTATGGCTGGAGGACGCTGCTGACGCTGATGTTGGCGCTGCTGTGCCTGTTCTACACCGGCCAGCGGCTGGAGATCGGCCGCATGGCCGCGCTGACGGGCGAGGGCGCGCTGGCGGCGCTGGGCCTGCGCGACGGTTCGCAGGTGTCGGCCGGGCTGGCCAAGATCGCGACCTCGCTGTGGCCGCTGCAGATTTCCGAGCGCACCGAAACCGCCCGCATCGAAGGCTTCGACCCGGCCCGTCTACCGTGGCTGGCGCGCATCGAGACCCAATCCGTGGTCGACCAGCGGCTCGACCCCAACACGCTGACCATGCAGCAGACGGTGACCGCGCGCGAATTCCTGGTCGAGCCGATCGGCTACGCGCTGCAGGTCGCCTACAAGATGTTCGAGACGCTGGAGATGGCCGCCTGGGGCACCTTGCTGGCGGTGCTGTGGAGCGTGCCGCTGGCCATCCTGGGCGCCCGCAACTACACGCCCAGCCGGCCCGTGTACTACGGCGCGCGGGCCCTGGTCAGCCTGCTGCGCGCGGTGCCCGAACTGGTCAGCGCGCTGTTCCTGGTGCTGGCCTACGGCTTCGGGCCGAGCGCGGGGATCCTGGCGCTGGCCCTGCATTCCGCCGGCTTCCTGGGCAAGTTCTACGCCGAAGACATCGAAGGCGCCGACCGCCGGCCGCAGGAGGCGCTGCGGGCGATCGGCGCCGGCCGCCTGAAGGTGCTGCGCTACGCGGTGCTGCCGCAGGTGCTCGACCAGTACGTGGCCTACACGCTGTACGTGCTGGACCGCAACGTGCGCATGGCCACCGTGGTGGGCCTGGTGGGCGCCGGCGGCATCGGCCAGGAGCTCAAGGGCCGGTACGACATGTACAACTATTCCCACGTGGGAACCATTCTGCTCGCGATCTTCATCACGGTCTTCATCCTGGACCAATTGGCGGCACGGATGCGACGACGATCCGGCTAGCCGCACACCTCTCCACCCGCTAGGAGTTCTCATGACGAAGTTCCTCTTGTATGGCCGCGCCGCGGCGGCCGGGGCGCTGCTTTGCCTGTCGCTGGCAGCCTGTGGCGGCGGCGACGATCCGGCCGGCCCGCCCGACAACGGCAATCCGACCCAGCCGAACCCCGGCGACGACGGCGATTCCGGCAATCCGGGCCAGCCCGATCCCAACATGCGCTGCGCGCCCTGAGTCAGACGGGCGCGTTCCGATTCCTCTTTTTCGCCGTCACGCCATGAACAAACTCTCTCGACGCACCTTCCTCGCCAACGCCGCCAAGGGCGCCGGCGCCGCCGCCGCCCTGTCGGTGCTGCCGCCCAGCATCGCCCGCGCGCTCGCCATTCCCGCCGCGGTCGACACCGGCACCATCAAGGACATCCAGCACATCGTCATCGTGATGCAGGAAAACCGCAGCTTCAACCACTACTTCGGCACGATGAAGGGTGTGCGCGGCTTCGGCGATCGCCTCACCATTCCGCTGGAGGGCGACAAGCCGGTCTGGCAGCAGTCCGACGGCACGCAGGACGTGCCGCCGTACCACCTGGACAGGGAAACGATGAACGCACTGTTCGTGCCGGGCACGCCGCACAGCTATTCGGACGCGCAGGCCGCCTGGAACCAGGGCAAGTTCGGCTACTGGCCGAAGTTCAAGACCAAGTATTCGATGGGCTACTACAGGCGCGAGGACATCCCGTTCCAGTTCGCGCTGGCCGAAGCCTTCACCATCTGCGACGGCTACCACTGCTCGATCACCACCGGCACCGACCCGAACCGGATCGTGTTCTGGTCGGGCTCCAACTTCAACCCGGTGCTGGGCCGGCTGGGCATCAACTGCACCGATTCCGACTCGGAGCCGAACAACAAGCGCTGCTGGCCCAGCCCGTCGAACTGGGTGGATGGCGACCCGCAGCCGCAGGCGAACTACAAATACGTGGGCAGCAGCTTCGCCTGGGACACGCTGCCCGACGTGCTGCAGAAGGCCGGCATCAGCTGGCACATCTACCAGGACATGAACAACAACTGGACCGGCGCCATGAACGGCTGCCTGGCCTTCCAGAGCTTCCGCACCGCGCAGCCGGGCACGCCGGTCTACACGCACGGCATGACGGGCGGCCCCGACTTCCTGGAGAAATTCCGCGCCGACGTGGCCAACGGCACGCTGCCGCAGGTGTCGTGGGTGCTGCCGTGGCCCTCGGCTTCCGAGCACCCGGGCGGCGGCGGCAGCCCGATGCAGGGCGCCGATTTCGTCTCCACCATCCTGGACGCGCTGACCGCCAATCCCGAGGTCTGGAGCAAGACCGCGTTCTTCCTGACCTTCGACGAGAACGACGGCCTGTTCGACCACCTGCCGCCGCCGGCCGTGCCGTCGTACGACGCCGGCGGCAAGCTGATGGGCGCCTCCACCGTGCCGCTGGACGGCGAGTATTTCAGCGACCCGGCGGGCGCGTACCGGAACGCCGCCGACACCATCTCGGGCGCGACGCGCCCGTGGGGCCTGGGCCCGCGCGTGCCGATGTACGTGGTGTCGCCGTGGAGCCGCGGCGGCTGGGTCTGCTCGCAGGCCTTCGACCATACCTCGATGGGCCGCTTCCTGGAGCAGCGCTTCGACATCAAGATCGACGCCATCAGCCCGTGGCATCGCGCCGTTTGCGGCGACCTGACCACGGCCTTCGACTTCACCACGCCCAACGACGCGGCGTTCCCGGAGCTGCCCGACAGCAGCAACTTCAGCGCCGTCGAAGCGCAGCAGAAAACGCTGCCGCGCGCCGATCCGCCGGCCGTGCCGCAGGCGCTGTACCAGGAGCCCGGCGTGCGCTACTCGCGCGCCCTGCCTTATGAGCTGCACGCGAGCGCGCGGGTCGAGGACGCCAACACCGTCAAGCTGATCTTCAGCAACACCGGCAAGCAGGGCGCGGTATTCCACGTGTACGACAAGAAGCACCTGGATCTGATCCCGCGCCGCTACACGGTGGAAGCCGGCAAGACGCTGTCCGACACCTGGAATACCGCCGGCGACGGCGGCGACTACGACCTGTGGGTGTACAGCACCAACGGCTTCGTGCGGACCTTCCGGGGCAACGCCCAGGCGCACGCCGCGGCCGCCGCGCAGCCCGAACTGCAGGTCTGCTACGACGTGGAAAACGGCAACGTCTACGCCAAGGTGCACAACGGCGGCAAGGAAGACATCCAGGTTGCGGTCGCGGCCAATGCCTACCGCGGCGACGGCCCGTGGACGATGACCGTGCCCGCCGGCGGCATGGCCGAGCAGCACTGGGAACTGGCCGACAGCGGCTGCTGGTACGACTTCACGGTGACCGGCGCCAACTTCGAGCGCCGCTTCGCCGGCCGCGTCGAGACGGGCAAGGACGGCGTCAGCGATCCGGCGATGGCCGCCACGCTGGCCTGAGCGGTTTTTCGGCAAAGGGTGGCCGGCGCGGCTCCGAGGGGAAGGCCGCGCCGGCCCGGATACGAACGTTGGGGAAAACATTCATGGCGAACAATCGAAACAGGGCCGGCCTGCCGGTCCTGGGCGCGCTGATGGGCGCGCTGCTGGCGGCGTACGGGGCACAGGCGAACGCGCAGACCCCGCCGCCGATGAACTATGACAGCGGCACCAACAACCTGGGCGTGGGCGCCAATTCGGGCACCAACGTGACCGCGCCCAACAACTGGGCGATCGGCCGCAATTCGGGCAACAACGTCTCGACCCAGTGGAACCAGGCCATCGGCGAAGGGGCGGGGCAGAACGTCAGCGGCAACAATGCCAACCAGGCGTTCGGCTACTACGCGGGCAACAACGTCACCGGCGGCTGGAACCTGTCGTTCGGCCGCAGCGCCGGCAACAACGTGACCGGCAGCTACAACAGCGGCATCGGCTTCTGGGCCGGCACCGGCGTGACCGGCTCGTACAACAACGCCTACGGCGCCAACGCCGGCCGCGACGTGACCGGCAGCAACAACCAGTCGATCGGCAACGGCGCCGGCAACGACGTCACCACCAACTGGAACCTGTCGATCGGCGAAGGCGCCGGCTCCAACGTGGGCGGCAAGAACGCCAACCAGGCCATCGGCTACTACGCCGGCACCAACGTCAACGGCGGCTGGAACCAGTCCTTCGGCCGCAGCGCGGGCCAGAACGTGACCGGCGACTACAACAACGGCCTGGGCTTCTGGGCCGGCACCGACACCACCGGCAACCAGAACTGGGCGATGGGGTCGAACGCCGGCCGCAACGTGACCGGCGACTCCAACCAGGCCTACGGCCAGGAAGCGGGCCGCAACGTGACCGGCAACGCCAACCAGTCCGAAGGCTGGAACGCGGGCCAGAACGTGCAGGGCAACGCCAACCAGTCGAGCGGGATGAATGCCGGCCAGAACGTGACGGGCGACTACAACATGGCCAACGGCGCCTATGCCGGGACCGACGTGACGGGCACCGGCAACCAGGCCAGCGGCCTGGGCGCCGGCCGCGGCGTGGCCGGCAACGACAACGCGGCCGTCGGCTCGGGCGCCGGCGCCAATGTCCAGGGCGATCGCAACGTGTCGATCGGCTACACCGCCGGCCACGGCGTGCAGGCCGACGACACCGTGTCCATCGGTACCCAGGCCGGCGCCAACGCCACCGGTTCGGTGGCGGTCGGCTCGGGCGCGACGGCCGATGCCGGCAACAGCGTGGCGCTGGGCGCCGGCTCGTCGGCCTCGCGCGGCGCGCAGGCCGATTACCAGGCCTACGGCGTGGACGCCCCGCAAAGCTCATCGGGCGAGGTCAACGTGGGCAACCGCCAGATCACCGGCGTGGCGGCGGGCAGCGACGTCAACGACGCCGTCAACGTCGGCCAGCTCGACAGCACGGTGCAGCGCTCGTCGGCCGCGGTGCTGGGCCAGGCCAACCAGTACACCGACCAGCGTTTCAACCAGCTGAACGACGCCTTCCGCCGCGACCTGCACGGCGTCGAGCGCAAGGCCTACGCCGGCACCGCCGCGGCCATGGCCGCGCGCCAGGCGCCGTTCGTGCCCGGCAAGTTCAGCTACGCCGCCAACGTGGCCAACTACCGCGGCGAGAGCGCGCTGGGCATCAGCCTGCGGCACACTTCGAGCAGCGGCGCATGGAGCGTGGAAGGCGGCGTGGCCGGCAGCGGCCAGGGCCTGGGCGTATTCGCCGGCGTCGGCGGCGTGTTCTGATCCAGGATGCGGCGGATCCGGCTCCGCCGGTCCGCGCGCATCGCCCCCTCGAGGGGGGCGGCCGTAGGCCGCGTGGGGGTGGGCTTCCCTTCCGGTCCGCGCGCATCGCCCCCTCGAGGGGGGAGCGGCCGTAGGCCGCGCGGGGGTGGGCTTCCCTTCCGGTCCGCGCGCATCGCCCCCTGGGGGCGCGCGTCAGCGCGTAGGGGGGAGAATATTCTCACAGGGCCGGCCGGTGGCGAAGGCGTCGAGATTGTCCAGCGTCACGGCGGCGATCTCGCGCAGCGCCTCGGCCGTGAAGAAGCCCTGGTGCCCGGTCACCAGCACGTTGGGGAAGGTCATCAGGCGCTGGAACACGTCGTCGTCGATGATGTCGTCGGACCGGTCGCGGAAGAACAGCGAGCTTTCCTGTTCGTAGACGTCGATCGCCAGCGAGCCCAGGTGGCGGGATTTCAGCGCCGCGATCACCGCCTGGGTATCGACCAGCGCCCCGCGCGAGGTGTTGACCAGCATCGCGCCCGACTTCATCGCGGCCAGCGCCCGCGCGTCGATCATGTGGCGCGTGTCTTCGGTCAGCGGGCAGTGCAGGCTGACGATGTCGGCCCGCGCCAGCAATTCGTCGAGCCCGACGTAATCCCCCAGGGTCTTGAATTCCTCCGACGGGAACGGATCGGCGCCCAGCAGCCGGCAGCCGATGCCTTTCAGGATGCGCGCCGTGGCCAGGCCGATCTTGCCCGTGCCGATCAGCCCGACCGACTTGCCGTGCAGCGTCATGCCCAGCAGGCCGTCGAGCGCGAAATTGCCCTCGCGCACGCGGTTGTAGGCGCGGTGGGTGTGGCGGTTCAGCGTCATGATGAGCGCGATGGCGTGCTCGGCCACGGCCTCGGGCGAATAGGCCGGCACGCGCGCCACGAACAGGCCCAGGCGGGCGGCGGCGGCCACGTCGACGTTGTTGAAGCCCGCGCAGCGCAGCAGCACGGCCCGCACGCCGGCACCGGCCAGCGCTTCCAGCACCGGCGCGTCGAGCCGGTCGTTGACGAAGACGCAGACGGCGTCGCAGCCGCGCGCCAGCGCAACGGTTTGCGCCGACAGCGCGGCTTCCTGGTAGTCGAGCTCGAAGCCCTGCGCCGCGCGCAGGCGGTTGGCTTCGTCGAGGAAGAAGCGGTCGTAGCGCTGGGCGCTGAAAACGGCGACTTTCATGGCGGCCTCCGCTAGCCGGGCTGATGCCCTGAATGTACCTCAAGGCTAGCCCACCCCTACGCGCTTCGCGCGCCCCTCAAGGGGCGACGCTGGCGGACCGGCGGAGCCGGAGCCGCGGCGTCCTGGATGGGGGGCGCCAAGTGGAGCCGTGAGCTCTTGCGCGGTGCAACATGTTATTGACGCATGTCAAATCGCCGCGCACCATGCGATGGACAATATCCGCAGTCAGGGGCGCGCCGCCGTCCCGCCGCGGAGCGCCCGCGGTCTTCTCCGAGGCCTTTCGATGACCCTTGAATCTTCGCCCGCCGACGGCTTCGCGGCCAGGATAGACCTCGGCACGCGCGCGCTGCTGGCGCGCCTGACCGCATCGATGTCGCCCCAGGCCCTGGCGCTGGCCTGGCTCGACTGGGCCTCGCACCTGGCCGTGTCGCCGGGCAAGGGCCTGCAGGTGGGCCTGCAGGCCGCCTGCCAGGCGGCCCAGCTGGTCGGCTACCGCTGGGCCGCATTGGCCGCCCCGACGCAGGCCGTGCCGCCGGTAACCGACCGCCGCTTCGCCGATCCGGCCTGGCGCCAATGGCCGTTCAACCTGCTGCACCAGTCCTTCCTGCTGCACGAACGACTGTGGGACGGCGCCACCCACGGCGTGCGCGGGGTGGAGCCGCACCATGAACAGCTGGTCGCCTTCTTCGCCCGCCAGTGGCTCGACATGCTGTCGCCCGGCAATTTCGGTCCCACCAACCCGGTGGTGCTGCGGCGCACGATGGAGGAGGCCGGCAACAACCTGTGGCGCGGCCACCTGAACCTGGTCGAAGACGCCCGCCGCCTGCTGGCCGGCGAGCCGCCGGCCGGCGCCGAGAATTTCGTGCCCGGCCGCGAAGTGGCCGTCACGCCCGGCAAGGTGGTGCTGCGCAACCGCGTGATGGAACTGATCCAGTACGCGCCGGCCGCGGCCGGCGCGCAGGTGCACCCCGAGCCGCTGCTGGTCGTGCCGGCCTGGATCATGAAGTACTACATCCTCGACCTGTCGCCGCACAACTCGCTGATCCGCTACCTGGTGGCGCAGGGCCGCACGGTATTCTGCATTTCGTGGAAGAACCCCGGCGAGGCCGAGCGCGACCTGGGCATGGACGACTACCTGGAAGAGGGCTTCCATGCGGCGCTGGACGCCGTCAACGCCATCGTGCCGCAGCAGCCGGTGCATGCGGTGGGCTATTGCCTGGGCGGCACGCTGCTGGCGATCGCCGCCGCCGCGATGGCGCGCGACGGCGACCACCGGCTGGCCACGATGACGCTGTTCGCGGCGCAGACCGATTTCGCCGAACCGGGCGAACTGGGACTGTTCATCGACGAAAGCGAAGTATCGCTGCTCGAGGCCCAGATGGCGCGCACCGGCTACCTGACCGCCGGCCAGATGGCGGGCGCCTTCCAGATGCTGCGTTCCTACGACCTGCTGTGGTCGCGCCTGGTGGGCGACTACCTGTTGGGCGAACGGCCGGCGATGAACGACCTGATGGCCTGGAACGCCGACGCCACCCGCATGCCGGCGAAGATGCACGGCCAGTACCTGCGGCGGCTGTTCCTCCACGACGACCTGGCGCAGGGCCGCTATCCGGTGCGCGGCCGCCCGGTGGCCCTGGCCGACCTCACGCTGCCGGTGTTCATGGTGGGCACCGAGACCGACCACGTCGCGCCCTGGCGCTCCGTGTTCAAGCTGCAATACCAGACCCTGGCCGAGATCACCTTCGTGCTGACCAGCGGCGGCCACAACGCCGGCATCGTCAGCGAGCCGGGCCATCCGCGCCGCCACTACCGCCTGCTCACGCACCCGGCCGGCGCGCCCTACGTGGCGCCGGAAGAATGGCTCGGCCTGGCGCCGGTGGCCGAAGGTTCCTGGTGGCCCGAGTGGGTGCAATGGCTGCGGCAGCGCTCTGCCGATCCTGGCGCGCCGCCCCGCATGGGCGCGCCGCGCCGCGGCTACCCTGTGCTCGGCGACGCGCCGGGCCGATACGTGCTGGAGAAGTGACCATGGACGCGTCGACGCTGCAGGGCAAGAAGGGACTGGTGGTCGGCATCGCCAACGACGAAAGCATCGCCTGGGGCTGCGCCCGGGCTTTCCGCGCGGCCGGCGCCGAACTGGCCGTCACCTGGCTCAACGACAAGGCGCGGCCGTACGTGGAGCCGCTGGCCGAAGCCGTGCAGGCCCCGATCCGCCTGCCGCTCGACGTCGAACGGGAAGGCCAGCTGGAGGCGGTGTTCGACGCCGTCGCCAGGCAGTGGGGACGGCTCGACTTCGCGCTCCATTCGATCGCCTATGCGCCCAGGGAAGACCTGCAGCGGCGCGTGGTCGACACCTCGGCCGCCGGCTTCGCCCGCGCGATGGATGTGTCCTGCCATTCCTTCATCCGCATGGCCCGGCTGGCCGAGCCGCTGATGCAGGGCGGCGGCAGCCTGATGACGATGAGCTACCTGGGCGCCGAAGAGGTCATCGACGACTACGGCCTGATGGGGCCGGTCAAGGCGGCGCTCGAATCCACGGTGCGCTACCTGGCCGCCGAGCTTGGCCCGGCCGGCATCCGCGTCAACGCGGTGTCGCCCGGGCCGGTGGCCACCCGGGCGGCCTCGGGCATCGCCCATTTCGACCGGCTGCTGGCCGACAGCCAGCGCCGGGCGCCGATGCGGCGGCCGCTGTCGATCGACGACGTCGGCCCCCTGTGCGCCTTTCTGGCGAGCGATGCGGCCGGCGCCATCACCGGCGGCACGCTGTACGTCGACTGCGGCTATCACGTGCTCAATTGACGCCCCCGGCCGCCCACTATCAGGAGAACATCATGAGCAACCCCAGCGATCTGCCCCTGGCCCTGCACAAGGCCAACATGGAATTCGTGCTGCGCACCGCCGGCCTGATGCAGGACAGCGTGCGCCAATGGTTCGACCTGGGCGCCAAGGTGGTCGACGCCCGCTGCGCCGAATCGAAATCGTGCGCCGAGCGGCTGACCCGGATCCACGACTGGCCCTCGTTCGCCACCCTGTCCGGCGAATCGGCGCGCGGCGTGTTCCAGCAGCGGCTCGGCGACGGCCAGGCGGCGGCGCAGGTGGCCATCGCCAGCCAGGCCGCCTTCGCCTCCGGCCTGCAGGACGCCTTCCAGGCCTGGCAGAAGGACACGGCGCAGGCCTTCGGCGGCAACGGCGAGGTGGCGCCCTTCAACACCGCCTTCGGCGACTTCCTGCGCCAGGCCGGCATGCTGCCGGCCGACGCCGCCGACGGCGCGAAAAAGGGGGCCGCCCGTGCCAAGTAGCGGCGGCGAGCCGGCGGCGGTTCCGGCGCTGCAGATGATCCGCAACAAGGTCTTCGATGAAATCGCCGTCGGCGACAGCGCCACCATCGAACGCACGCTGAGCGTCGAAGACATCCAGCTGTTCGCCATCCTGTCGGGCGACGTCAACCCGCAGCACGTCGACCCGGAATTCGCCGCCTCGTCGCGTTTCCACGGCGTGATCGCGCACGGCATGTGGGGCGCGGCGCTGATCTCGGCGGTGCTGGGCACGCGGCTGCCGGGCCCGGGCACCATCTACCTCAGCCAGACGCTGCGCTTCCTGCGGCCGGTGCGGGTGGGCGATACGCTTGCCATCGGCGTCACGGTCACCGATCGCGACCCCGCCCGCAAGCGGCTGAAGCTGGCCTGCCGCTGCGTCAACCAGGACGGCACCGATGTCATCGAGGGCGAGGCCGAGGTGGTGGCGCCCACCGAGCGGGTGGAGCGGCCGCGCGCCACGCTGCCCGAGGTCAGGCTGGACGTGGGCGGCGACGGGCTGCAGCGCCTGCTGGCGCACGTGCGGCCGCTGGGCGCGATCCGCGTGGCGGTGGCGCATCCTTGCGACGCCGCCAGCCTGTCGGCCGCGCTCGACGCGCGCGCCGCCGGGCTGATCGAGCCGGTGCTGGTGGCGCCGCGCGCCAAGCTGGAGGCGGTCGCCGCGCAGGAAGGGCTGGACCTGTCCGGCCTGGAGATCGAAGACGTGCCGCACAGCCATGCGGCGGCGGCGCGCGCGGTCGAGCTGGCCGGGCTGGGGCGGGTGGAGGCGTTGATGAAGGGCAGCCTGCACACCGACGAACTGCTGCACGCGGTGGTGCCGGCCGCGGCCGGCCTGCGCACCAAGCGGCGGCTGAGCCATTGCTTTCTGATGCAGACGCCGGCCTATCCGCGGCCGTTCATCGTCACCGACGCCGCCGTCAACATCGCGCCCACGCTGGACGAAAAGGCCGACATCGTGCGCAACGCGATCGAGCTCGCGCACGTGATCGGCGTGGCGCGGCCGCGGGTGGCGATCCTGGCCGCGGTCGAGACCGTCAGCCCGTCGATGCCGGCCACGCTCGACGCCGCCGCGCTGTGCAAGATGGCCGACCGCGGCCAGATCGCCGGCGCCGTGCTCGACGGTCCGCTGGCCTTCGACAACGCCGTGTCGGCCGCGGCTGCGCGCATCAAGGGCATCGAATCGCCGGTGGCCGGCCAGGCCGACATCCTGGTGGTGCCCGACCTGGAAAGCGGCAACATCCTGGCCAAGCAGCTCGAATACATGGGCCACGCCGCCAGCGCCGGCATCGTGCTGGGCGCCCGCCTGCCCATCATCCTGACCAGCCGCGCCGACTCGCGCGAGGCCCGCATCGCCTCCTGCGCGCTGGCGGTGATGGTGGCCCACAGCTACCGGACGTCGCCGCCATGAACCGTACCGAAGACCTGATCCTGGTCCTGAACTGCGGTTCGTCCAGCATCAAGTTCGCGCTGTACGACGCCGGCGCCGAGCCGCTGCCGCGCCGGCCGGCGTGGAACGGCAAGGTCGACGGCATCGGCGGCCCGCAGTCCAGCTTCGGCGAAACCGGCGTCGAGCCGGGCCTGGTGGCGCTCGACGCCGGACAGCCCTATCACGCCGCGCTGGGCCACATCCGCGAACGCATCGTCGCCCGCCTGGGCGGCCGCCGCATCGCCGCCGTCGCCCACCGCGTGGTGCACGGCGGCAGCAAGTATTCGGCGCCGGTGCGGGTCGACGCCGGCGTGCTGGCCGACCTGCGCAGCTACATCCCGCTGGCGCCGCTGCACCAGCCGTTCGCGCTCGAGGCGATGGACGTGCTGCTGGCCGAACGGCCCGACCTGCCGCAGGTGGCGTGCTTCGACACCGCCTTCCACCACACGCTGCCGGACGTCGAACGCATGCTGCCGCTGTCGTGGGCGGCCTGGGAGCGCGGCGTGCGGCGCTACGGCTTCCACGGCCTGTCGTACGAATACATGTCGGTCGCGCTGGCCGAACGCTACGGCGACGCGGCCCGCGGCCGCACCATCGTCGCCCACCTGGGCAGCGGCGCCAGCCTGTGCGCCATGCGCGAACTGCGCAGCGTGGCCACCACGATGGGCTTTTCGGCGCTGGACGGGCTGATGATGGGCACCCGCTGCGGCGCGCTCGATCCGGGGGCCGTGATCTACCTGATGGAAATCGAGCGCCTCACGCTGGAGCAGGTCGGGCATGCGCTGTACCACGAGTCCGGCCTGCTCGGCATCTCGGGCCTGTCGTCCGACCCGCGCGTGCTGCTGCAACACGAAGACGACCCGCGCGTGCGCGCCGCGCTCGACCTGTACGTGCGCCGCATCGTGCGCGAGATCGGCGCCCTGGCCGCCGTGCTGGGCGGCGTCGACCTGCTGGTCTTCACGGCCGGCATCGGCGAGCACAACGACGAAATCCGGCGCCGGGTGTGCGCGGCGCTGGCCTACCTCGGCCTGGTGCTCGACGACGCGGCCAACGCCGCGCATGGCCCGGTCATTTCCGCGCCGGGCAGCCGGCCGATGGCGGCGGTGGAACCCACCAACGAGGAATGGGTGGCGGCGCGCCACGCGCGGGAGGCGATCGCGGCGGGCTGAGCGGCCGGGGGAAGGCGCCGCCGGCCCAGGCCGCGGCCCTCAGCGCAGCCGGTAGTGCCGGTCGGGCTGCGTCGGCGCCGGCAGCGGGCCGGCGTCGACGCCTTCGAGCAGCATGCGCTCGATATTGACCGCCAGCGCCTCCAGCGGCAGGTCGTTCGGCTCCTCGCCGAACGGGTTCTCCAGCTCGCTGGCGATGGCGTCCAGCGCCATGAAGGCATAGGCGATGAACACCGCGATCACCGGCGTCATGCCGCCGATGCTGTCGACCAGCCCGAAAGGCAGCAGTGCGCAGTAGAAATAGGTGGTCCGGTGCAGCAGCACGCTGTAGGCATAGGGAATCGGCGTGCCGGCGATGCGTTCGCAGCCGCCCTGTATCGTGCTGATCGCGTCGAGCTGGCGCTGCCAGGCGTCGAACAGGATGTCGCCGAACCGGCCGGCGCGGCGCCAGCCGTCCAGTTGCCGCTGCGCCTCGAGCACGAGGTATTGCGGCCGGTGGACATGCCGCATGGCCTGCGCGGCCTCTTCGGGCCCCAGCAGGCGCGCCAGCGCCGGCCCCGGGTCGGTGTTGCGCAACTGGCCAGCGCCACGCCGATCAGGCTGAACGGCACGGGATTCAGGTGAAGGTGGAAATCCCCGGCCTGCTGCTTGCCCCACAGCGCGGCCAAGGATAGCAGCAGGATGAGCCCCAGCGGCGCCAGGATCGCCCGCAGCACGGAACCGTGCCAGACGAACAGCATCCTGAACCAGTTGGTTTTCGGGCGGACGATCATGCGCGGAACCGGGCGGGAAGGAGAGGGCGAATTATCCCCGATTCCGGGCGGCGGTTTGGCTTATCATCGCCACAAAGCGCCGACCGTTTCGCCGTTCCCGGCCAGTCGTCGGCGCGCCGTCCGATTCCCACCGCAAGGCGACGTCCCATGATCCGCAGCATGACCGCATTCGGCGCAGCCCGCGCCGACACCGACTTCGGGTCGGTTTCCCTGGAATTCCGGAGCGTCAACAGCCGCTTCCTCGACCTGCATTTCCGCATGCCGGACGAGCTGCGCCACATGGAGGCGCCGCTGCGCGAGCTGCTGACGCGCTCGGTGGCGCGCGGCAAGATCGAGGTGCGGGTCGGCCTGCAGCGCCGCGTGCGCACCGACCCCGACGCCGTCAACATCGCCGCGCTCGAGCAGGCCGCCCGCCTGTACGAACGGGTGCGCACGGTATTCCCCGACACCGCGCCGCCGCGGCTGGCGGAACTGCTGGCCTGGCCCGGCGTGCAGGGCGCCGAGGAATCGGAAGACACCTGGCGCGACGCCGTGATGGCCGCAGCCGCCGACGCCCTGGCCCAGATGCAGGAAGCGCGTGACCGCGAAGGCCAGCGCCTGGCCGCCATGATCGCCGATCGCGCCAGCGCCGTGGCCGCCGTCGTGACCGAGGTCGAGCAGCGCATGCCCCAGCTGCTGCAGGAATACCGCGAACGCCTCGCCCGCAAGCTGCGCGACACGGTCGAGGCCGCGTTTCCCGGCGGCTTCCAGAACATCAGCGGCGCCGAACTGTCGGAACGGCTGGCGCACGAAACCACGCTGTTCGGCCTGCGCGTGGACGTGGCCGAGGAACTGTCGCGGCTGCACTCGCACCTGGCCGAGCTCAAGCAGCTCATCGCCGGCGCCCGCTCCGGCAAGCAAGGCGACAAGGGCAGCGCAGGCAAGCGGCTGGACTTCCTGTTTCAGGAAATGAACCGCGAAGCGAACACGCTGGGGTCGAAGGCGGGCGGGCTGGAAGTTACGCGCGCGGCGATGGATCTGAAGCTGCTGATCGAGCAGATGCGGGAGCAGGCGCAGAATATCGAGTAATGCGTATACAGCAACTGGTACCCCGACTGCCTGCTCAGGGCGCGCGCCTGGCAAGCACTTCGTCGCGCGGACCGGCGTCGACCACG
This sequence comes from Pigmentiphaga soli, assembly GCF_039541095.1. Lineage (NCBI taxonomy): Bacteria > Pseudomonadati > Pseudomonadota > Betaproteobacteria > Burkholderiales > Alcaligenaceae > Pigmentiphaga > Pigmentiphaga soli. The sequence continues at coordinate 35,214 of NZ_BAABFO010000028.1, forward strand.
CGGCCAGCCTCCACCACGACGACCGTATCGAACCGTTCGAGCAGGCTCGGCCGATGCACCGACGCGACGATGCAGGCCGACGGGAAGGCCGCGTACATGCGGTCGAACACCCGGCCTTCGGCCTGCGGGTCGAGCGCGCTGGTCGGTTCGTCCAGCAGCACCAGCGAGCTTCCCTGCGCCGCCAGCGCGCCGCGGGCCAGCGCCAGCCGCTGCCGCTGACCGCCGGAGAGGTTGCCGCCGCGTTCGTTGACGGCGCTGGCCAGGCCTTCGGGCATGCGCTGCAGCACCTCGTCGAACACGCCCGCATGCACCGCGGACTGCATCGCCGCCGCGTCGGCCGGCTCGCCGAAAGTAAGGTTCTCTTCCACGCTGGCCTCGAACACCTCGGCCTCCTGCGGGATCAGCGTGGCCAGCGTGCGCAGCCCGGCCCAGTCCATCGGCGCGCCGTCGCGCAGCAGTTCGCCCTGCTGCGGCAGGTAGAGGCCCGCGAGCATGCGCAGCAGCGTGCTCTTGCCGCCGCCGCTCGGGCCGATCAGCGCCACGCGCGCCCCGCGTCGCAACAGCAGGTCGACGCCATGCAGGCCGCCGCGCGCGTCGTCGGCGTAGCGCCAGGCGGCGCCGCGCAGCTCCAGCGTCTGCCAGGGCGCGTCGGGCACCACGGCGGGCACGGCGGCGTCGGGGTCGCCAGGGGCATCCCAGATCGGCTCGGCGCTGCCGTAGTCGGTATGCATGCGCGCGAAGCTCTGGAAATTCGTGGCCATCGCGCCGACCACCGACGCGGCCTGCTGGGCGTACTGGTAGATCATGAAGACGGTGCCCAGCAGCACCGCCTGCCCCGGCTGGCGCGATTGCAGCACGTAGACCACCACCAGGATCCAGGTGAGCCCCATGCCGAGCAGGTCCACGGCGAACCATTTGCCTTCGTTGACCATGACCGTGCGGCGCAGCGGCACCATCACCGCTTCCATGCGGCGGCCGAGCACCTTGCGCGAGGCGGCCTGCAGGCGCAGGCCGATCACCGTGCCGGCGTTGCCGACGAAGTCGAGCAGGGCGGCGGCATAGCGGCGCTCGGCGTCGTTCTCGGCGCGGGCCAGCTGCATCAGCGCGCGGTCGAAGCGCAGGATGATGAGGGCAATGATCACGTAGCCGCTTATCGCGATCGCGCCGCTGGTGCGCGACAGCAAGGCCAGCGCGACCAGGGGGCCGACGAAGTTGAAGGCGCTTTGCAGATAGCCGAACTGGTTCTGGGCGAAGTCCGACAGCGCGCGGCTGGACTGCACCACGCGGTGCTGCAGCTCGCCCGAATGCCTGCCGTCGCGCCAGGCCAGCGGCGCCGCGGCGATGCGCGCGTAGAGCTGGTCGGCCAGGCGCGTGCGCACCTGCACGCCCACGTTGCGTTCCAGTATCCGCCCCGGGCCGTGGAGCAGCCACGACAGCAGGTAGATGCCGACCAGGTAGACGATCCAGTGGCCGGCCGTCGCCATGCTGCCCTGCTGCAAGGCGTTGATCGCCTGCGCGGCCAGCCAGGGCATGGTCAGCCGCAGCAGTTGCGCCGCCGACAGCAGGCCGGCAGCGCCGAGCATGTGGGCCCGCACGCCGAGGGCATGGCGCCAGAGCGCCCGATAGAGGTCGCGCGCCGCGCTGCCGAGGCCGATGGCGGGCGGACGGGGAGAGGAAGCGGATGTCGTCACGAGGAAGGCTGTCTGGTTCGATTCAATAGAGGGTTCGGCGGCGGGTATCCGAAGCTGCCGGCGGGGGCCGGCCTCAGCTTATGACTCGCCCGAGAATAAGCAAATGACTCGAAGTCGATAACTTTGAGCATGAAAATGCGTACCCTTGGACTTGTCGCCATCGATAAGGCTGCCCAGAATGTGTGCGCAAATGTTTTCGAATGGAATGATATTGGAAGGCGGTTGCGTGCACAGGCTCGCTGATTCACCGGTCCGGCGGGAGGCAATGTGAGCGAGGAGCCCGACCGCCGCGTCGTTCTGCGCGCCCGTGGCCTGGCGGCCGGTTATCCAGGCGCCTGCGCCGCGGTGTTCGAAGGCATCGACCTCGATCTGCGCGCCGGCGAAATCGTTGCCGTGCTGGGCGCAAGCGGCGTCGGGAAATCGAGCCTGCTGCGCGTGCTGGCCGGGCTGCAGCCCTTCGCGCGCGGTACGATCGAGATGGACGGCGCGCCGCTGGCCGGCGTGCATCCGCGCGTGGCCGTGGCCTTCCAGGACGCCAGCCTGCTGCCCTGGCTCACGCTGGAGCGCAACGTGGCTTACGGCCTGAATTTCTCGCGCCAGCCGGCAAGCGGTCCCGACGAACGGCGCCGCCGCGTGGACCGCGCCATTGCCGAGGTCGGGCTCGACCACGCGCGCCACTTGCGGCCGGCCCAATTGTCGGGCGGCATGGCGCAGCGCGCGGCACTGGCCCGCTGCCTGGCGCGGCAGCCCAGCGTGCTGCTGCTGGACGAGCCCTTCGGCGCGCTCGACGAGGTCACGCGTGCCGGCATGCAGCAGCTGCTGATAAAGGTCGTGGCCGATTTCCGCGCCGCCACGCTGTTGATCACGCATGATATCGACGAGGCCCTGGCCGTGGCCGACCGAGTGCTGCTGCTGGGCGGTTCGCCCGGCCGCCTCGCGGCGCAGTGGCCGGTGACGCTGCCGCAGCCGCGCGAGAACTGCCTGCACGAACTCGGCGCCTTGCGCGTCGAGGTGCTGACCAGGCTGCGCGATGCCTTGCGGCAGGCGCAGGCGCCCGCCGCCGGTCCCGTTTCCCTCCCTGTCTAGGAAGCCACGCCCATGTGCCTGGAACACGCCTCCCGACGCGACATGCTCAAGCTTGCCACCCTGTTCACCGCCGGTGGCGCATTGCCCTTGCTGACGGCGCTGCAGGCCCGCGCGCAGGCGCAGCCTGACGCCCCCGTGCGCATCGGCTACCTGCCCATCACCGACGCCGCGCCGCTACTGGTGGCCCACAACAACGGCCTGTTCGAGCAGGCCGGCATCAAGGCCGAGAAGCCCACGCTGCTGCGCAGCTGGGCCCAGGTGATCGAGGCCTTCATCTCGGGCCAGGTCAACGTGGTGCACCTGCTGTCGCCGATGACGGTATGGGCGCGCTTCGGCAGCAAGGTGCCGGCCCGGGTGGTGGCCTGGAACCACGTGGACGGCTCGGGCCTGACGGTGGCGCCCGACATCGCCGACGTGCGCGCGCTGGGCGGCAGGACGGTGGCGATCCCGTTCTGGTATTCGATCCACAACGTGATGCTGCAGTACCTGCTGCGCGAGAACGGCCTGACGCCCGTCTCCCGCAAGGGCGCGGCGGCTGGCGCCAACGAGGTCAACCTGGTGGTGATGGCGCCGGCCGACATGCCGCCGGCGCTGGCGCAGAAGCAGATCGCCGGCTACATCGTGGCCGAGCCCTTCAACGCCGCGGCCGAGACGCTGGGCGTGGGCAAGGTGCTGCGCTTCACCGGCGACATCTGGCGCAACCACGCCTGCTGCGTGGTGTTCATGCACGAGCGCGACCTGGAACAGCGGCCGCAGTGGTCGCAGGGCGTGGTCGACGCCGTGGTCAAGGCCCAGCTGTGGATACGCGAGCACCGGGCCGAGACCGCCCGGCTGCTGTCCAAGGAAGGCATCAACCGCTACACGCCGCATACGCTGCCCGCGTTGACCAAGGTACTGGCGCCCCCGGATTCCGACCGCGACACCTACCTGGCCTCGGGCGCCATCCGCCACCGGCAGTGGGACGAGAAGCGCATCGACTTCCAGCCCTATCCCTTCCCCAGCTACACCGAAGAACTGGTGCGCCGCCTGAAGGCGACGATGATCGAAGGGGATCACGGCTTCCTGGCCGGGCTCGATCCGGCGCAGGCCGCGCGCGAGCTGGTCGACGACCGCTACGTCAGGCGCGCCATCGAATCCGTGGGCGGCCTGCAGCGTTTCGGCCTGCCGGCCGGCTATTCCCGCACGGAAACGGTCCAGGCGTGACGGCGCGCAGCCTGCCCGAAGCGCGGAACCGGCGTCCGCCCGCGGCGGCGTCCGCCCGCGTCTCGCGGGCCGTCGCGCCCGCGCCGCTCGCCGCCGCGCCCGGCGGCGAACAGCCCCGTCCCGCCTGGCCGGCGCGCGCCGCCTGGGGCGCGCTGGGGCTGGCCGCCGTGCTGCTCTGCTGGTGGCTGGGCACCGAGGCGCTGCCTGCGCCAGACAGCCTGGCGCGGCGCTTCGGGCCCACGCCCACCTTCGCCAGCGCCTACGATCTGCTGTCCGGCTCCGACCTGCCGCTGCACATCCTGGTCAGCCTGCGGCGCGTGCTGGTGGGTCTGGCGCTGGCGATGGTGATCGGCATTCCGCTGGGCCTGGCGGTGGGCAGCTGGCGCCGGCTGGAGGCCGCGCTGTCGCCGGCCATGCAGTTCCTGCGCATGATCTCGCCGCTATCGTGGATGCCGATCGCCGTGATGGTGTTCGGCGTGGGCGACGATCCGGTCTACTTCCTGCTGACCTTCGCCGCCGTCTGGCCCATCCTGCTGAACACTGCCGCCGGCGTGCAGCAGCTCGACGCGCGCTGGCTGCTGCTGGCGCGCAGCGTGTCGGCCACGCGCTGGGAGACCTTGCGCACCGTGGTGCTGCCCGGCGTGCTGGGCCATGTGCTGACGGGCGTGCGGCTGGCCATCGGCATCCTGTGGATCGTGCTGGTGCCGTGCGAGATGCTGGGCGTATCGGCGGGCATGGGGTATTTCATTCTCGACACGCGCGACCGGCTGGCGTACTCGGAGTTGATGGCGATGGTGCTGCTGATCGGGGCGCTGGGCTTCCTGCTTGATGCGGCGGCGCGTTCGCTGTACCGGCTCTGGCGAGGGTAGGCGCGCCCGGGGCAGGGCGCTCAGCCCTGGCGCATCCGCCGCCAGGCCGACGGCGACTCGCCCATGATCCGCATGAACAGCCGGCTGAACGCCGCCTGCGACTGGTAGCCGACGCGCTCGGCGGTTTCGGCGATGCCCGCGCCGCGCGCAAGGATATGCGCGGCCAGCCGGATGCGCAGCTGCTGCACCAGCTGCGCGGGCGTGGTCGCGCTGAGCAGGGTGAAACGGCGATGGAAGGTGGCGGCCGACATGTGCACCAGCCGGGCCATCCGCTCCAGGGTCCACGGCTGCGCCGGATCGGCCAGGATGGCCTGCACCACCGAGGCCATGGCGGGGTCGCGCGCCAGGCTCAGCAGGCTGCCCGCCTGCGGATCGTCGGCCACCACCGGGCGCAGCACGTAGAACACGAGCAGGCTGGCCAGGCGGTCCAGCAGCTCCTGGCTGCCCGGGGCATGGGCCGTGGTCTCGTCCAGGATGAGGCCGACCACGGTGCGCGCCGGATCGAAGCGCGCATCGTCCACGCGTATCAGCCAGTGGTCGGGCAGGGCGTCGGACACCAGCTGGCCGATCCGGTTGCGGAACGAGAAGAAGCCGCAGGCCAGCCCCGTGCCTTCCTGCTCGGGCCGGGCCGACAGCGGGATCATCTCGCCCGACTTCGGCGCCAGCAGTGCCGACGGATCGGCATCCGGACTGAGCCGGTGCGCGAGGTCGCGCAGGAAGAACACGCCGTCGCCCGCGCCGAGCCGCTGCGGTTCCTGCTGCGCGATGTGCAGCCAGCATTGCCCTTTCAGCACCAGGTGGAAGCTGGCCTGGCTGGTGCCCGCGGTGCTGGCGGACCAGCTGCCGCAATACTGGCCGACGTGGTAGATCGTCGAGCTGACGTCCAGGCTGGAAAGCAGCACGCTGTCGGGCGCCGCGCCATCGGCGGCGGGCGGGGCAAGGGAAGGGCCGCCGCCCTGCACCGGGGAAATCGCCATGAGAGTGTCGACCGAATAAGCAAATTACCGAAAGTCGATAGTCCTGAGCATGAAAATGCCATGCGGCATCATTGCCGCCGGGGCGGCCGCTATCGACAATGAAGCCCTGATTATCCCTTTCCCGGAGCCCCTCATGGCACGTCTGCCGGTCCGCACCATCGAAAACGCACCGGAGCAGGTCCGCCCGGCGCTGGAAGCCGCCCGCAAGGGGGCGGGCTACCTGTCCAATCTGCTCGGGCTGCTGGCCAATGCGCCGGCGGCGCTGGAAGCGTACCAGACGCTTTCCCAGATCAACGCCAAGTCCGGCCTGAGCCTGGCCGAACGCGAAGTCGTGCAGCTGGCCGCCGCCACGCGGCACGGCTGCACCTTCTGCGTGGCCGGGCACACTGCGCTGGCGCGCAACAAGGCGCGCATCGCCGAAGAGAACGTCGAGGCGCTGCGCGCGCAGGCGCAGCTGCCCGACCCGCGGCTGGCCGCGCTGGCTACCTTCACCCGCGCCGTCATCGAAACCCGCGGGCGCGTGGAAGACGCTCAGCTGCAGGCCTTCCTGGCCGCGGGCTTCACCGAGGCCAATGCGCTGGAAGTGGTGCTGGGCGTGGGCTTGGCCACGATCTGCAACTTCGCCAACAATCTCGGCCAGACGCCGCTCAATCCGGAAATGAAGCCGTTCGAATGGGAACGCCAATGACGCAAGCCTGCGCCGCCGCGCCCGCCGGCCGGACGTCCGGCCACCTGACCCCGCAGCTGGTCGAATGGCTGGACGCCCATGCGGACGCGATCGACACCGGTGAATGCGATCCGGGCGCGGTGCTGCCGCCGCTGGTCGAGGCCGGCGTCTTCCGCTGGGGCGTGCCGGCGCAATGGGACGGCCACGATGGCACCGACATCGGCGACGCGATCGAGGCGGTGGCCGAGCTGGGTTACTACTCGATGGCCTGCGCCTTCGTGGCCTGGGGCCACCGCGTCTTTATCGAATACGTGCTGCACAGCCCCAACCGGGAACTGGCGCAGCGCTGGCTGCCCGCGCTGATGGCGGGCCGGGTCGCCGGCGCCAGCGCGCTGTCGAACGCGATGAAGTTCCTGGGCGGCATCGAGTCGCTGCAGATCACGGCCACGCAGGACGGCGCCGGCTGGCGGCTGGACGGCGCCATGCCCTGGGTCACCAATCTGCGGCCGCAGGGCTTCGTGGTCGCCGCCGCGGTGCGGGCGCCCGACGGCAGGGTGGCCGTCGTGGCCTTGCCGCATGACGTTCCGGGGCTGGAGCGCAGCGCCGATCTGCCGCTGATCGGCCTGCAATCGAGCAATACCGCCGCCATTTCGCTGACGGCCACGCCCGCGGGCGCCGACTGCCTGCTGCATGAAGACGCGCGGGCCTATCTACCGGGACTGCGTCCGTCGTTCGTCGGCATCCAGTGCAGCCTGGCGATCGGCCTGGCCCGCCGGTCGCTGGACGAAGCGCGCCGGGCCGCCGGACGGGGGAACGCCCCGAAGGGCATTCTGGCGGCGCCCCTGGAAGACCTCTCGGCGCGCACCGCGGCGCTGGCCGATGAACTGGTCCAAGGCGTGCGCAGCGGCCGCCTGCGCCAGACGCCGGCGGCGCTGTTCAAGCTGCGGATCGAACTGGCGGACGCTGCGGCCCAGGCCGTGCAGCTGGAATTGCAGGCGGCGGGCGGCGCGGCGTATCTGCGCGGCCGCCAGCCGGGCTTCGCCCGCCGTCTGCGCGAGCTCGCGTTCGTGCCGATCGTGACGCCGAGCCTGGTGCAGCTGCGGGCGGAACTGGCCAGGCACGAGGGCACGTTCTGACAGGTTCCGATACAGATTCCGCCCCGCACCGCGGCCGGCGCGATGGCATGATACCTGCGGGCCGGAGCCGGCCCCTTTTCCTGGGAGGGAGTACGTCATGCTGTCGTTCATCGGAACCTTGATCGTGGGACTCATCGTCGGCCTGATCGCGCGCGCGATCAAGCCGGGCGACGACCGGATGGGCTGGTTGTTGACCATCGTGCTGGGGATCGCCGGCGCGCTGATCGCCGGCTACGTGGGGCGGGCCGTCGGCTGGTACGAGCCGGGCGAGGGCGCCGGCTGGATCGCGTCGGTGATCGGCGCGATCGTGCTGCTCCTCATCTATGGGGCGATCGCCAGGAAGCGCTGAATGCCCGTCAATCGAGCTGGATATCGATGGCTTTCAGGACCTTGGACCATTTGTCCGATTCCGCCTGCACGAAGCGGCCGAATTCTTCGGGCGTGCTGGCGGCCGGCTCGGCGCCGAGCGCGATCAGCCGCTCGCGCAGGTCGGGCGTGCGCAGGATCCGCGTGATGGCCGCGTTCAGCCGGGCGATCACCGGCTGCGGCGTGCCGGCCGGCGCGAACAGGCCGTACCAGGCGCTGGCTGCGTAGCCGGGCACGGTTTCGCCGATCGTCGGCACGTCGGGCAGCGCGCTGGAGCGCTGCGGATTGGCCACGGCAATGGCGCGCAGCCGGCCCTGCTTGACGTAGGGCAGCGCGGTGGCCATGTCGAACGTCATCGAAACCCGCCCGCCCAGCAGATCGGGGATCGCCGGCGCCAGCCCCTTGTAGGGGACGTGCCGGATGTCGATGCCGGCGGTCGACTTGAGCAGCTCGCCGGCCAGGTGCTGCGAAGCGCCCATGCCGCCCGAGGCGTACGACAGCGCGCCGGGATGGGCCTTGGCGTAGGCGATGAGCCCGGCCGTATCGCGGAACGGCAGGTTCGGATCGCACACCAGGAGCAGGGTGCCGCTTGCGGCCATCGTGATCGGCGCGAAGTCCTTGCGCGGATCGTACGGCATCGTCTTGTAAAGAAATGGATTGGTGGCATTGGTGCCGATCGAGCCCATCAGCAGGGTCTGGCCGTCCGGGCGGCTGCGCGCCACGTCGGCTGCGCCGATATTCCCGCCGGCGCCGGTCTTGTTCTCGACGACGATCTGCCAGCCTTCGTTGGCCGCCAGCTTGTCGGCGATCAGGCGGGCCAGGATGTCGGTCAACCCGCCGGCGCCGAACGGCACGACCATGCGGATGGGCCCGCTGGGATAGGCCGGCTGCGCCGAGGCAGGTGCGGTGAGCGAGGCGCATGCGATCACCGCGGCCACGCGCGGCAGAATGCGCAAGAACGAAATCGCCATGAGGTATCTCCTTGTGGATTGCATATCGGTTTTCTATGGCGCCACGCGCCTCCCACGATGCATGAACCCGCGCCCCCCCATCCAGGATGCGGCGGATCCGGCTCCGCCGGTCCGCTCGCATCGCCCCCTGGGGGGGCGCGCGAAGCGCGTAGGGGGGGGCCTAATACGTCCCATCGAGGATCGCGCCGCGCTGCCGCAGGCGTTCGCGCAGCGCCGACACCTCCAGCCGGCGGTAATCGCCGCCGCCGCTGTCGGCCAGCATCGCGGCCGCGGTGCCGGCCGCCTGGCCCATCGCCAGGCACGGCCCCATCACTCGCGCCGAACCGTGGGCGGCCCGGTCCGCCGACAGGCAGCGGCCGGCCAGCGCGACGTTGCGGACGCCTCGCGGCAGCAGGCAACCCCACGGGATGTCGTAGGAGCCGCCGCCGTCGACCGGAATCCGGATCTGGCCCGCGCCATCCTGGTGGATGTCGACGTGATGGCTGCCCTTGCCGATGCCGTCGTCGCGCTTGCGGGCGCGCAGCACGTCCTGCTCGGTCAGCGTCGCGTCGCATACGACGCGCCGGGTTTCGCGGATCCCGATGCGGGGCGCCACCCCGGACAGCGTGGCCGATTCGAAGCCCGGCACCCGGCGGCGCATGAAGCGCATGCAGGTTTCGACCTGTTCGGCCAGCGGCGCCAGGGCCGCGCTGAGCTGCTCGGTGCGCGTGGCGTCGATATTGGCCACCCGCGTCGTGTTCAGGCAGACTTCGCCGCGCGCCGCCGAGGTCGGCTGGATCATGATCAGCGCCGTCGGATACATCTCGCCCGCGGCGATCGCCTCGGCCAGCAGCGGGCCGTCGCCCTTCAGGAAGACCGTGGGCTGGCCCTGGTCGATCACCGCCTTCACGATGTCGCCATCGCTGCGCCCGCCGCGGATCGCTTCGCTCTCGCCCAGCGCGAAGTGTTGCGGGGCGTCGCGCAGGAAGCCCAGCAGCCTGGGCGTATCCACGCCGGCCATGCGGAACATGATCGACAGCGGCTGGAACTGGCCGCCTTCGCCTCCGTTTTCGGCGCGCGCGCCCGCGCGCACGGCCAGGTCGCCGTCGCCCGAAGCGTCGACGAACACCGGCGCCTCGATTCGCGTGCGCCCCCGCTTGTTGAGGACGTGGACCGCGCGGATGAGGCCGTCGTCGGCCTCGGCGTCGTACACGTAGCTGTGCAGCCACAGCCGCACCCCGTGCCGCGCCAGCGTCCTGGCTACCGCGAGTTTCATGATCTCGGGGTCGTAGCAGACGTAGTGGATGAGGCGCCAGTCGTTCAGCGGGCCGATATAGCCGCCCAGCCGCTCGCACTCGTCGAACAACTCCCGCGCCACGCCGCCCACCACCCACTCGCCGCGGGCGTTGAGCGCGCCGTCCACCGCCATGCCGGTAAGCAGCTCGCCGCCCGGCAGCGGGCCGGCCTCCAGCAGCAGCGTGCGGGCGCCTTCGCGCGCCGCGGCAATCGCCGCCGCGATCCCGGCGGCGCCCGCGCCCAGCACGACGACGTCCGAAGGCGGGGCGGCGGTGATCAGTGGAGACATTTCGGCTTCCTATGTTTGGATTGTGGAAAAATAATGACTCATCGCCTGGCGATTATCATGGCTTGGAACGAAAAACGGCGGCCCGTGGATGACATAATGTTCAAGCTATGAAAAAACGAACCGAGCCCGCCACCGTTGCCCCGGCAGCGGAGCGCAACGGCGGCACCCAGGTGCTCGAGCGCGCGTTCGCGCTCCTCAGGACCTTGTCTTCGCGCCCGCGCAGCGGCTGGAAATTGACCGAGCTGTCCGAGAGCTGCGGCCTGCACCACGCCACCACCCACCGTCTGCTGGCCGCCTTGATGCGAGAGGGGATGGTGACGCGCGACGCGGTCACGCGCCGCTACGCGCTGGGCCGGCTGGCGTTCGAGTTCGGCATTGCGGCTTGCCCCCAGTACGACTGGCGCGCGGCCTGTGCGCCGGCGCTCGACGATCTCGCCCGCGTCACCGGCGATACCGTGTTCCTGAATGTGCGCAGCGGGCATGAATCGGTCTGCATCGACCGCCGGGAGGGCAGTTATCCGCTGAAGGCGCTGACCGTCGAAATCGGCGCGCGCCGGCCATTGTGCGTATCGGCCGGCGGCGCGGCCATCCTGGGCCGCTTGCCGCCGGAAGAGATGCAGGCCGCGCTGGCGGCCAGCGAAAAATACATGCAGCGTTTCGATGCCCCCCGCGCCGCGGCCGTGCAGCGGATGCTGACCGAATCGCGCCGCCTCGGGTACGGCTACAACCGCGAGATGATCATCCCGGGCGTACGGGCCGTCGGCGTAGCGATCGCCGGCGCCGACGGCTGGCCGCAGGCCGCGCTCAGCATCGCCGCCATCGCGTCCAGGCTGGACGGCAGCCGCCGTACCGAGATCGTCGAACTGCTGCGGCGGCACGCCGGGCAGCTCGGGCAGGCCATCGCCGCCGGCACGCTGCCCGAGGGAACGCCGGCGTTCGCCGGGCGCTGAGGCGCGCCACGGAACGACGCCGTACAATCGACGGTTCACCGTTTACGGCTCGGAGCCTTCCCATGACCGACGCTTTCCCATCCGTCTGGACGCGCCCGTCCGGACGCGCCGCCGACCAACTGCGCCCGGTCGAGATTCGCCGCGGCTATACGCGCTACGCCGAAGGTTCGGTGCTGATCTGCTTCGGCGATACCCAGGTCATCTGCACGGCCAGCGTCGAAGACAAGGTGCCGCCCTTCCTGAAAGGCAAGGGCGAGGGCTGGGTCACCGCCGAGTACGGCATGCTGCCGCGCGCCACCCACACGCGCGGCGTGCGAGAGGCGGCCAAGGGCAAGCAGAGCGGGCGCACGCAAGAGATCCAGCGCCTGATCGGCCGCAGCCTGCGCGCCGTGTTCGACCTGGCGCTGCTGGGCGAACGCACGCTGCACCTGGACTGCGACGTCATCCAGGCCGACGGCGGCACCCGCACCGCCAGCATCACCGGCGCCTTCGTCGCCGCGCAGGACGCGATCGACAAGCTGATGGCCCGCGGCGAACTGGCGCGGTCGCCGATCCGCGACCACGTGGCGGCGGTGTCGGTGGGCATCTATCGCGGCCAGCCGGTGCTCGACCTGGACTACGCCGAAGACTTCGCCTGCGATACCGACATGAACGTGGTGATGACGGGCGGCGGCGCCTACGTGGAAGTGCAGGGCACGGCCGAAGGGGCGCCGTTCGCGCGCCATGAAATGAACGAACTGCTCGGGCTGGCCGAATCCGGCATCGCCGAGCTGGTGCGGCTGCAGCGCCAGGCGCTGGCGGCCGGCTGAAGCAGGGCCATGAAGAAACTCGTCCTGGCCTCCAACAACGCCGGCAAGCTGCGCGAGTTCTCGCAGCTGCTGGCGCCGCGCGGCTTCGAGCTCGTCACCCAAGGCAGCCTGGGCGTGCCCGAGGCCGCGGAGCCGCATCCCACCTTCATCGAGAACGCGCTGGCCAAGGCGCGCCATGCCAGCCTGCTGACCGGGCTGCCGGCGCTGGCCGACGACTCCGGCGTGTGCGTGGTCGCGCTGGGCGGCGCGCCCGGCGTGTACTCGGCCCGCTTCGCCGCCATGCACGGCGGCGAGAAGTCCGACGCCGCCAACAACGCGCTGCTGATCGAGCGACTGCGCGGCGCCGCCGACCGCCGCGCCTACTACTACGCCGCCCTGGTGCTGGTGCGCGCGGCCGACGATCCGCAGCCGCTGATCGGCGAAGGCGCCTGGCACGGCGAGATCGTCGAGCAGCCGCGCGGCGCCGGCGGCTTCGGCTACGACCCGCATTTCCTGCTGCCGGCATTCGGCCGCACCGCCGCCGAACTGACGGCCGAGGAAAAGAACCGCCACAGCCACCGCGCCCGCGCGCTGGCCGTCCTGATGGAAAAGCTGGACACCTTCTGAATGGCCCGGTCCATCCCGATCCGCACCGAAGCCGCCCGCGGCCCGGCGACCCGCATGCCGTTCGCCGCGCCCGGCGCGACGCTGCTGACCGCGCTGCCGCCGCTGTCGGTGTACGTGCACGTGCCGTGGTGCGTGCGCAAATGCCCGTACTGCGACTTCAACTCCCACGCGGCGCCGGCCGAGGTGCCCGAGGAACGCTATCTGCAGGCGCTGGCGGCCGATCTCGACGCCAGCCTGCCGCAGGTGTGGGGCCGCAAGGTGGTGTCGGTGTTCATCGGCGGCGGCACGCCCAGCCTGCTGTCGGCCGGCGCGCTGGACGCACTGCTGGCGCTGCTGCGCTCGCGCCTGCCCATCCTGCCCGATGCCGAGATCACGCTGGAAGCCAACCCCGGCACGGTGGAAGCCGCCCGTTTCAAGGACTACGCCGCCAGCGGCGTGAACCGCATCTCGCTTGGCATCCAGAGCTTCGACGATGCCAGCCTGCGGGCGCTGGGCCGGATCCACGACGCCGCCGCCGCGCGCGCGGCGATCGAGATCGCGCAGCGCCACGTGGCGCGCGTCAACCTGGACCTGATGTTCGCGCTGCCCGGCCAGGACGTGGACGCCTGTATGGCCGACATCGACGCCGCGCTGGCCTTCGGCACCGGCCACCTGTCGGTCTACCATCTGACCCTGGAGCCCAACACCGTCTTCGCCAAGTATCCGCCGCAGCTGCCCGACGACGACACGGCCGCGCAGATGCAGGACGCCATCGAGGCGCGGCTGGCGGCCGCCGGCTTCGACCACTACGAGGTCTCGGCCTACGCCCGGCCCGGCCAGCGCAGCCGGCACAATCTCAACTACTGGGAATTCGGCGACTACCTCGGCATCGGCCCGGGCGCCCACGGCAAGCTGTCGTTCCACGACCGCATCGTGCGCGAGGCGCGGGTACGCAATCCGGAATCCTGGATGGCGGCGGCGCAGGCGGGGGCCGGCGCGCACGTGGCCGATTCGCATGTGGTGCAGCCGGCCGAGCTGCCGTTCGAGTTCATGCTCAATGCGCTGCGCCTGCGCGACGGCGTGCCGGCTGCCAGCTTTGCCGAACGCACCGGACTGAACCTGGCGGCGATCGCTAGGCCGCTGCGCGTAGCGGCCGAGCGCGGGCTGCTGGATCCCGGTCCGGCCCGGCTCAAGCCCACGCCCCTGGGGTGGCGCTTCCTGAACGACCTGGTCGGCTTGTTTTTGAACGACAATCCCTAGACGGGCGCATGGTTTCGCACGCCGACGGTGCATAATGGGGCGTGCACCGATAATGCACTCTATCGGTGCACGATTCCGTACCATGTTGAACCAATATGGTGCAGGCATTCACGCACCCGCAAGCCCGCAATATGCGAGAATTCGTCCCGCCCTTGTGCAGGCTCCATCGCGCCGGTTTCCATGCGCCTGGCATGCAAAGTGCTTAGCATTGCGGGCAACCACGGGGCGCCGGGCACGGCGCCTTGCAACATCCAACGCTGACCGCCGTGGAGACCCCGGCGGCAGCCTTTACCGAGACTACCAGGAGCCCTAATGGCAACGCCCAAAGACGTCCTCAAGCTGATCGCGGATAACGAGGTCAAGTTCGTCGATTACCGCTTCACCGATACGCGCGGCAAGGAACAACACGTTTCGGTGCCGGCGCACACCGTGGACGAAGACAAGTTCGACTCTGGGCACGCGTTCGATGGCTCCTCGATCGCCGGCTGGAAGGGCATCGAAGCCTCCGACATGCTGCTGATGCCGGATGCCGGCAGCGCCCGCATGGACCCGTTCCGCGAAGAAGCCACGCTGATCATGACCTGCGACGTGATCGAGCCGTCCGACATGAAGGGCTACGACCGCGACCCGCGCTCGCTGGCCAAGCGCGCCGAAGCCTACCTGAAGTCGTCGGGCCTGGGCGACACCGCCTACTTCGGTCCCGAACCCGAATTCTTCGTGTTCGACGGCGTGACCTGGAACGTCGACATGTCCGGCTGCTTCGTCAAGATCAAGTCGGAAGAAGCGTCCTGGTCGACCGGAATCGATTTCGAAGGCGGCAACCTGGCGCACCGCCCGGCCGTCAAGGGCGGCTACTTCCCCGTTCCGCCGGTCGATTCCTTCCAGGACCTGCGCTCCGAAATGTGCCTGCTGCTCGAACAGCAAGGCGTGCCGGTCGAGGTGCACCACCACGAAGTGGCGGGCGCCGGCCAGCTCGAGATCGGCACCAAGTTCGCCACCCTCGTGCAGCGCGCCGACTGGAACCAGATCCTGAAGTACACCATCTGGAACGTCGCCGCCGCCTATGGCAAGACCGCCACCTTCATGCCGAAGCCGGTCGTCGGCGACAACGGTTCGGGCATGCACGTGCACCAGTCGATCTGGAAGGACGGCCAGAACCTGTTCGCGGGCAACGGCTACGCCGGCCTGTCGGAATTCGCGCTGTACTACATCGGCGGCGTCATCAAGCATGCCCGCGCGCTGAACGCCATCACCAACCCCGGCACCAACTCGTACAAGCGCCTGGTTCCGCACTTCGAAGCCCCGGTCAAGCTGGCCTACTCGGCCCGCAACCGCTCGGCCTCGATCCGCATCCCGTACGTGGCCAACCCGAAGGGCCGCCGCATCGAGACCCGCTTCCCGGATCCGCTGGCCAATCCGTACCTGGCGTTCTCGGCCCTGATGATGGCCGGCCTGGACGGCGTGATGAACAAGATCCACCCCGGCGACCCGGCCGACAAGAACCTGTACGACCTGCCGCCGGAAGAAGACGCGAAGATCCCGACCGTCTGCTCGTCGCTCGACCAGGCGCTCGAAGCGCTCGACAAGGACCGCGAGTTCCTGACCCGCGGCGGCGTGTTCAGCAACGCCATGATCGACGCCTACATCGGCCTGAAGATGGACGAAGTGCAGCGTTTCCGCGTGACCACGCATCCGGTCGAATTCGACATGTACTACGCCAGCTGACCCTGGCCGGTCTGGTCGTCATCGAGGAGAACGGGGCGGCAATCGCCCCGTTTTTATTGGCATGAACGTTTCCGACATCGCATCCAGGCCCGATTCCCCGGGCAATGAATTCGCGGCTTTCGAGCTGCTGGCCAGCGCCATCCTGGTCGTCGACGAAGACGGCCTGATCCGCTACGCCAACGCGCCGGCCGAAGACCTGTTCGAGGTCTCGGTGCGCCAGCTCTACGCGGTGCAGGTTTGCGACCTGTTCCAGAACGGCGCCCAGTTGCAGATGTCGCTGAAGGAGGCGAACCAGCACGTGTTCGCCGACAAGCGGCAGATGCTGGTGATCGACCGGCTGGGCCGCGAGCCGGTGCAGGTGGCCGCCACCGTGGTGGCGCTGTACAACCAGGCCTGGCCGGCGCTGATCGAGCTGCGCGAGATCGAGCAGCAGCTCAAGATCGACCGCGAGGAGCGTCTGCTGGAGCAGGCCCAGTCCAACCGCGAACTGCTGCGCAACCTGGCGCACGAGATCAAGAACCCGCTGGGCGGCCTGCGCGGCGCGGCCCAGCTGCTGGAGTCCGAGCTGTCCGACCCGGCGCTGACCGAATACACCCAGGTCATCATCCAGGAGGCCGACCGCCTGCAGACCCTGGTCGACCGCCTGCTGGCGCCGCACCGCGCGCCGCGCATCGTGGGCGACGTCAACATCCACGAGGTATGCGAGCGCGTCCGCTCGCTGGTGCTGGCCGAATACCCGCGCGGCCTGAACATCGTGCGCGACTACGACGCCTCGGTGCCGGAGTTCCGCGGCGACAAGTCCCAATTGATCCAGGCGGTGCTCAACGTCGTGCGCAACGCCGCCGAGGCGCTGGCCGAACGCATCGCCGCGGGCGACGCCGAGATCATCCTGCGCACGCGGGTGGCCCGGCAGATCACGCTGGCCAAGCAGCGATTCAAGCTGGCATTGGAATTGCATGTGGTGGACAACGGCCCTGGCATTCCGCAGGAATTGCTGGACCGGATCTTTCATCCGCTGGTCTCCGGCCGAGAGGGGGGCAGCGGTCTTGGACTGACCTTGGCGCAGACCTTCGTGCAGCAGCATGAGGGCCTGATCGAATGCGACAGCCGCCCCGGCCTGACGGACTTCAAGCTATTGCTGCCGCTGCCGTAGAAGGCCCCCCGAATGCCGCCGCCCCATCCAGGATGCGGCGGATCCGGCTCCGCCGGTCCGCGCGCATCGCCCCCTGGGGGGCGCGCGAAGCGCGTACGGGGGGACCCAATTTTTAGATGGAGTAGTTGCTTGTGGCTTCTGGAAACGTGCGATGAAACCGATCTGGATCGTTGACGACGACCGCTCGATCCGCTGGGTGCTGGAGAAGGCCCTGGCGCGGGAGAACCTGCCCAGCCGCAGTTTCGGCAGCGCCCGCGAGGCCCTCGACGCGCTCAACGACGACGTGCCGCAGGTGCTGGTGACCGACATCCGGATGCCCGGCGCGGGCGGCATCGAGCTGCTGCAGGCCGTCAAGCGCCGGCTGCCGGCGCTGCCCGTGATCGTCATGACGGCCTATTCCGACCTGGAGAGCGCGGTGTCGGCCTTCCAGGGCGGGGCTTTCGAATACCTGCCCAAGCCGTTCGACGTCGACACCGCCACCGAGCTGATCCGCCGCGCGGTGGAGGAAAGCCTGCGCGAAGAGGCCTCGGCCGACGAGTCCCTGGTGGGCACGCCCGAGATCCTGGGCCAGGCGCCTGCGATGCAGGAAGTGTTCCGCGCCATCGGCCGGCTGTCGCAGTCGCAGGTCACGGTCATGATCACCGGTGAGTCGGGCAGCGGCAAGGAACTGGTGGCGCGCGCGCTGCACCGGCACAGCGCGCGCGCCTCGGGCCCGTTCGTGGCGATCAACACCGCGGCGATCCCGCGCGACCTGCTGGAATCGGAACTGTTCGGCCACGAGCGAGGCGCCTTCACCGGGGCGCAGAGCATGCGGCGCGGCCGCTTCGAACAGGCCGACGGCGGCACGCTGTTCCTGGACGAAATCGGCGACATGCCGGCCGAACTGCAAACGCGCCTGCTGCGCGTGCTGTCGGACGGCAGCTTCTACCGCGTGGGCGGCCACAGCCCGGTGCACGCCAACGTGCGCGTCATCGCCGCCACCCACCAGCCGCTGGAAGAGCGCGTCAAGCAGGGGCTGTTCCGCGAAGACCTGTTCCACCGCCTGAACGTCATCCGGCTGCGGCTGCCGCCGCTGCGCGAGCGCTCGGAAGACATCCCGCTGCTGGCGCGGCACTTCCTGGCCCGCAGCGCGCGCGACCTCGGCGTCGACACCAAGCGCCTGACCCCGGCGGCGCTGGCGGCGCTGTCCAAGTTTCCGTTTCCCGGCAACGTCCGGCAGCTGGAGAACGTCTGTCACTGGCTGACGGTCATGGCGCCGGCCCAGACCGTCGACGTGCAGGACCTGCCTGCCGAACTGCTGGAGAACGCCCAGCGGGCCGGCGACGGCGAAGGCGGCATGCGCGCCGAGCGCGACCCGCTCGAAACCAGCGCTTTCTCGGCCGGGCAAACGGCCGGCGCGCCGGCCCTGCGCGGACCGGCCGACGGCACCGAAGCGGCGCGCGCGGGCACCGCGGCGGACCGCGCGCAAGGCTGGCTGAGCGGGCTGCAGGCCGACGTCGAACAGCGCCTGTCGCGCGGCGATCCCGACATCATGCAGGCCCTGACCCGGCAGTTCGAAAGCCTGCTGATCACCACCGCGCTGCGGGCCACCCGCGGCCGTCGGATCGAGGCGGCGCTGAAACTGGGCATCGGGCGCAATACGATCACCCGCAAGATCCAGGACCTGGGGCTGGACGACGGCGATTGAGTGGGCCCACAGGTTGGGCCCACCCCTACGCGCTTCGCGCGCCCCTCGAGGGGCGGCGCTGGCGGACCGGCGGAGCCGGATCCGCGGCGCCCTGGATAGGCGGGAGCTTCAGGGCAAGCATAGCGTTGCCGTTGCCGGGCGGAGACCGAGGGGGCGGATCATCCCAGCGCGGTATCGAGCAGCATCATCAGCACGAAGCCGATCATCAGGCCGCCGGTGGCGTAGGCTTCGTGCCCCTTGCGGTGCGATTCCGGGATGATTTCGTTGCTGATCACGAACAGCATGGCGCCGGCCGCGAAGCCCAGCCCCCACGGCAGCAGCGAGGCCGAATAGCTCAGCACGGCGGCGCCGGCCACCGCGCCCAGCGGTTCCACCAGTCCGGTGGCCGCGGCCAGCAGCACGGCGCGGACCCGGCCGTAGCCGATCGCGATCAGCGCCACCGCCACCACCAGCCCTTCGGGAATGTCCTGGATCGAGATGCCCGTCATCAGCGCCGAGGCGCGCAGCGGATCGTTGCCGGCATAGCCTACGCCGATCGCCAGTCCCTCGGGCAGGTTGTGCAGCGCGATGGCGAACACGAACAGCCAGGTGCGGCGGATCGCGCGCAGCGCGGCCGGCGTGCGGCCTTCGGCGCCCTTGATGAAATGCTCGTGCGGCAGGTAGCGCTCCATCAGCAGCAGCATCAGCGCGCCCAGCAGGATGGCGGCGCCGAGCGTCAGGCCGGCGCGCCAAGGCCCCGCGCCCAGCCCGCGCGCGGCCTCCAGCCCGGGGATCACCAGCGAAAAGGAACTGGCGGCCAGCATGACGCCGGCGCCGAAGCCGAACAGGCCGTCCTGCGCGCGATCGGACAGGCGCTGCGACAACAGCACCGGGACCGCGCCCAGCGCGGTGGCGCCCGCCGCCACGCAGCCGCCGGCCAGCGCATGGGCGACGCGTTCATCGCCGAACCAGGCCGCGTTCCATATCCACCAGGCGAGTCCCCCGGCGAGCAGGGCCAGCGCGCTCGCCACGGCCAGGCGGCGAGGCGCTACGGCAGACGGCGAGACGGGTTCAGGATGGTCCATGCGCCTCCGTGGCAAGGGAACGGCGGGATTGGCAGGCGGAGCCCGGCGCAGCGGCCGGCGTCGATTCGTTGACGATCATAAGCGAATCCCGCCGGCCGGCAGGCAACGGCTCGTATCGAGGCGATACCGGCGGCGATACGGCTTATGCCGCCAGCCCGAGCATGGCCACCACCGGCGCATGGTCCGATGGCTGCTCGTTGCCGCGCGGCGTCTTGTCGATGGTGCATTCGGCGCACAGCCGGGCCAGCGGCGCCGAGAGCAATACGTGATCGATGCGCAGCCCGGCGTTGCGCCGGAAACCGAGCTGGCGGTAATCCCACCAGCTGAAGGATCGGGGCGGCTGTTCGAACAAACGGAAGGCATCGGCCAGCCCCAGGTTCAGCAGGCCGCGGAAGGCCTCGCGTTCGGGCTCGGACACCAGCACGCTGCCTTCCCATTTGGCCGGATCGTGCACGTCGCGGTCTTCCGGCGCGATGTTGTAGTCGCCCAGCACGGCCAGGCGGGGATATTGCAGCAGCTGGTCGGCCAGCCAGGCGTGGAAGGCGCGGTACCAGGCAAGCTTGTACTCGTACTTCTGGCTGCCCACGGCCTGGCCATTGGGGCAATACGCGCTGACCACGCGGATCTCGCCGCCGGGCGCGTCGTAGGTGGCGGCGATGACGCGCTGCTGCAGGTCTTCGTAGCCGGGGATGTTGCGGGTGACGTCGCGGCCGGGCGTGCGCGACAGGATCGCCACGCCGTTGTAGGTCTTCTGGCCGGCGCAGACGGCGTGATAGCCCGCCGCTTCGATCGCGGCGGCGGGGAACTTGTCGTCCGCCAGCTTCAGTTCCTGCAGGCACAGCAGGTCGACCGGGTTGGCTTGCAGCCAGGCGGTGACCTGGGGCAGGCGGATGTTCAGGGAGTTGACGTTCCAGGTGGCTAGATGCATGGGCACGGAGAAATTGAGCAACTACGCGGGTCTCGGAGCGGTGCCGGCCGCCCACTTGTGGTCCAGCTACAAAGCTGGCTACAAAATTGAACCGTGCTTGCCGGCTCGAGTGCCGCGGGGCCGGCGGAAGGATCATACCAGCGCTCAAGCAGCGCGTGCAGAAGCCTTGGTCTGGTTGATAAAGGCATCGATACTGGCCGCCGTCACCCGCTGCTGGGCGCCTACCGGGACTGTTTCCAGCGCGCCGGATTTGATGAGCTGATACACCGTGCTGCGGGAATAGGCGTGTTCTCATACGCCCAGCGCAAAAATGGGCACGTTGCCGGCCATCGGCGGGCTGTCCTGGTTGGCGCTACTTTCCACCACCAGTTTCCTTTGCGGCGTCACGCTCAGCCACGCCCGGCCGCTGCCGAAGCGTCAGCGCCGCCTTGGTGAAGGCGTCCTTGAACTGGTCGAAGCCGCCGAGCTCGCCATCGATGGCGGCGGCGAGCCGGCCCTGCCACCGGCCGATATTAAGAAAAGTTATGCCTCGTATAAAACATATGTAGTTCTTTTTTCCCTCCCGCCTGCCTACCATTCCCGCCATCGCATCGCATATCGAGGGGAGACATGGAAAGGGAACCGGTCGTCGACCTGTACTGGTCGTTCCGCAGCCCGTACAGCTACCTGGCGCTGCATCACGTGCGGGCGCTGTCGCAGGCGTACCGGCTGCGCTGGAACGTCAAGGTGGTATATCCGCTGGCGATCCGCACGCCGGACTTCTTCCGCCGCATGGACAAGGGCTGGCGGCCCTATCTACTGATCGACACGCAGCGCCTGGCGCAATACCTCGACATGCCATTCAGGCGGCCGACGCCCGACCCTATCGTGCAGGATCCGGCCACGCTGGCGATTTCCGACCGGCAGCCGCACATCCACCGGCTGACCCGCCTGGGCGCCGAGGCGACCCTGCGCGGCAAGGCGCTGGCGCTGATCGACCAGGTCGGCACCATGCTGTGGGACGGCACGGTGACGGGCTGGAACGAGGGCGACCATCTGCGGCAGGCCGTGGCGCGGGCCGGGCTCGACCTGGACGACATGGAGCGGGCCATCGCCCTCGACCCCGCCTCGCGCGATCGCCTGATCGAACAGAACGAAGCCGACCTGAAGGCGGCGGGGCACTGGGGCGTGCCGACCTTCGTGTTCCAGGGCGAACCCTTCTTCGGCCAGGACCGCGTCGACCTTCTGCTGTGGCGCCTGAAGCAGCACGGCCTGCAGCGCCGCACGGGCTGACGGCCGGCATCGCGTTTGCGCATCCGCGTTTTCATCCGCCCGGCACGCCCGGGCCATCCGAGGAGACAAGCACATGTACGTCACCATCACCCGCTTCAAGGTCTCGCCCGATATCGGCGAGGCCGGACTGACCGCGCTGTTCGAGCAGAGCGCCGAGCGCTATGCGAAGGTGGCCGGCCTGCTGGCCAAGCACTACTACATCGACGAGGGCAACGAAGCCGGCGGCGTCTATCTGTGGGAGAGCCGCGCCGATGCCGACGCGTTGTTCGACGAGGCGTTCGCGCAGGGCATCCTGCAGCGTTTCGGCTCGCGTCCCAGCGTGCACACCATGTGGTGCCCGGTTTCGCTCGACAACGTCCACCACTCCGTGAGGCTGGCGCCGCAGCGCTAGGCTGCGCATGCCCACATCGAACCGACGGCGCCGTAAGACATGACAGACAAGGCATTGGGACACGTGCGCGTGCTCGACCTGACGCGGGTGCTGGCCGGCCCATGGTGCGCGCAGAACCTGGCCGACATGGGCGCGGAGGTGATCAAGATCGAGCGCCCGGGGCGCGGCGACGACACCCGTTCCTGGGGGCCGCCCTACCTGCGCGACCAAGCCGGCGCCGACACCGGCGAGGCCGCCTATTACCTGGCCGCCAATCGCGGCAAGCAGTCGATGACGCTGGACATCGCCACGCCGGAAGGGCAGGCCGTGCTGCGCGACCTGGTCCGCCATTGCGACGTCGTGCTGGAGAACTACAAGGTCGGCCAGCTGAAGAAATACGGCCTGGACTACGACAGCCTGCGCGCGGTCCGGCCCGACCTGATCTACTGCTCGGTGACCGGCTTCGGCCAGTACGGGCCCTACGCTGCCCGCGCCGGCTACGACTTCATCGTGCAGGGCATGGGCGGCTTCATGTCGATCACCGGCGAGGCCGATGCGCTGCCCGGCGGCGGGCCGCAAAAGGCGGGGATCGCCATCTCCGACCTGATGACCGGCATGTACGCCGCCAACGCGGTGCTGTGCGCGCTGCTGCACCGCGACCGCACCGGGCAGGGCCAGGCCATCGACCTCGCGCTGCTGGATGTGCAGGTGGCGATGCTGGCCAATATGAACACCTGCTACCTGGCCAGTGGCGAGGCGCCGGTGCGATGGGGCAACGCGCATCCCAACATCGTCCCGTACCAGACCTTCGCGGCGGCCGACGGCCACATCATCGTCGCCGTGGGCAACGACGGCCAGTACCGCAGGCTGGTCGAACTGGGCGGCCGGCCGGAGCTGGCCGACGATCCGCGCTTCGCCACCAATCCGGCCCGGGTGCGCCACCGCGCGCAGCTGGTGCCGCTGCTGGCCGAGATGATCCGCCGCCGCAGCAAGCGGGAATGGATCGAACTGCTGGAGGCCGGCGGGGTGCCCTGCGGTCCGATCAACGGGCTGGACGAGGTGTTCGCCGATCCGCAGGTGCAGGCGCGCGGCATGCTGTTCGAGATGCCGCATCCGAGCGCGGGCCGGGTCAGGCTGGTGGGTAGTCCGCTGAAGATGTCGGCCACGCCGCCGCGCTATGAACGGCCGCCGCCCTTGCTGGGCGAGCATACCGAAGGCATATTGTCGGGATTGCTCGGCTACCGGCAGGACGCCATCGATGCTTTGCGCGACAAGGGAATCATCTGACAGGCCTCGCATCTTGAGCCGCATCCGCCATGGATAGCCGGCAGCTGCGGTATTTCGTGGCGGTGGTCGAGTCTTCCAGCATGTCGCGGGCGGCCGAAACGCTGCACGTCTCGCAGCCGGCGCTCAGCATCCACATGCACCACCTGGAAGAGGAACTGGGCGTGCCGCTGCTGATCCGCGGCCCGCGCGGCGTGCTGCCCACGGTGCACGGCAAGCTGCTGCTCGAACACGCGCGCAGCATCCTGCACCAGTTCCGCCTGGCCAAGCAGGAAGTGGTGGCATTGGGCAAGGAGCCCGCCGGCGAGGTGGTGATCGGCATTCCCGCCACGGTCAGCAGCGTGCTGATCCCGCCGCTGCTGCGCACGGTCAAGGCCAGATACCCGCTAGTGATGCCGCGCGTGATCGAGGCGATGACGGGCTTCCTGCTCGAATGGCTGCATACCGGCCGGCTCGACGCCGCCATCATTTTCGACGTGCAGTCGTTTGCCGGCCTGAACTGGCGCGAGATCGGCACCGAGGAATTGTGCCTGGTGGGGCCGAGCGGCGCCTTCAAGCGCGGCGCCCGGGTCCAGTTCGGCGCGCTGCCGCAGTATCCGCTGATCCTGCCCGGCCCGATGCACGGCCTGAACATGTTGATCTGCCAGACCGCCGCCCGCGCCGGCATTCCGCTGAACGTGCAGATCGAAGTCGATTCGCCGCAGGAGATGCTCGGCCTGGTCAAGCAGGGCATGGGCTACACCTTGATGGCCGGCATCGGTTTCCACCGCGACCTGGAGGCCAAATCGGTATCGGTGGCGCGGATCGCCGGCAGTCCGCTGCGCCGCACCCTGGTCTGCGCCACGCGCGACTACCGCCCGGTGTCGGCGGCGGCGCAGGTGGTGCTCGACCTGTCGCACGCCATCCTGGCGGACTTCATCCAGTCCGGCACGGCGCCGGCCGGCGCGCGCAGGCGTCAAGCCGCGCGGCAATCTTCGCAGCCCAGGTCGCCGACCGCGCCGGCCAGGTAGTCCACGAACGACGCGATCCGCGCCGAGATCGCGGTGTTGCGGTAGTAGACCGCGTTGATCGGCTGGCGCACGTCCAGCGTCTGGCGCCGGAACAGCTCGCGCAGCCGGCCGCTCCGGCGATCATCCAGGGTCATGAAATCGGACAGGCAGACGATGCCGTTGCCGTTCAGCGCGAGCTGGCGCAGCGTTTCACCGCTCGACGAACTGACGGTGGGGCGGATGCGCAGCGGCCGGCCATCGGCGTCGGGCAGCGGCCATTCGTTCAGCGTGTCGGGCTGGGTGAAGCCGAGCAGGGCATGGCCGGCCAGGTCGGCCACGCGGCGCGGCGTGCCGCGCGCCTCCAGGTAGGCGGGGCTGGCCAGCACGCGGATCCGGCTGTTGCCGATCGGCCGCGCGTGCAGGGTGGAGTCCTTGAGCCGGCCGATGCGCAGCGCGACGTCGGTGCGGCGCTCCAGCAGGTCGACGAAGCCTTCGTTGCTGTGCAGCTCCAGCTCGACGTCGGGATAGCGCTCGCGGTAGCCGGCCACCAGCGGCACCACGACGTGCAGCATGAACGGCGAGGAGGCGTCCACCCGCAGGCGGCCGGCCGGCTTGTTGCGGCGCGTGACCATCTGTTCCTCGGCCCCCTCGACCGCCGCCACGATCTCGCGCGCCCGCTGCAGGAAGGCCTCGCCTTCCTCGGTCAGTTCCAGGCGGCGCGTGGTGCGGGTGAGCAGGGTGGTCTTCAGCTTTTCTTCCAGCCGCCCGAGGCTGCGGCTGGTGCCCGAGACGGTCTGGCCGAGCTGGATGGCGGCGGCCGAGATGGAGCCGCTGTCGACCACCGCGATGAAGGCCTGGATCTCGTCCAGCGTGATCTTCATTCTTGACTCCAGATCAAATGTATTTCCGAGATCCATGTATTTTTCGGCAAATGTTTGCAGCGCACAATAGCGCCACTTTCCTTTCCACGACTCACCTCGAAGCGATCCCATCATGGAAGCATCCCCTGTACGCCCCGCCGGCGGCGCCGCGCTGCCCCTGTTCGCGCTGGCCGTCGGCGCCTTCGGCATCGGCACCACGGAGTTCTCGCCGATGGGCTTGTTGCCGGTCATCGCCGACGGCCTGCGCGTGTCGATCCCGACCGCCGGCATGCTGATCAGCGCCTATGCGATCGGCGTGATGCTCGGCGCGCCGCTGATGACGCTGGCGCTGTCGCGCTGGTCGCGGCGCACCGCGCTGATCGGCCTGATGGGCATCTTCACCATCGGCAACCTGCTGGCCGCGGTGGCGCCGAATTATCTGACGCTGCTGCTGGCCCGGCTGGTCACCAGCCTGAACCACGGCGCCTTCTTCGGCCTGGGTTCGCTGGTGGCCGCCAGCGTGGTGCCGCGGCACAAGCAGGCCAGCGCGGTGGCGACGATGTTCATGGGCCTGACCATCGCCAACGTGGGCGGCGTGCCGGCGGCCACCTGGCTGGGCCAGGCGATAGGGTGGCGGATGTCGTTCGCCGCCACCGCCGGCCTGGGCGTGCTGGCGATGGCCTCGCTGTGGCTGGCGCTTCCGCGCGGCGAGGCCGGGCGCCTGCCCGACGTGCGCGCCGAACTGGCGGTGCTGCGGCGGCCGGCGGTACTGGGCGCGCTGGCCACCACCGTGCTGGGCGCGGGCGCGATGTTCACGCTCTACACCTATATCGCGCCCACGCTGGCCGATATCACCGGTGCTTCGCCGGGCTTCGTCACGGCCATGCTGGTGCTGATCGGGGTCGGCTTTTCGATCGGCAACGCAGCCGGCGGCCGGCTGGCCGACATCTCGCTGGACGGCAGCCTGATCGGCTTCCTGGCGCTGCTGATCGCCGTCATGTTGGGCTTTCCGCTGCTGGCGCAGACGCATCTGGGCGCGGCCGCCGCGCTGCTGGTGTGGGGCGCGGCCACCTTCGCCGTGGTGCCGCCGCTGCAGATGCGCGTGATGCGGGCGGCGGCGCAGGCGCCCGGGCTGGCGTCGTCGGTCAACGTGGGCGCCTTCAATCTCGGCAACGCGCTCGGCGCGGCGGCGGGCGGCGCAGTGATCTCGGCCGGCCTGGGCTACGCGGCCGTGCCGATCGCGGGCGCGGTCATTGCGGCGGCCGGGCTGGCACTGGTGCTGGCGGCCCGCGCGCGCCGCCGCCCGGCCGGCGTGCCGG
>NZ_BAABFO010000029.1:0-59471 GCF_039541095.1 Pigmentiphaga soli
GCTACGCGACTGGAATTCCAGCAGCAGGTAGACGTAGACCCACCGAGCACGGCTGTGCACCCGCCAGACCATGTCGCTTTCGCGCCGGCGGCGGTCGCCGGTCACGAAGGACGAGGCGACGCGTTCGAGCGTGGACAGGTCCAGGGCCGCTACCCACTCCTCGCGCACGAAGCCGCGCAGCAGCGCGGCCACCATCGGCGATTGGGAGAACAGCAACTTGTAGGTGGCGTCGTGGTCCGGCATGGCGAGCAATGCGGTGAAGAGTCGGACTGCACTCTATCGCCTGCCACCCCGACCGGATATACGTAGTGGGATACAAGTGTCCGTAGGCCCGCCCCCCCGCGCCTCACAGCTTGCCCAGCCGCTCCGTCACCTCGCGCGACAGCGCCAGCATGGGTTCCAGATAGCGTTCCACCGCCTGCTCGTTGCTGAGCACCGAGGCGATCCAGGTCATGCCGACGGAGGCGATCACCCGCCGGTTCTCGAACACCGGCACCGCCAGGGTGCCCGATACCGGGCGGATGCCGGGCAGGCGCAGCGCATAGCCCTGCTTGCGGATCTGGCTCAGCGCGGCGGCCATCGCGCGGCGGTCGTGCGCCAGCGCGTCTTCGGCGTTTTCGGACAGGCGCAGGATGTCGAGCAGGGCCTTGCGCTCTTCGCGGCCGCAGAAGGCCAGGTAGGCGCGGCCCAGCGCGCGGCCGGCCAGGCTCAGCCGCATGTTGATGGTGGAGTGCAGCAGCGCCAGCGGCGAATTCGGGATCGAGCTGTAGCGCACGATGACGGCGTCGTAGTCGGGCACCGCAACGGCCAACGGCCACTTGATCTTCTTGGTCAGCGCCTCGACCGGCTCGGCCGCGGCCTCGACGATGCGCGGCACGCCGTGATAGCCCGACGACAGGCGCTTGACGCCGGAGGCCAGGCCGTAGGTGCCGTACTGCGGGGCGCGCGCCACCAGTTCCTTGCGCTGCAGGGTCTCCAGCAGCCGGACCAGGGTGGGCTTGGGAATGCCGGTCTGGCGGTGCAGGACGTCGAGCGAGCTCAGCGGCTGGCGGTTGAGCGCCAGCAGCAGGTCGATCGCGCGTTCGACCGAGCGGACGGGGGAGAACGAATTCATGGCAGCCGTCGGAAGGAGGCCGGCACGCTCAGGACGCGACCAGATCGCGGTGCGTACGTAGCGCCTCCAGCACGAAGTCGTTCAACCCGGCGCCGCCGGTATCCAGGTGCTCCAGCATCTGCCGGCGCATGCGCGGCTCCCAGAACTTGCGGATGTGGTCGGCCACGCCGTGCAGCGCCGCGCCGCGGTCGGGCATGGCATCGAAGAAATCGCCGATCCGGTTGGCCATGCGGACCAGGTTGTCGGTATCCATCGCCCGCCCCTAATCGGCCGAGGCCTCGGCGCCGCGCGCGCGTTCCAGCAGATCCTGCTGCACCCGCGCGAAACGCGAGAACTCCTGCTGCCAGGCCGACGGCTGCGCCACCGGCAGCACCTGCACCGCTGTCACCTTGTATTCCGGGCAGTTGGTGGCCCAGTCGGAACTGTCGGTGGTGATGACGTTGGCGCCCGACTCGGGAAAGTGGAAGGTGGTGTAGACCACGCCGGGCTGCATGCGCTCGGTGATCCGCGCGCGCAGCACGGTCTGGCCGGCGCGGCTTTCGATGCCGACCCAGTCGCCGTCCTCGATGCCGCGGTCCTCGGCGTCGTGCGGATGGATTTCGAGCCGGTCTTCGCCGTGCCAGACGTTGTTGGCGGTGCGCCGGGTCTGCGCGCCCACGTTGTACTGCGACAGGATGCGCCCGGTGGTCAGCAGCAGCGGGAAGCGCTGGGTGACCTTTTCGTCGGTCGGCACGTATTTGGTGATGATGAAGCGGCCCTTGCCGCGCACGAAGGCGTCCACGTGCATGGTCTCCTGGCCGCCTTCCGGCGTGTCGCCGTTGCACGGCCATTGCACGCTGCCCAGCCGCTCGATCTTCTCGAACGACACGCCGCGGAAGGTGGGCGTGAGCGCGGCGATCTCGTCCATGATCTCGCCCGGGTGGCGGTAGTCCATCTGCATGCCGAGCGCCTGCGCCAGCTTGACCGTGATTTCCCAGTCGGCATGGCCGCCCAGCGGCGGCATGACCCTGGCGACGCGCGAAATGCGCCGTTCGGCGTTGGTGAAGGTGCCGTCTTTCTCCAGGAACGACGAACCTGGCAGGAAGACGTGGGCGTACTTGGCCGTTTCGTTCAGGAACAGGTCCTGCACGACGATGCATTCCATCGCCATCAGCGCCGCCGCCACGTGCTGCGTGTCGGGGTCGGACTGCACCACGTCCTCGCCTTCGCAGTACAGGCCCTTGAAGCTGCCGGCGATGGCCGCGTCGAACATATTGGGCAGCCGCAGGCCCGGCTCTGGATCGAGCCGCACGCCCCAGGCGGCCTCGAATTCGCCGCGCACGGTGCTGTCGGAAATATGGCGGTAGCCGGGCAGTTCGTGCGGGAACGAGCCCATGTCGCACGAGCCCTGCACGTTGTTCTGGCCGCGCAGCGGATTCACGCCCACGCCCTCGCGGCCGACGTTGCCGGTGGCCATGGCCAGGTTGGCGATGCCCATCACCATGGTGGCGCCCTGGGCGTGTTCGGTCACGCCCAGTCCGTAGTAGATCGCGGCGTTGGGACGGCCCGAGATCGGCGTGCGCCGGCCGTCGCCCGTCTCACCGGCCCCGTGGCCCTCGGCATCGCCGGACCCGCCGCCGGCCGAACCGGTCGCGTACAGCCGCGCCGCGGCGCGCAGCGTTTCGGCCGGCACCCCGCACACCGGCGCCATCGCCTCGGGCGAATTCTCGGGCCGCGCCACGAACTCGCGCCACTCGCGATAGCTCTGCGCGTCGCAGCGCCCGGCCACGAAGGCGGCGTCTTCCAGGCCCTCGGTAACGACCACGTGGGCCAGCGCGTTGATCACCGCCACGTTGGTGCCGGGCCTGAGCTTGAGGTGGAAGTCGGCCCGCACGTGCGGCGACTTGACCAGGTCGATCGAACGCGGATCGATCACGATCAGCCGCGCGCCCTGCCGCAGCCGCTTCTTCATGCGCGAGCCGAACACCGGATGGCCGTCGGTCGGGTTGGCGCCGATCACCATGATGACGTCGGCCTTCTCCACCGACTTGAACGTTTGCGTGCCGGCCGAGGTGCCGTAGGTCTGGCCCAGGCCGTAGCCGGTGGGCGAGTGGCAGACGCGGGCGCAGGTGTCGACGTTGTTGTTGCCGAAGGCCCCGCGCACCAGCTTCTGGACCAGGTAGGTCTCTTCGTTGGTGCAGCGCGACGAGGTGATGCCGCCGACCGCCTCGCGGCCGTACTCGGCCTGGATGCGGCGGAACTGGCCGGCGGCGTAGGCAATGGCCTCGTCCCAGCTCACCTCGCGCCACGGATCCGTGATCTTCGCGCGGATCATCGGCTTGGTGATGCGGTCTTTGTGGGTGGCGTAGCCCCAGGCGAAGCGGCCCTTCACGCAGGAATGGCCATCGTTGGCCTTGCCGTCTTTCCACGGCACCATGCGCACCACCTGGCTGCCCTTCATCTCGGCCTTGAAGCCGCAGCCCACGCCGCAGTAGGCGCAGGTGGTGATCACGCTGTGCTCGGGCAGGCCGAGCTCGATCACGGTCTTTTCCTGCAGCGTGGCGGTCGGGCAGGCCTGCACGCAGGCGCCGCAGCTCACGCATTCGGAATCGAGGAAGGGCTCGTCCATCCCGGCCGACACGCGCGACTCGAAACCGCGGCCGCCGATCGTCAACGCGAAGGTGCCCTGCGTTTCCTCGCAGGCGCGCACGCAGCGGTTGCAGACGATGCACTTGGAGGGGTCGTAGGCGAAGTACGGGTTGGATTCGTCCTTGGCGGCGCCGAGATGGTTGGCGCCGTCGAAGCCGTAGCGCACCGCGCGCAGCCCGGTCACGCCGGCCATTTCCTGCAGTTCGCAGTCGCCGTTGGCCGAACAGGTCAGGCAGTCCAGCGGGTGGTCGGAGATGTACAGCTCCATCACGCCCTTGCGCAGTTCCTGCAGGCGCGGGGTCTGCGTGCGGACCTTCATGCCGGCCTCGGCCGGGGTCGTGCAGGAAGCCGGGAAGCCGCGCCGGCCCTCGATCTCGACCAGGCACAGGCGGCACGACCCGAACGGCTCCAGGCTGTCGGTGGCGCACAGCTTCGGCACCTTGATGCCCGCCTCGGCCGCCGCGCGCATCAGCGAGGTGCCGGCCGGCACGCTCACCGGCGCGCCGTCGATCTCCAGCGTGACCCGCTCGGCCGATTCGCGCCGCGGCGTGCCGTAGTCCATGTCTTGCGGAAGATGCGGCATGATTGTCTCCTTTCTAGGCGGCGCGGCCGGTTTCGCCCGTCCCCAGGCCAAAATCCCTGGGATAGTGGTTCAGGGCCGATAGCACCGGGTACGGCGTCATGCCGCCCATCGCGCACAGCGAGCCGTTCAGCATGGTGTCGCACAGGTCGCGCAGCAGCCGTTCCTGCTGCCGGCGCTGTTCCGGCAGCTCGGCGGCCCGCAGGCGGTCGATGACCTCCACCCCGCGGGTCGAGCCGATGCGGCACGGGGTGCACTTGCCGCACGATTCGATGGCGCAGAACTCCATCGCGTAGCGCGCCAGCCCGGCCAGGTCGGCGCCGTCGTCGTGCACCACGATGCCGCCGTGCCCCACCACCGCCCCCATCGCGGCATAGGCTTCGTAGTCGAGCGGCACGTCCCACTGCGACTCGGGCACGTAGGCCCCCAGCGGGCCGCCCACCTGCACCGCCTTGATCGGCCGCCCCGTGGCCGAGCCGCCGCCGAAGTCGTACAGCAGTTCGCGCAGCGTGACGCCGAAGGCCTTTTCCACCAGGCCGCCGTGCCGGATGTTGCCGGCCAGCTGGATCGGCAGCGTGCCGTGCGAGCGGCCCACGCCGTAGTCGCGATAGAAGGCGGGGCCGCGCGCCAGGATCAGCGGCACGCTGGCGAAGGTGATGACGTTGTTGATCACGGTGGGCTGGCCGAACAGGCCTTGCAGCGCGGGCAGCGGCGGCTTGGCGCGCACCGTGCCGCGCCGGCCTTCCAGGCTTTCCAGCAGCGCGGTTTCCTCGCCGCACACGTAGGCGCCGGCGGCCTTGCGCACTTCCAGCCGGAACGCGCGGCCGGCGCCGAGGATGTCGTCGCCCAGCAGGCCGTGCGCCAGCGCGATGCGGATCGCCTCTTCCAGCGTGGCGACGGCATGCGGATATTCGGAGCGCACGTACACATAGCCGCGGGTGGCGCCGGTGGCCAGCGCGGCGATGGTCATGCCCTCGATCAGCATGAACGGGTCGCCTTCCATCGTCATGCGGTCGGAGAAGGTGCCCGAATCGCCTTCGTCGGCATTGCAGACCACGTATTTCTGCGCGGCCCGGGCCTGGCGCACGGTCTTCCACTTGATGCCGGCCGGGAAGGCGGCGCCGCCGCGGCCGCGCAGGCCGGACTGCAGCACGTCGTCGATGATGGCCTCGGGCGTCTTGGCCAGCGCGCGCTCCAGGCCGGCGTAGCCGCCCAGCGCGCGGTAGTCGTCCAGCGACAGCGGGTCGGTCACGCCCATCCGCGCGAAGGTCAGGCGCTCCTGGCGCGCCAGGTAGGCAATGGCATCGGTCAGCCCATGGCACAGCGGATGCGGGGCGCCGGCCAGCAGGCCGGCGTCGAGCAGGGCGGGAACGTCGGCGGCGTCGACCGGGCCGTAGGCGACGCGGCCGCGCGGGGTTTCCACCTCGACCAGCGGTTCGAGCCAGAACAGGCCGCGCGAGCCGTTGCGCACCAGCCGGATCGGCAGCCCGCGCCGGCCGCATTCGGCCTGCAGCGCGTAGGCGACCTCGTCGGCGCCGACCGCCAGCGCGGCCGAATCGCGTGGCACGTAGACGGCGGCGGGTTTCATGCCGGCCCCCGGCGGGACGCGCGCCCGGCGGCTGGACGGGCGGACGGATTGGCGAGCATGGTCATTCCCCCGTCTCCGCCAGTTGCGCCAGCACCCGTTCGAAGCGCTGCGGCGTCATGCGCGCATAGGGGCGCCCGTCCACCGCCAGGGCCGGCGACGACGCGCACAGGCCCAGGCAGTACACCGGCTCGACGGTGAAGCGGCCGTCGGCGCCGGCATCGGCGCCGGGACAGCCCAGGCGCTCGCGCACGTGGGCCAGCAGTTGTTCGCCGCCGAGCGCGCGACAGGATTCGGCGCGGCACACCTGCACGCGGTGGCGGCCGCCCGGCTCCGAGCGGAAATGATGGTAGAAGGTGAGCACGCCGTAGACCTCGGCGCGCGACAGGTTCAGCGCGTCGGCAAGCTGCGGCACGGCGGCGCGCGGGACGTAGCCGAGTTCGTCCTGCAGGTGGTGCAGCACGGGCAGCAGGGCGCCCGGCTTGTGACCATGCTCGAGCAGAGCGGCCCGCACGGCGGCGGCTTCGACGGTGGCGGCGGTCATGGATTCCATGGTGCCGATCATGATACAGGCTGCGCCCCGTTGCGCGGCATACCGCCATCAGGGCCGACCCGCGCGCGGCCCGGCTCACGCCGCGCCGGCGGCGTACGGCAGCGGCAGATAGTGGGTCGGGCGTGGGCACGGCCATCGCGATCGGTCATACTATCCCTACTCCTTGCCGGCCGGCTTTTGCGCGATGCGCATCCACAGGCTGTTGGCGTTACGTCACTTCTTTTGTACCATTTGGTTACACCATCCATCAAATGCGCGCCGGCCGCCCATGGCGTGCCGAGCAATCCGGCCACGGCCGCGCGGCGCCGTGCGACAGCGGAATGCGCGCCAGCGGCTCAAGCCGGGCCCCGCGCCGTCGAGGAGAAGCGGTATGCAAGGCCAACGCCCCGAAGCAGCCGGCCATGAAGATGCCGAGGCCGCTTTTACATTTCTGCCGGAAGCCGCCGCGTCGCAAGAGGGCGCCGGCGGGCCGGAATTGATCGTCCTGACGGTCGACGACGACGCCGAGTTCCAGCGCTCCATCCGTCTCGCGCTGGACGGCTTCCGTTTCCAGGGCGCGCCGGTGCGTCTGCTGGCGGCATCGTCGGCGGCGGAGGCCGCGCAGGTGCTCGCGGCCGAGCCCTGCATCGCCGTCATGATCCTCGACGTGGTCATGGAAACCGACGACGCCGGCCTGCGCATGGTCAAGAGCGTGCGCGAGGTGCTCGGCAATGCCGAGATCCGCATCGTGCTGGTCACCGGCCAGCCCGGCATGAGCTCGATGCGGGCCTCGCTCGACCAGCTCGACATCAGCGACTACTGGCTCAAGACCGACCTCACCCAGGCGCGCCTGCTGGGCATCCTGACGGCCAACCTGCGCACCTGGGAACAGATCCGCGCGCTGGGCCGGGCGCGCCGCGGCCTGCAAGTGATCGCCGAAGCCAGCAACAACCTGATCCGCGCCCGCGGGCTGGCCGATTTCTCGCAGCGCATGATGGCCGAACTGTGCCGCCTGCTGCACCTGGAGCCCGAAGGCATCGTCTGCGTGCAGGAAGCGGCCGACGGCGATCCGCTCGACGCGCTGATCGTGGGCGCCTCCGGCCAGCTGGCGGCCAACGTGTCGCAACGGTTGTCCACGCTGTCCGACGAACGGATCCGCGGCCTGCTGCGCCGCAGCCTGGCCGAACGCACCGGCATCGAATCCGAGGCCAGCCAGGTACTGTTCTTCTCCGGCGGCGAAAGCCCGCGCGCCGCCGTCTATCTCGCCACCGGCCGCCCGCTCGACCCGACCGAGCGCGAATTGCTGCGCGTGTTCTCCAGCAACATCAACTCGGGCCTGATCAACGTCTCGCTCACCAGCCGGCTCGACCGCATCGCCTACGAAGACCCGCTGCTGGGCATACCCAACGCCAACGCGCTGCTGCGCCACGTGGAGATCGTGCTCGACACCCCGGGCCCGCGCAACCGCACGCTGCTGCTGCTCGATCTGGACCAGTACTCGGCCGGCAGCCTGTCGCTCGGCATCGAGCAGGGCGACCTGATGCTCAAGAAGATGGCGCGGCGGCTGCGCAGCGTGTTCCCGCCGCCCAGCATCGTCGCGCGGCTGCACGACGACACCTTCGCCGTCCTCGGCCACAGCCGGCTGCTGCGGCCCGAGTGCATCGTCCAGCTCGAGTCGCTGGACCCCGAAGACCCGACCCATCCGCCCTTCATCAGCATCGGCGCCGGCCGGCTCGACCTCGACCTGTACCAGGGTTCGGCGCGCGGCGCGATGGCGATGGCCTCGCTGCTGCTCAAGCGCGCGCGCTCGCAGGGGCTGAGCCAATGGGTGGACTACCAGCCCGGCATCGAACGCGAGACCGACCAGCGCTTCACCCGTTCGCGCGAGCTCTACCACGCGCTGCACGGCAACGAGATCGGCATCGAATTCCAGCCGCAGATCGAACTGGCCACCGGCCGCATCGTGGCCGCCGAGGCCCTGGCGCGCTGGACCCGCCCCAACGGCGTGCGGATCCCGCCGGCCGAATTCATTCCGATGGCCGAGGCCAACGGCCTGATCGTGCCGCTCGGCCAGCGGGTGCTGGAATTGGCCTGCCGGGCGGTCAACGCGCTCGACGCAGCCGGCTTTCCCGGGGTCCCGATCGCCGTCAATGTCTCGGCGCTGCAACTGGCCCAGCGCGACTTCGTCGCCCGACTGCAGGAAACCATCGCCCGCTACGGCGTCGCGCCGGGCCGGATCGAAATCGAACTGACCGAATCGGCGGCGATGGGCAACTGGCAGGGCAATAGCGACACCCTGCTGACCCTGCGCCAGGCGGGCTTCCCGATCGCCATCGACGACTTCGGCACCGGCTATTCCTCGTTGGGCTATCTGCGCACGCTGCCGGCCACCACGCTGAAGGTGGACCGCTGCTTCGTCGACGAGATCGGCGTGATCCCCGAGAACCGCACCATCGCCGACATGGTGATCCGGCTCGGCCGGCAGTTCGACATGCTGGTCGTGGCCGAGGGGGTGGAAACGCCGGAACAGCTGGCATGGCTGAAAGCGCACGGTTGCCCGCGGGCGCAAGGCTATCTGTTCGGCCGGCCCGATACGCTGGACGCGTTCATCGCGCGCCTGCGCGCCTGACGCCGCCGGCCCGCCCCGCCCCGTGCTGCGCTTCGTCAAACGCCGGCTGCCGCTGATCGTCGTGCCTTGGGTGGCCGTGATCGCGCTCGGCTTCCCGCTGCTGTGGCAGACCATCGACGCCACGGTCGAAGGCCCGCTCACGCGCGACCGCGACGACACGCTGCGCGAATCGGCCGACATCCTGTCGCGCACGATAGACAACGCCAGCCGCGACACGCTGTTCCTGAGCGACGTGCTGGGCCGGCTGCCGGCCGCCGACGAGGCCGGCCAGTCGATGCTGGACGCGCTGTTCGCCACCTTCGCGGCCAGTTCCCGGGCCTACGAGCGGGTGCGCTGGATCGACGAGCGCGGCCGCGAGCGCATCCGTGTCGACAGCCGCAACGGCGGCGCGGCGCTGGCCGCGCCCGCGGGACAGCGGCAGCGCGAGCGCCAGCCGTATTTCATCGGCGCTGCCGAGCTGCCGCCCGGCAGCGTGTACCTTTCCGCGATCCAGCTGAACGACGAAGACGGCGCAGTGGCGCAGCCGCACCTGCCCGTGCTGCGCGTGGCCACGCCGGTACTGCAGGCCGGCGTCCGGCGCGGCGTGGTCGTCATCGACTACCAGGCCGGCCGCCTGCTGCAACGGCTGGCCGGGCTGTCGAACCGGCAGGGCATCAGCGTCTACCTGGCCAACGACGCGGGCTACTGGATCCACGGCCCGGCGCCCGCCGACGACTGGGCCTGGCAGCTCGGCGCGCCGCAGCGCACCCTGGCGCAGACGCATCCGGGGCTGTGGCGGGCGATGCGCCTGCGGCAACAGGGCGTGTTCGACGACCGCTCCGGCAGCTGGGCCTTCGCCCGCTTCGAGCCGGGCGGGGCCGACGCCGAACTGCCGCTGGCCGCGCGCGACCTGGACCTGTACCTGCTGGTCAACATCAATCCCGGACAATTGCGGGCATTGGCCTGGCGGTGGCAGCCGGCGCTGATCGTGCTGATGGCGCTCACCGCGCTGAGCGCCGCCTACTACGCCGTCAGCATGCTGCGCGGCATGGCCAAGGAAGAACGCCAGCGCCGCGAGCTGCAGGCGGCCAACGAATCGCTGGCGGCCGCCAACGAGCGGCTGCGCAGCATGCAGAAAGACCTCGTGCGAGCCGAGCGGCTGTCCTCGCTGGGGATGGTGGTGGCCGGCGTGGCGCACGAGCTGAACACCCCGCTGGGCAGCGCCACGCTGGCGCTCAGCACGGTCCGGCAGCACCTGGCCACGCTGCGCGGCCGGCTCGCCGCGGGCCTGCGCAAGTCCGACCTGGAGCGCTTTCTGCAGAACGGCGAGCACGGGCTGGAACTGGCCGCGGCGGCGATCCGGCGTTCGTCGGGCATCGTGCAGCGCTTCAAGCAGGTGGCGGTCGACCGCAGCACCATGGAGCGGCGCAGTTTCGACCTGGCGCAGGCCATCATCGACGCCGAGCCGCGGCTGGCGCTGTGGAGCCCCGACGACCCGGTCGCCCTCAAGCTGGATCTGGAGCCGGGGCTGGCGATGGACAGCTACCCCGGCCCGCTGGGGCAGGTCATCGCCAATCTGCTCGACAACGCGCTCAAGCATGCCTTCGCCGACGGCAGCCCGGGCCTCATCACGATCCGCTCGCGCGCGCAAGGCGCCGGCCACGTCTCGATCCGTTTTTCGGACAACGGCGCCGGCATCCCGGAAAAAAACCTGCAGGCCGTGTTCGAGCCCTTCTTCACCACCAGCCGCCACCGCGGCGGCACCGGCCTGGGGCTGCACATCTCCCACCAGTTGGTGACGGAGGTGCTGGGCGGCAGCATCGCCGCGCTGAACCAGGGCGCCGACGGCCGCCACGGCACGACCTTCGTGCTGCACCTGCCGCGGCGGGCGCCCGACCGGCCGCCCGAAGCAGCCGGCTGAGGCCAGGGGCATTGCTAGCTATCGGCTCGCGGGCCCCTGTGCAATCATGGCCCCGCCCGGGCGGCAGCGCCCGCACGAAGCGGATGCCATGGAACTCAAGCAGCTCGAATACTTCCTCGCGATCGTCGAGACCGGCGCGTTCTCGCGGGCGGCGCTGAAGCTGTCGGTGGGCCAGCCGGTGCTGAGCCGGCAGATCCGCGCGCTGGAGCTCGAACTGGGCGCAGACCTGTACCACCGCACCGGGCGCGGCATCGTGCTGACCGAGGCCGGCAAGATGCTGGCCGAACACGCGCAGGCGATGGCCGAACGCAGCGCGGTCATCAAGAGCGAATTCCGCGCGCTCGGCTCGGCGCTGATCGGCCGCGTGGCGATCGGCATGCCGCCGTCGGTGGGCGCGGTGCTGACCACGCCGCTGGTGGCCCGATTCCATCACGAGTATCCGCAAGTGTCGCTGGGCGTGACCGAAGGCTTCAGCGGCCACGTGCTGGAATGGCTGATCGATGCCCGCATCGACGTGGCCATTCTGTACAACGCGCCGCGCATCAGCACGCTGGCCGCCGACCCGCTGGTGACCGACGAACTGATCCTGCTGGGTCCGGTGGCCGACCCCGCCGGCGCCGGCAACGGCCAGGTCGAGGCCGAGCGGCTCAGCCGCATCCCGCTGATTCTGCCGAGCCGCCCGCACGGCCTGCGGGTAGTGGTGGACGAATGCCTGATGAAAGCCGGCATCCGCCCCAACATCCAGGTCGAGATCGACGCCATGCCGTCCACGCTGATGCTGGTCGAGCGCGGCGTGGCCTATACCATCCTGTCGTACTCCTGCGTGCACCACCTGGTGCAGGCCGGCCGGATCCGCTACTGGCCCATCGTCGAGCCCACGCTGACCCGCACCATGGTGCTGGCCACCTCCACCCAGCGGCCGGTGACCAAGGCGGCGCGCGTGCTGGCGCGCATGGCGCGCACGCAGATCCAGCTGATGGTGGACCAGGGAAGATGGCATCCCGGGCAGGGGCCGGCGGCCGCCCGGCCGCCGGATGCCCCCGGCTAGCGCATGATGAACGGGTTCGGCACCTCGGCCCCGGTGTCGATCCACACGCTTTTTTCCTGCAGGTATTCGCGGATCGCCGACAGGCCGCTTTCGCGGCCGATGCCCGAGCGCTTGTAGCCGCCGAAGGGCGACATGTAGCTGGTGGCGCGGTAGGTGTTGACCCAGACCGTGCCGGCTTCCAGCGCGTGCGACATGCGCAGCGCGCGGCCCATGTCGCGCGTCCACACGCCGGCGGCCAGGCCGTAGCGGCTGTCGTTGGCGATGCGTATGGCTTCTTCTTCGGTGTCGAACGGCAGGATGGCCAGCACCGGGCCGAATACTTCTTCCTGGGCGATCCGCATTTCGGGCGAAACGCCGGTGAAGATGGTGGGCTCGATGAACCAGCCCGTGCCGCATTCGGGGCGCTGCGCCGCGCCGCCGCCCAGCACGCAGCGCGCGCCTTCGTTGCGGGCGATGTCGATGTATTCCAGCACCTTGCCGTATTGCGGCCGGGTGGTGATCGGGCCGACCTGGGTACCCGGGTCGAGCGGGTTGCCCATGCGCGCGGTGCGGGCGAAATCCACCAGGCGGCGCACGAATTCCTCGTGCACCGGGCGGTGCACCAGCGCGCGCGAACCGGCGATGCAGGTCTGGCCGGTGGCGGCGAAGATGCCGGAGATCACGCCTTTGACGGCGTTGTCGAGGTCGGCATCATCGAACACGATGTTGGCCGACTTGCCGCCCAGTTCCAGCGTGACCGGCTTGATGCCGCGCGCGGCGCGTTCGTACACGTGCTGGCCGGAGCCGTCGCCGCCGGTGAACGCCACCTTGGCCACGTCGGGATGGGTGACCAGCGGTTCGCCCACGTCGGCGCCGAAGCCGCACACGATATTGACCACGCCCGGCGGCAGGCCGGCCTGCTCGAACAGCCTGCCGAATTCCAGCGCCGATACCGAGGAATGCTCGGACGGCTTCCACACCACCGTGTTGCCGGCCGCCAGCGCCGGCGCCAGCTTCCAGGTGGCCAGCATCAGCGGCGAGTTCCATGGCGTGATGGCCGCCACCACGCCCAGCGGCTCTTCCACCGTGAAGTTGAAGCAGTTCGGCTTGTCGATCGGGATCACGCGGCCTTCCAGCTTGTCGGCCAGGCCGCCGAAGTAGTGGTACCAGTTCGGCATGTAGCGCAGCTGGGAGCGCATTTCGGAGATCAGCTTGCCGTTGTCGCGCGTTTCGATTTCGGCCAGGCGGTCGGCGTCGGCGGCGATCAGGTCGCCCAGGCGGCGCAGCAGCGCGCCGCGGGCGGTGGCCGTCAGCTTGCGCCATGCGGGGTCGTAGAAGGCCTTGCGCGCGGCCGCCACCGCGCGCGCGACGTCGTCGGCGCCGCCGCGCGGGATCAGGGCCCAAGGCTCGCCGGTGTAGGGATTGTAGGACTCGAACCACTGGCCCGTGGCCGGATCGACCCATTCGCCGCCGACCAGCATCTGGTATTTCTGCATTGCCGCCTCCGCCTGCGCGATGAAAAACCCTATTTTGCGCCGGTCTTGTCCTGTTCGGCGAACACCTCGCGCGCGATGCGGAAGGAGTCGACGCCGGCCGGGATGCCGCAATAGATGGCCACCTGCAGCATGACCTCGCGGATCTCGTCGCGCGACACGCCGTTGCGCAGCGCGCCGGCGATGTGCATCTTCAGTTCGTGCGGGCGGTTCAGCGCGCTGATCATGGCCAGGTTCAACATGCTGCGGAACTTGCGCGGCAGGCCTTCGCGGCCCCATACCGCGCCCCAGCAGTATTCGGTGGTCAGGCGCTGCATGGGCATGTTGAAGTCGTCGGCGCTGGCGATCGAGTTCTCGACGAATTCGGCGCCGAGGACGGATTTGCGGATGCTCAGGCCGCGCTGGAAAAGTTCGTCGTTCATCGTGGATCTCCTGAGGGGTGAAAAGTCGTTTGGCCGGACAGCAGCGCGATCCAGGCGCCGGCATCGTCCGCGTAGTCCAGCCCGTCGATGGCGGCTTCGATGCGTTCGGCGCGTCCGGCGCCGAACGCGTCGGCGCACGCGGCGCGAAAGCGCGCGCGGACCTGGGCGGGCGAGGCGTTGACCACGTCATCGAGGCGATGGCGGATACGCCTGCCGCCGGCCAGCGCGAGCTCGACCTCGCCGCCCTGCCGCGCCGGGAATGCGCGCGTCATTTCATCGTCGATTTCCAACCGGGTAAGGGCCAGCAGACGATGCAGGCGCGGATCGTCGAGCAACGCGAAGTTGCGTTCGGTCACGTCGCCTTCGATCAGCGCCGAGGCGACGCAGTACTGGATGCTCATCTTGGCTTGCAGCACCCGTTCGAACGGCCCGGTGAAATCGCAGCCGGGATACAGCGCGCCGGCGCGCGGCACGCGGATCGCGATCGAGGCGACGGCCTCGGCGGGCGCTGCCAGTTCGCTCGCCGCGGCGATCGCGGCCTGGCTGGCGGTCTGCGCGAAATTGCAGGCCGGCACGGGCTTGTGGTAGACGGCCAGGATCTCGGGCGCGACGCCGAACAGGCGCACGCCTTCCTGCGCGCCGGCCTTGCCGAGCGAGGCGAACAGGCCGGCCGGGCCGTCGAGCGCCGACGGCGAGCCGAAGGCGCCGGCCTGCGCCAACTGCACGGCGGTGACGCCGCTGCGCGCGGCCAGGCCCGGGTGGAAGAACATTTCGCTGCCGCCGGTGTGCGCCCATTCGTTCAGGCCGCCGGTGGCGTTGGCCGCCAGCGCCACCGCGCTGGCGATCTGCGCCGGCGCCAGGCCCAGCAGGCGGGCGCCGCCCGCCGCCGCGCCGATCGGGCCGGTGATGCCGGTGGGACGGCGGGTGCGCGCCAGTTCGGCATCGATGACCGCGCGGCCGACCTGGGCGCCGACCTCGTAGCCGAGCACGGCGGCGGCGATGAAGTCGCGGCCGGCCACCTTCCTGCCTTCGGCCAGCGCCATCAGCGCCGGCAGGATCGCCACGCCCAGGTGGCTGACGGCGCCGGCGTGCATGTCCTCGCGCACCAGGCCGTGGCCCATCGTGCCGTTGGCGAACGCGGCGTCGCCGCGCGCGGCGCGCCGCGGCCAGCCGATCACTGTGGCCGGGCCGCCGTCGCCGTTGTCACCGGCCGCGCCGGCCGCCACCGCCGCCTGCCGGCTCCACGGCAAGGCGCGCGCCTCCAGCGCGCAGCCGACCATGTCCATCAGGCACAGCTTGACCTTGCCGCGCGCGGCGACGTCGAGATCGCCGTAGCCGAACGCGTGGGCCTCGCGCCCGATGCGGGCGGCCAGGGGCTCGGGAGGGTGGCTCATCAGGTCAGCGCCTGCGCGAACTTGACCGTCACGGCGCGCGCCGCGAAATCGGTCACCACATTGACCACCGCCGGCCGGCCGGCGCGCACCGCTTCCCAGGCGCGTTCCAGCGCCGGGCGGATGTCCTGCGGCCGTTCGACGAACTCGCCGTGGCAGCCGAGCGCCCGCGCGATCTCGTCGAAGCGCGTATAGCCGAGTTCCCGGCCGGGCTTGTCGCGGTTCGGGTCGGCGGTCCAGCCGCCGTTCAGGCTGATCACCACCAGCACCGGCAGCCGGTGGCGCACGGCGGTATCGAGCTCCAGGCCGTTCATGCCGAACGAGCCGTCGCCGTGCAGCACCACCACCTGGGCGTCGGGCCGCGCGGCCTTGGCGCCCAGCCCGAACGGCAGGCCCACGCCCATGGTGCCGAAGGGGCCCGAGTTCAGCCGGCGGCCCGGCAGGTAGGAGGGGATGGTCTGGCGTCCGTAGTTCAGGATCTCCTGGCCATCGACCACCAGGATCGCATCGCGCTCGATGAAATCGCGCACCTCCTTGCACAGGCGCAGCGGATGGATCGGCACCTGGTCGGTGGCGATGGCCTGTTCCTGCTTCGGCCGGCGGGCCGCCTCGACCTCGCCCAGGCGACGGCGCCATGCGGCGTAACGTTCGGCCGACAGCCGCCCGGCCGCGGCATCCAGCAGCTGTTGCAGCACGGTGCGGGCATCGCCGACGATGCCGAGGTCGACCCGCGGGCTGGCGGCGACCTCGGCCGGGTCGATGTCGATCCGGACCATCTTCGCGCCGGCCGCGATGCGCGGCGGCAGGCCGCGGCTGAACACATAGTTCAGCCGGGTACCCACCACCAGCACCAGGTCGGCCTCGCCCATCGCGGTCGAGCGCGCGTTCGGCATCGCCTCGGGCAGGTCTTCGGCAATCACGCCGCGGCCCTGCGGCGTGGTGTAGAGCGGGACGCCGTAGCGCTGCGCCAGCTCGCGCAGCGCATCGCTGGCGCCCGACCACAGCACGCCGCTGCCCGACAGGATCACCGGGCGCTCGGCCCCTTCCAGCGAATCGACCACTTGGCGGACCTGGGCGGGGTCGGCCGCCGGCCGCGGCCGGGCCGCGGCGCGCGCCGGGTCGGGCCATGTCACCGACGATTCCTCCACCTGCCCGTACAGGACGTCGCTGGGCAGGTCCAGGTAGACCGGCCCCGGCTTGCCCGAGAAGGCCTGGCGGAAAGCCTGGTCGATCAGCTCGGGAATGCGGCGGGTTTCATAGACGCGCTCGGCCCATTTGGTGACCGGCTTCATGACGGCCACCTGGTCGAACTCCTGGAAGGCGCCGGTGCCGGCCTCGTTGAGCGGGCTGGAGCCGCCCAGCGCGACCACGGGCGCGCAATCGACCAGCGCGTTGGCCATGCCGGTGCCGAGGTTGATGGTGCCCGGCCCCGAGCAGGCCATGCACACGCCGACGCGGTTGGTGACGCGCGCATAGGCATGGGCCATCATCGCCGCCGCCTGTTCGTGCCGCACGTCGATGCCGCGCAGGCCGGCGTCGATCGCGCCTTTTTCCAGGGCCAGCATGGGCCCGCCCATCAGGAAGAAAAAAGTGTCGACGCCGTGGCGCCTGAGCGCCTCCACCGCCAGGGTGTTGCCGGAGACCAGCATATCGATTCCCCTATTCCGCCTGCGCGCCCGAGAGCTTCACCAGCTTCGCCCACTTCGGGATTTCGGTGGCGATGAAGGCCTTGAACTCCTCCGGCGTCTTGCCGGACGGATCGGAGCCCTGTTCGGCCAGCTTCTTCTTGACGTCGGGATCGGCCAGCACCTTCAGGATCGCCTTGTCGAGCTTGTCGACGATGTCCTTCGGCGTGCCGGCGGGCGCCATGATGGCGTTCCACAGCGCCACCTCGTAGCCGGGCAGTACCTCGCCGATGGCCGGCACGTCGGGCAGCAGCGAGGAGCGGTTGCGCGTGGTCACGCCCAGCGGCTTGAGCTTGCCGGCCTGGATGTGCGGCAGCACCTCGATCAGCGGCGCGAAGATCACCTGCACCTCGCCGCCCAGCAGCGCCGTCACCGCCGGGGCGCCGCCCTTGTAGGGAATGTGCTCCATGTCGATGCCGGTCATCGCGTTGAAGGTGGCGTTCGACAGGTGGTAGGAAGTGCCGCTGCCGCCGGTGGCGAAATTGAGCTTGGTGTCCTTCAGGTTCTTGGCGTAGGCGATGAATTCCTGCAGCGAGCCGACCTTCAGGAAGCTGGGATTGATCACCATCACGTTCGGGATGAAGGCGATGGTCGAGACCGGCTCGAAGTCCTTCATGAAGTCGTACGGCAGCGTCTTGTAGAGGCTGATGTTGGTGATGTGCGAGCTGGTGGCCATCAGCAGCGTGTAGCCGTCGGGCGGCGACTTCGCCACCACGTCGGCGCCGATGTTGCCGCCGGCGCCGGCGCGGTTGTCCACCACCACCGACTGGCCGAGTTCGCCGCGCAGCTTGTCGGCGATCAGGCGGCCGGTCACGTCGGTGCTGCCGCCCGGCGGGAAGGTCACCACCAGCTTGATGGGCTTGGAAGGCCAGGCATCGGCCGCGGCGGCGCCCTGCAGGGCCAGGGCGCCGTATAAGAGGGCAAGCGTCAAGAAT
This sequence comes from Pigmentiphaga soli, assembly GCF_039541095.1. Lineage (NCBI taxonomy): Bacteria > Pseudomonadati > Pseudomonadota > Betaproteobacteria > Burkholderiales > Alcaligenaceae > Pigmentiphaga > Pigmentiphaga soli. The sequence goes on from NZ_BAABFO010000029.1 coordinate 17,922, forward strand.
CTCATTTCATGTCTCCGATGTTTTCTTGTCAGTTTTCCCACGACGCATGAACCCGCGCCGCCCCATCCGGGGCACACCGGAATGGTCATCGCAGCCGTTCGACGTAGGCCTCGATCTGCCGCTCGTCCCACCCCAGCCATTGCTGCAACACTTCCTCGGTATGCGCGCCCAGCAGCGGGGCGCTGGTCACCTCCACGTGCGAGGCCGACATCTTCACCGGCCAGCCCGGCATCACGACCTCGCCGCGCACGGGATGCCGCACCGCCGCGAAGGTGCCGCGGCGGCGCAGGTGCTCGTCTTCCATCAGTTCCTGCGTATCCAGCACCGCGCCGGCCGGCACGCCGCCCCGCTGCAGCATCTCCATCGCCTCGATCTTGGTGCGGTGGCTGCACCACTGCGCCAGCAGCGCGTCGACGTCTCGCACATGGGCGATGCGCGCCTCGGGGCTGCAGAAACGCGGGTCGTCCATCAGGTCTTCGCGTTCGATCACCTTGAGCAGCGCATGCCACTGCTTGTTGCCGCCGCGCGAGGTGTAGATGAACACGTAGTCGTTCTGGCCGAACGGCCGGCACGGATACAGCTCGCACGGCGCGCTGGTGCCCAGCACGCCCTGGTTGCCCTTTCGTTCGGGCGGCCGGCCGCGCATCAGCTGGGCGGCGAAGTTGATCCGGTTGAAGTTGATGACGGCGTCCTGCATCGATACTTCGATGCGCTGGCCCTGCCCGGTGATCTGCCGCTGCAGCAGCGCCGACAGGATGCCGATCGTGCAGTGCAGGCCGGCGCCGGTGTCGCCCACGTTGGGGCCGGGCTTGAGCGGCGGGCCGCCCTCCACGCCGGTCAGCGAGACCGACACGCCCACCGACTGCGCGATGTAGTCGAAGCTGAGGTAGTTGGCGTAGGGACCGTCGGGCGCGAAGCCCTTGATCTGCGCGTAGATGATGCGCGGGTTGATCCGGCGCACTTCGTCGTAGCCGAAGCCCAGGCGCTCGATGGTGCCGGGCGACATGTTCTCGATGAACACGTCGGCCTGCGCGATCAGTTCGCGCACCATGCGCCGGCCGGCCTCCGACTTGATGTCGCAGGCCAGGCTGCGCTTGTTGGCGTTCATCAGGATGAAGAAATAGGAATCGATGCCGACCTGCTCGGTCGAGGCATAGCGGCCGCTTTCCCCGCGCCTGGGCTCCTCGATCTTGACCACGTCGGCGCCCAGCCAGGCGAGCGACTGGGTGCACGACGTGCCCGATTCGAACTGCGTGAAATCGACGACCTTGATGCCGGACAAGGCCTTGCCCTGTCCCTCGGCCCCGGTGGACTGGTTCATGGGTTTCCTTTGTATCGACGGCGGATGGCGCTCAGCCGCGCACCTCGGCCTTGCCCCACGACTCGATCACGCGGCAGATCGAGGTGAAGTCGGAATCGGCGCCGAACATCGCGTTGGTCACCGCCAGCATCTCGCGCACCGCGGCGCCGGCCACCATCGGCACGCCCAGCGATTCGGCCTCGTCCACGCACAGGCGCACGTCCTTGTACGACAGGCCGGTGGCGAAGCCGAAGTCGAAGGTGCCGGGCAGCACCGAGCGCGGGAACTTGTCTTGCGTGGCGCTGTTGCGGCCGGTGCCGTTGTTGAACACCTCCAGCATCACGCGCGGGTCCAGACCGGCCTTCACGCCCATCACCATCGCCTCGGAAGTGATGACGATCGCGCTGGCGGCCAGCAGGTTGTTGGCCAGCTTCATCGTCTGCGCCTGGCCGGCGCCTTCGCCCAGGTGGAACAGCTTGCCGAAGGTTGCCAGCAGCGGCTGCAGTTCGGCGTAGACGGCCTTGGGGCACGACACCATCACCGCCAGCGTGCCCTTGGTGGCGCCGGCGATGCCGCCGCTGACCGGCGCATCGGCGTAGGCGATGTCGCGCTGGGCCAGCGCGCGGGCCACGATGCCCGCCACGCGCGGGCCGATGGTGGAGAAATCGGCCACGCGCCGCACGGCCGAGCCTTCGATCAGGCCGTCCTTGCCGAGCGCCACCTGGTGGACGATGTCGGGATTGGGCAGGCTCAGGAACACCGTCTCGGCGACGTCGCCCACGCCGCGGGGCGAGGCCGCGGCCTGCGCGCCGCGCGCCGCCAGCGCCTGCATGGCCTGCGGGCTGCTGTCGTACACGCATACACGGTGGCCCGCGTCGAGCAGGCGCGTGGCCATCGGGCCGCCCATGCGGCCAATGCCAATGAAACCGACCGTCTTGCCTTCCATTCCTGGCTCCTCCGTATGGCGGCGCCGGCCGCGGTCCCGTGCGGTGCGGGATCTTCCGCGGTTCAGGCCCGGCGCCTGGTGCAGCGATTCTAGGAGCCTGCCCGCCGTTTATCGCCGCCATTCCAGGCATACCAGAATGACGATTCGCGGCATGGCGAGGTTACAGGCGCGCGGCGGCCTTCCTTCATAATTGCGGGACCGCGCCCCTTCCGGCCGCGGCGCGCATAGAACGAGGATGTCCGCCATGCCAACCGTCGCCGGCGCGCCGCCGGAACCGCCGCGCATCGCCGTGCTGGGCAGTTTCATGCAGGCCTGCTGCTGGCGGATGGCCCGCCTGCCGCGGCGCGGCGAATCGGTATGCGCCGAGGCCTTCGCCACCGAGCCCGCGGGCAAGGGGCTGAGCGTGGCCGTGGGCAGCCGCCGGCTCGGCGCGCGGGTCGACCTGCTGATGGCGATCGGCAACGACTACGTGGGCGACCGGCTGCTGCAGCGGCTGTCCGACGAAGGCCTGGCCGCCGGGCACGTGCACCGGCGCGGCGCCCGTTCGGGCTACGGCGCGGGCCTGGAGGGCGGCGGCGACAACGCCATCGCCGTCTTTCCCGGGGCCAACGCATTGCTGGCGCCGGCTGACGTCGCCGCCGCCGAGGCCGACATCGCCGCGGCCGGCCTGCTGTACGGGCAATTCGAGGTGCCGCCGGCCACCGTCGAAGCGGCGTTCCGCGCGGCGCGCGCCCATGGGACCAGGACCGTGCTGAACCCGTCTCCTTGGCGGCCGCTTGCGCCGGCGTTGCTCGCGCTGGCCGACGTTTTGATCGTCAACGCCGTCGAGGCCCGCGCGCTGCTGCGGCGGCCGCTGGCGCCGGACCGGGCCGGCTGCGCGGCACGGCTGGCCGCGGCGCTGCCGGCACTGCGCCGCCGCTGGCGGGGCGAATGGCTGGTGGTGAGCCTGGGCGCCGAAGGCAGCCTGGCCGTCGCGCGCGACGGCAGCGTGGCCGAGGCGCCCGCGCTGCCCGTGCCGGCCACCCGCAGCGTCGGCGCCGGCGACGCCTTCAGCGCCGGCTTCTGCGTGGCGCTGGCGCGCGGCGCCGGCGTGAGGCAGGCACTGCGCGAAGGCAATGCCTGCGCCGCCCTGGCCGTCGGCCGCGACGGCATCCTCGACGCCCTGCCTCGCGCGGAAGAACTGGCGGCGGCGCTCAGGCCTTCAGCTTGAGACGGTAGGCGTAGGCGTCGCCGCGGAAGGTTCCTTCCACGTATTCCACCAGCACGTCGTCGGCCGAGTGGCTGCGCCGCTTGAGCAACAGACAGGGGCCGGGGCGTTCGAAGCCGAACACCGCGTCCTCCACCGGCGAGCTCAGGATGGCCTCCACCGACTGGTCGGCCCAGGTCAGCTCGATGCCGCAGTGCTCCCGCAGCCGCGCATAGGCGGAGCCTTCGCCGTCCCACTCCGCCATGCCGGGCGCGACGGTCAGGTCGAACCAGGCCATTTCGCGCGACATCGGCACGCCGTCGGCCAGGCGCACCCGCACCAGCTTGAGGAAGGCCGTTTGCGACGGCCGGCCGAAGATCGACGCCACCGTGCGGTCGGCCGCGATCGCGCGTTCGACGATGCGGGCCGACGGCGTGAGGCCGAGTTCGCGCATTTCCTCGGTGAAACCCTTGAGCCGGTGCATGCCGGGCGACACGCGCGGCGCCGGCCCGACCGCCGTGCCGCCGCGCCCCTGCGAACTGACCAGGGACTGCGCCTCGCGCAGCCGGTCGTAGCTGCGCTTGACCGTGCTGCGGCTGATGTTCAGCGCCTTGGCCAGTTCCCGTTCCGACGGCAGCCCGCTGCCGGCCCCGAGTTCGCCGGCGTCGATCAGGGACTGGATTTCGCGTTGCAGCCTGACGTAGTACGGGCCGCGGACGGCGGCGGGGCGCTGCAGGCGGGAAAGAAGGAGGTCCAATGCCGATGCACCGGAGGGGGACGCATTCGCTGACATGCTGGCCACGGGCACGAGATGCGGCAAGTATATCTGCATTCAATTGTGTCATTGCTTGTATTGGACCTAAAAAGGGTATCCAATTCTGGCGAAAAGCAATCCAAACACAGTCCATTCCCTGTAGCCACTACGGCCCCAAACCGCCCCATGTCCGGTCGCCTACTTCTGCTATTGGCCATGCTGTGGTGCGCGGTGGCGGCGGCGCAGCAGCCGGCGCTGCGCTTCGGCATCCTGCCCAACAGCGACCCGCTGGAGGCCCGCAACGAATGGGCGCCGGTGCTGGCCGGCATGTCCAGGGCCCTGGGCCGCGCGGTGGAACCGCTGTCGCTGACCTCGTACGATGCGCTGGAAGCCGCGCTGCGGCGCGGCGACGTCGACCTGGCGCTGCTGTCCGGCCAATTGGCGCTGGAAGCGGCAACGCGGCAATCGATGGTGGTGCTGGCGCAGGCCCGTCACGACGATCCCGGCTGCTGCCGCTCGGTGCTGGTGGCGCGCCGCGACGCCATGCCCGGCACGCTGGACCAGATGCTGACCATGCCGGGCCGCTGGCGGCTGGCGCGCGGCGAACAGCAGTCGATGGCGGGCTACCTGGTACCCTGGCTGCAGTTGTTCCTGCCTCGGCACATTCGCCCGGAATCGTTCTTCGTCAGCGAAACGGAGGGCTACCACCAGAGCAACGCGCTGGCGGTGGCCAACGGCGAGGCCGATCTGGGCATCACGACCAGCGGCGACCTGGAGCGCTTCAGCCGCCGCTTCCCGCAGGAATACCGGCGGCTGGCGGTGCTGTGGCGGTCGGCGCAGTTCCCCGACGCCCACCTGCTCGCGCGGCGCGACCTGCCGGCTCCGCTGCTCGAACGCCTGCAGGCCTGGCTGACGGCCTACGGCCGCACGCCCGGGCCGGGCGGCGACGCCGAGCGGGCGGCGCTGCGCCAGTTGCGCGATTTTTCCGGCTTCACCGCGGCCGACGATACGGCGCTGCTGTCCACCGCGCAGCTCGTGTATCAGTTGGCGCGCCAGAGCGCGCTGCAATCGCGCTGGGTGAACGATGACGCGCTGCAGGCCCGCCTGCGGCGAGTCGACCGCGACTATGCCGGCCTGACCGCGATGCTGGAGGCCGAAGGCGGGATGCCGCCGATGCCGGCGCGGACGCAGGTGCCGGTCGTACCGGTATCCGACACGCGGCGCTGACCGGCGCCAGGCCTCATCCCTGCCGCGACGGCGCCGCAGCCGGCCGGCCCGGCGCCTGCGCCTGCCGCACCGCGCGGAAGCGTTCGCCCACGGTGCCGCACGGGCGCGTGCCGCGCCGGGCCGGCGGCGGGCAGCCGTTGAACGCGGTGCGGGCCCTGCCGCTGTTGAGCCGGGCCACGCCCTGCCCGGTCCGCCGCGAACGCTCCGCCAGCCGCGCATACACCCGCATCATCTGGTGCAATTCCTGTTCGTCCAGCTCTTCGATGTTGACCAGCTGGTTGCTGGCGCCCGACTGGGAGGCCAGCAGCTCGTCGAGCTTGAGGTGCAGCGCGACGCTGTCCTTGTTCTGGCTTTGCTGGATCAGGAACACCATCAGGAAAGTGACGATGGTGGTGCCGGTGTTGACCACCAGTTGCTAGGTTTCGGAATAGCCGAACACCGGCCCGCAGGCGGCCCACACCACGATGACGAAGAAAGCGGCGGCGAAGGCCGCCGGCGTGCCGACGCAGCGCGTGACGGAGCTGGCGAAGCGGTCGAACAAGGCCCGCACGGTACGCGGCCGCCGGGCCTTGGCGGCTTCGGTGGGCGTCGCGGCCTCGTCCGGTACGCCGCCCACGGCCGGCACGGGCGCCGTGCCGGCCGGCCGGGCCAGGGTACTCACGCCGTGGCCACCGCCATCAGTTCTTCCTTGCGCGCCTTCATGCGTTCGCCCAGTTCGCGCATGTCGACCTTCTTGGCGATGACCTTGGGAAACAGCTCGCCCTCCTCTTCCCCGACGTGGTGGTTGATGTATTCGCCGAGCACGGTGACCTTGGCGTCGAACAGGTCATCGCCGGGCTGCATGGCCTGGATCTGGGCGATCAGGTCCTTGGCGCTGGCATGCTCGACGACCGCCTCGTCCAGCATGTCCTCCAGGCCCGGCACGTCGCGCAGGAAGGGATAGAACAGTTCTTCCTCCAGCTGGGTGTGGGCGGTCAGCTCCATACAGACCTCGCGCGCGATCTGCCCCTTCTCGTCGTCCGAAGACGCCTGCTCGAAGGCCTTGAAGTGCTTTTTTGCACTGCGATGGTCATCCAGCAGCATGCCGATGGCGAGCCGTTGATCCGCCGGGATGGTCGACTTGTTCATGACGATTTTCTCCTGAGTCGCGCCTCGTGGCGCCCGACCGGCGGGTTGCAAGGAACGTGCCCGCCCCCGCCGGCCGCTTCGGGAGTACGATGACGGCGCCCGCCGCGCCAGCCGGCCGGCGCAACGTCCACCACCGGAGACCTACGACCGCCATGCCGATCCTGAGAACATCCCCCCCTTCGCCGTTCGGCCGCAAGATCAAGATCGCGCTCGCCGTGCTGGGCCTCGAAGACAAGGTCCAGGTGCAGTACGCCGATACCGCCGACGCCTCCGACAGCCTGCGGCAGCAGAACCCGCTCGGCAAGATCCCCACCCTGATCCTGGACAACGGCGAAGCCCTGTTCGATTCGCGCGTCATCATCGAATACCTGGAAGAAACCGATGGCCGCGGCATCCTGATCCCGCCGGCGCCCCACCGCATTCCCGTGCTGCGCCAGCAGGCGCTGGCCGACGGCCTGCTCGACGCCGCCATCCTCCAGATATACGAAGGCCGCTTCCGGCCTGCGGAAATGAAGGTGCAGAGCTGGCTCGACTACCAGCAGGCCAAGGTGCAGCGCGCGCTGGACTTCGCCGAAGCCCAGCTGTCGCAGCCGCGCGCCGGCACGCCGCACATCGGCGAGATCGCGCAGGCGGTGGCGCTGGCCTACCTGGATTTCCGTTTCGGCGGCAAATGGCGCGCCGGGCATCCGAAGCTGGTGGCGTGGCTGGCCGACTTCGAACAGCGCACGCCGGCATTCGCCCGCACGGCGCCGCCGGCTGCCTAGGCCCGTCGCCGCCCTGGCCGCCGCATCCCTTCCCGGCGGGGAAGTATTCACCGCCGAAATACCTTGCATGTCGTAGCGCGCCTATACAAGCCGGCGCACCGGGCTCAAGCTAAGAGCCGACCGCCAGCCTCGGGATGGCGACATGTCATGACGAAAAAGGGAAACGGTTCCATGGGCATTCGCTTCGCTCCATTGACGGAGCGCTTCGGCGCGGAAATCACGCAGGTCCAGGTCAAGGACCTGCGAGGCTCGGACATGGCGGCGCTGATCCGCCTCCTGGCCGAACGCGGCGTGGTCGTCGCGCGCGGCCAGGATCTCGCACCCGAGGATTTCATCGTCCTGATGAAGAAATTCGGGCCGCTGGAATTCAGCATCCGCGACGACTTCCACCTTGCCTCGCATCCCGACATCTACGTAATCTCCAACATCGTCGAAAACGGCAAGAATCTCGGCAATCCCTACGATGGGTTCGGCTGGCACACCGACATGGCGTTCTGCGAGCGGCCGACCGCCTATACCGCGCTATACAGCCTGGAAGTGCCGGCCGAAGGAGCCGATACGCTGTTCAGCAGCGCATTCGACACCTACGAGCGGCTGCCCGTGGAACGCCAGGAGGCGCTTTCCCGCCTGACCGTGCGGCATAGCCACGACATGCTGCACGCCACGCGCAAGAGCGCGCCGCCCCTGACCGAGGAACAGCGCGCACGCGCTCCCGACGTCTTCCATCCCCTGGTCCGGACCCATCCGATGACCGGCCGCAAGGCGGTCTACCTGAGTTCCAAATCGGCTCTTCCGCTCGGCATGCCGGAACCCGAGGGACGCCAGCTGATCGACGAACTCGTGGCCATGACTTCCAGGCCGGAAAATGTCTACGCGCATAAATGGCAGGTCCGCGACCTGGTGATCTGGGACAACCGGGGCATGCTTCATTGCGCCACGGAGTACGACCGAAAGAAATACAGGCGGCTGCTGTACCGGCTGACCGTCGGAGGGGAAAAGCCGTTCTAGTACGGCTGCGTTTCATCGGACGCGGCCCTCCGCCGTAGCTCGTTCAACAGGAGCCCGTAATGCGCGTGCCTTGCAGTCTATTCGTTGCCCTGGCGTCGTCCCTTGCCTGTCCCGCCCACGCCCAGGAGCCGTTCCCGTCCAAGCCGATCACCCTGATCGTGCCTTACACGGCGGGCGGGCCGACCGACGTCATGGGCCGCCTTGCGGCCAAGGCGATAAAAGACCGCCTGAACCAGCCGGTCATCGTGGAAAACGTGCCGGGCGCCGCGTCCAATGTGGGCGCGGCCCGCGTCGCCCGTTCCGCGCCCGACGGCTATACCTTGCTGCTCGGCACCAGCGTCACGTTCGCCATCAATCCCAACCTATACAAGAGCCTGCCCTACGACGCGCGAACCGATTTCGCACCGGTGACCGCGATCGCCCTGACCCCGTCGGTCCTGCTGATCAACGCATCGCTGCCCTTCAACGACGTAGGCGACCTGATCGATTTCGCGCGGCGCAATCCCGGCAAGCTCAGATACGCCTCGTACGGCTACGGCTCGGTGGGCCACCTGAACGGCGCGCAGCTGGCCGCGCGGGCCGGCATAGATCTCCAGCACATTCCCTACAAGGGCTCCGCGGAAGCCATCCGCGATCTGATGGGCGGCTACGTCGACCTGGCCTTCGACCCCGTGATGACGGCGGTGTCCAACATGAAGTCGAGCAAGCTCAGGGCCCTGGGCATCACCTCCGCCGAACGGTCTCCCGCCCTGCCCCGGCTCGCCACTATCGCCGAGCAGGGGCTGCCCGGGTTCGAGTATGCGGGCTGGTATGGCATCGTGGCGCCCGCCGGCACGCCGCCCGCCGTCCTGGACAAGCTCAACGCCGCGCTGGTGGCAGGCCTGCAAGATCCCGAGATCGCCCGGACATTGATCGCCAGCGGCACCTCGCCCGCCCCGATGTCGCAGCAGGAATTCGCCAGTCTCATCAGGTCGACGTACGACAAGTCCAAGCGCTTGATCGCCGAATACGGGCTGACGCCGAACTAGCGCTGCGCCGCCGATCTGAGGCCCAATTCCGCGATGGTCCGGCGCAGCCAGCGGCTGGCCGGATCCTCATGGTTGCGCATATGCCAGAATTGGCGCACGTTCACCGGGGGCAGGGCCAGCGGCAATTCATATTGCCGGTATTCCGCTCCGCAAAGGAACAGGCCCGAGCGGCTCGACATGGTCACCAGCAAATCGGTATGCCGCATCAATTCCGCGATGACCAGGTAGCTGGACGCACGGATCGCCACGCGCCGCGCGCAACCCTTGTTCGCAAGCTGCCGGTCGATATAGGCGTCGGTGCGGCTGGAGGAGACGACCAGATGCCGGGCAGCCAGGTACTGCTCCATGGTGAGGCTGTTGCCTTCGGGCCCCTCGTACGCCCTGCCCGCCACGCATACGTGGCGGTCCTCGAACAGCCGCTGCTGGTAGAAGCCCGTCTGCAGTTCTTCGAAATGGCCGATGGCCAGGTCGGCGCGGCCGGATTCAAGCTCTTGCACATAGGTTTCGCGCGCGGTCTCGCCCACCCGTATCTCTATACGCGGGCCATGTTCGCGCAGGTAGGTCGCCAGGGCGGGCAGCACCCGATGCTGCACCACGTCGGACATCAGCAGCGTGAATACCCGTTCGGAGCGCCGGGCATCGAATTCGTCCGGCGGGGACAGGCCGTCCCTGATAAGGCGGATTGCGGGAACGAGCTTTTGAGCCATGAGCTCCGCATAGGGGGTCGGCACCATGACACCCTTGACCCGGACGAACAATGGGTCTCCTGCGGCATTGCGCATCCGTCTCAAGGCGTTGCTGACCGTCGCCTGGCTCATTCCCAGGCGCGTGCCCGCGCGGGTGACGCTTTGTTCCTCGAAAAGAGCCTCGAACACAGGCAACAGGTTGAGATCGAAACCGGAAGTATTCATGGCGGAACGCTTCCCCGCAGCCTATGCGGCCATGGCGTGCGGCCGGCAGGCCTAGCCGCGCCCGCCGGACTTGCGCTCGCCGCCGGCGGCCGTCCCGGCGCCGGCCGCCTTGCGCGCCGGCGTCTTGCGGGAACGCTTGCGGGCCGGTGGCGCTTCCGCCTCGCCGCCGGCATCGGCCGCCGCGCCATCCGTCCCGGCACCGGCGCTTTCCGGCGAAACGCCGCCCTCCACGCCCGCGACGCCTGCCGGTGTCCGCTCCTGTGCTTCCGCTCTGGCGCCTGTCTTGCGCGGCGACCGGCGCCGCCGCGCAGGCGCGGCAGAAGCGGCTGACGAGACGTCGGCCGGGACGGCGGCCCCCTCGACCGGCGCCATGGACGGCTCCTGGCCGGCAGGCCCGATGTCGAACACGGGCGCCGGAATCGGTGCCGTGGCCTCGCCCGGCGTGGCCTGATCGTCCTCTGGCGCGGCCGGATCCGGCGGGGCCTCGGCCGGGACAGCCTCGGCCGCGGCGGTCTCGGCCGAGGCGGCGTCCGTCGGCGCGCCGCCCTTGCCGGCCCGTCCCCTGCCGCCGGAACGCCTTCCCCGCTCCCGCCGGCCCTGCTGGGCGGGCGGCGTCTCCGGCGCCTCGGCCGGCGCGGCGCCGGTTCCGGCCGCCACGGGCTCCGCGATGCCGCCTGCCGCCACATCGGCCGCTTCCGCGCCGCCATGGTTGCGGAACACGAAGGTGCCCGATTTCTCGTCGCGCCCGACCTCCAGCAGGCCCTTGGCCTGCGCCGCCTCCAGCAGGTTGCCGAAGCTGCGGAAGCCGAAATAGGACTCGTTGAAATCCGGCCGCCGGCGCTTGACGGCCTCTTTCAGCATCGAGGCCCAGATCTTGCCGCTGTCGCCGCGCTCGGCCACCAGCGCGTCGAAGGTCTCGACCGCCAGCGCGATGCCCTTGGCGCGCCGCTTTTCGATATCGTCTCGGCGCGGCTCTTCGGCCGGCTCGCGCCGGGCCGGCTGCGCCTCGCGCGTGTCGCGGCGGCCGGCGCGCTGCACGCGCACCAGGTCGTCGTAGAAAATGAACTCGTCGCAATTGGCGATCAGCAGGTCCGACGTGGATTGCTTGACGCCGACGCCGATCACCTGCTTGGCGTTCTCGCGCAGCTTGGACACCAGCGGCGAGAAATCGGAATCGCCGCTTATGATGACGAAGGTGTCCACGTGCGACTTGGTGTAGCAAAGGTCGAGCGCGTCCACCACCATCCGGATGTCGGCCGAGTTCTTGCCCGACTGCCGCACGTGCGGGATGTCGATCAGCTCGAAATTGGCCTCGTGCATGACCGCCTTGAAGCTTTTGTAGCGCTCCCAATCGCAATAGGCCTTCTTGACCACGGTGCTGCCCTTGAGCAGCAGGCGCTCGAGGACCAGGCCGATGTCGAATTTTTCGTACTTGGCGTCGCGCACGCCCAGCGCGACGTTCTCGAAGTCGCAGAACAGGGCCATGCTGACGATTTCCCGGGATGGGGCCACGCGAATCTCCTAAGGCTAGGCAACGATGTTACCCTGCCCCCGAACAACGCAAGGTAGAAATCGGAATGGATCGACTGTGGGCCATGCAGGTATTCGTCAGGGTGACGGAATCCGGCAGCTTCTCGCGCGCCGCCGCCTCGCTCAACCTGGCCAATGCCACCGTCACCGCCTGCGTCCGCAATCTGGAAAAGCACCTGGGCGCCACGCTGATCAACCGCAACACGCGCTTCCTGTGCCTGACCGACGCCGGCGAGCAGTTCCTGCGCGACAGCAGGCAGATCCTGCAGGCCGTCGAGCGGGCCGAGTCCGACATCCAATCGGCCATCGGCGAGCTGCGCGGCACGCTGCGCATGGAAGTGCCGATCGCGATCGGGCAGGCGCTGATCTGTCCCGCGCTGAGCCTGTTCGCGGCGCGCCATCCGCGCCTGTCGCTGGCGGTCACGCTCACCAACCAGACCCACAATATGATAGAGAACGCGATCGACGTCGCCATCCGCATGGGCCGGGTGGAGGAAGCCGACATGGTCGCGCGGCCGATCTTCGAGGGCCGCTACCTCGTCTGCGGCCGGCCCGACGTGGTCGACCGGCTGCCCGCCCATCCCTCGCAGCTTGATCCGCGGTTGTGCCTGGGCCTGGTCGACGAAGGCGGCTTCGTGCCCGCCGGCTGGCAGCTCGAGCGCGAGGGCGAGGAGCCGGTGTTCGTGCGGCCGGACGGCCCGCTGCACTTCAACAGCAGCAACGCGCTGATCGGCGCCGCGCTGCAGGGAACGGGGCTGGTGCACGTGCTGGACGTCTACGCCGACGCCTACGTCGCCAGCGGCGAACTGGCGTGCGCCTATCCGGAATGGACCACCGGCATCAAGCCTTTCTACGCCGTCACGCCGAAAACGCGCGTCATGTCGACCAAGATCCGCACGCTGATCGATTTCCTGCTGGAGACGCTGGACGCCCAGCGCCGCCCGCGGCCGTGGGAAGCGGTGCGGACCGGGCCGGCCGCCGCCTGGCGGCCGTGAGCCTTGCGACGGCGGGGCCAGGCGGGCAGACGCGGAAACGCCCTGCGTCCTTCGCCTACGGGAAATTGCGGTAGAACGCGCAGACCTCGTCTATCCGCTCCTGCGGCGGCGGCTCGCGGAAGATGCCCTTGCGGCTGGCGGTGATGCCCTGGCGCTGCAGGCCGACCAGCATTTCCGCATGCTTGGCCCAGCACGACAGCGAATCCAGGATGGGCACGCCGTCCACGCTGGTCACGCCCTGCTGCTGCAGCAGCACGCACAGCGGCGCCTCGCCCGGGATGATCACGTCGGCGCCGCGCGCGATCTCGCGCCGCGCGGCGGCGCGGAAACGCTCGATCAGCGGCCCCGGGTCGCCGCCGTAGGCCTGCAGCACGTCGTTGAAGCGAAAACCCACGTCCGACACGCCGCACAGCCGTTCCTGCAAGCCATAGCGCCGCGCGTTGTCGGCCAGCAGCACGTCGAACTCGCTGATGAACACCAGGATCGAGAAGCGGGCGCCCAGCAGGCAGGCCGTCAGCATCGCCGATTCGCCGTAGCCGACCACGGGTATGGTCAGCAGCGAGCGCAATTCGCGCAGCGCGGGATCGGGCAGCGTGGCGATCGCGTACGCGTCGAAGCCCTCGCGCTGGGCCTGCAGGCCGGCATGCACGAACTGCATCGAATGCAGGTATTGCAGGCCGATGTGGCGGATGTCGTGGCCGGGATAGTCGGAGCGGTAGGTGCCGGGCCGCATGCCGTGCATGACGATCTCGGTGCCCGGCGCGGCCACGCGCTGCAGATGGGCCGCCATCGCGTCGTTGTACGCGCCGAGGTCTTCGAGCACGGTAAAGCTCTGGTGCCAGATGCGAAGCGTCATGGTCGGGGTTCCGTTCAGGGGGCCGCGAAGTCGACGTCGCCGGACTGCACCACCCGGCAGAAGCGGCCGATGCTGCCGATCGAGTTCTGGTGCTCCTGCGCGGAATGCGCGGCGCAGCAGTCTTCCAGCACCACGACGTCGTAGTCGCGGTCGTGGGCGTCGCGCACCGTGGCCTGCACCACGGCCTGGGTCGATACGCCCGAGCAGTAGATGCGCCCGATGCCCAGCGCCCGCAGCTGGACTTCCAGGGTGGTCGAATAGAAGGGGCTGACGCGGTGCTTGGTCACCTGGACGTCGCCCGGCTGCTGCGGCAGGTCGGGATGGATTTCGGTGCCCCAGCCGCCGAGCTTGAACAGGCCCGCCTTCGGCGCCGCCGAGAACACCTGCGAACCCGTCGGGCACTCGTGGTAATCGGGCGAAAAACCGACCCGCACGAAACCGACCGCGACGCCGGCCTGGCGGGCGCGGGCGATGGCGGCGGCCGTCTTGGCGACCACGTCGCGCGCCCGCACCTGCTCGCCCATCGGCGACTTGCCGTTCGGGCCGTCGGGGTGGACGAGGTCGTTCTGCATGTCGAGAACCAGATAAATGGACTTCATGGATGGGTGATCCGGAAAACGTTGATGAAGGAAAGACGCGGCGGGCAGTCTAATCGCACCACATGCCGCCGTTGATGTCGAGGATCTCGCCGCTGATGAAACCGGCCTCCTCGGCCGCCAGGAACAGGACGGCGCGCGCGACGTCGTCGACGGTGCCCATGCGGCCTGCCGGGATCAGCGCGCGCAGCGTGGCGGGGAATGCGGTCGTCATCGCGGTGGCGATCGGGCCGGGCGCCACCGCGTTGACGGTCACGCCGCTGGCCGCGAGCTCCTTGGCCAGGAAGGCCGTCATCGCATGCACGCCCGCCTTCGAGACGCCGTAGGCGACGTTGCCGGCGATGCGCTGCTCGGCCGGATCCAGCCAGGGCCGCGCGTTGCCGCCGTTCTTGCCCACCACCGAGCCGACGTTGACGATGCGGCCGTAGCCGCGGCGCTTCATGGTGCCCATCACCGCCTGGCAGGCCAGGAAGCTGCCCTTCAGATTGATGTCGATGACGCGGTCCCACTCCGCCTCGGCCAGGCCGTGCGCATCGCCGAACGACACGACGCCCGCCGCGTTGACCAGGATGTCGACGCCGCCGAACTCGCGCTCGACCGCCTCGACCAGGGCCCCGACCGCGGCCTTGTCGGTCACGTCCAGCGGCCGCACGCCCTCGGCGCCGGCCGCCGCGCCCTTGCCATGCAGGTCGGCCGCCACCACGCGCGCGCCGTGCGCCCGCAGCGCCTCTGCCACGCCGCCCCCGATCGATCCCGAGCCGCCCGTTACCAGCGCCACGCGGCCGGTGAAATCCGGAGCCGCCATCAGGCGCCCCCGCCGGCCTCGGCCTTGTCGAATGGGTGTTGTGCCACGTCGGCATCCTCGTAAGAACAGAAACGCATAGCGTGCGCTGCGGCAGATGATTTGACGATACGGCCCCATCAAAAAGGCTCTTAGGTTTTCGCGAATAATCGGCTTTGCCCACCACGGGCGGACCGCCGTTCCGGGCCTCCCCCGGGCTCCCTCTTGCCCGCCGCATTCGGGATAGCCGAACAACCCGTTCATAATTTTCGAACGACGCCAGAACCCGCTCCGATAGACTTGGTAACGACTGCTGCCCAGGGTTCGGCCCGCCGGGCGCTGCCCGCCCGACGCTGTGCCGGGCCCGTTACACCATTACACATTGAACGATTGGAGGTGACCCCGGTGAATCCGCTATCGAGCCATCGGCGCAACAAACTCGCCCTCGCGGCCTGCGCGGCGGTCGCGCTGTATGCGTCGGCCGCCTGGCCGCAAGCCCAGAACGACGCCGCCCACTACCCGTCGCGGCCGATCCGCCTGGTCGTGCCGTTCGCCGCCGGCGGCGGCACCGACGTCCTGGCCCGCCTGATGGCCAAGCCCATGGGCGAAAAACTGGGCCAGCCGGTCGTGGTGGAAAACGTGACCGGCGCGGGCGGCACGATCGGCGCCGTGCAGGTGGCGCGCGCCGCCGGCGACGGCTACACGCTGATCATCGGCACGCCCGGCAGCATCCAGGTCAACCCGGCGATGCAGCCCGACCTGCGCTACAACCCGCAGAAAGACTTCATTCCCATCTCGCGCTTCTCCGACAGCCCGGTGGTGCTGGTCGTGAACAAGGACACGCCCTACCATTCGGTACAAGACCTGATCGACGACGCCCGCAAGCGGCCGGGCGCCATCAACGTCGGCAGCGCCGGCGTCGGCTCGATGGCGCACTTCAGCGCCGAGATGTTCCAGTATCTCGCCAAGGTCAAGTTCACCCACATACCGTACCGCGGCACCTCGCAGGCCCTGACCGACCTGCGCTCGGGCGCGCTGCAGGTGGAGTTCGAGAACCTGCCGGCGGTGCTGGGCCTGGTCAAGGAAGGCCAGTTGCGCGCGCTGGCCATGGGCTCGGCCTCGCATTCGAGCTTCCTGCCCGACCTGCCCACGCTGGCCGAGAAGGGGCTGCCCGAGTACGAGTCCACCTCGTGGACCGGCCTGTTCGCGCCGGCCAGCACCCCGCCCGCCATCGTTGCGCGGCTGGAGCAGGCCGCGATCGCGGCCGCGCGCGATCCGGCCACCCTGGCTGCGCTGAAGGAACTCGGCGCCGAGCCGGTCGGCAGCACGTCGGCGGAATTCCGCACCTTCCTGGAGCGCCGCCAGCCGCTGGTGGAAGCAATCGTCAAGGCTTCCAATATGACGACGAAGTAGGCTCAAGGAGACACTGATGCACGGCTCCGACCGCAAACCCGCGCCGCCGCAGACCGGCAGCGGCCTGTCCAGTACCGAGGAAGTGATCGCCCGGCTGGACGAATTCCGCAGCCGGCGCGGCTACGTCAATCCGCAGCAGGGCCCGATGGCCGCCGCGCTGCCCGGCGTGTTCGACGGCTACCGCGTGTTCTACAAGGCGCTGGTGCTCGACGAGAAGCACCTGGCGCCGCTGGAGAAGGAATTCGTCTGGCTGGTGCTGCTGTGCGTGGCCAATGAGCTCGGCACCCACCACCTGAACCTGTTCTTCAAGCACGGCGGCACCAATGCCCAGGCCAGCGCGGCGTTCCGCCTGGCGGCGTGGGTGGCGGGCGTGAGCTCGTTCGTGTTCGTCGAGCAGAACTGGCAGCGCTATTTCCCCGAAGTCCGGGCGCGCGACACCTACCTGGCCGGCGTCGATGCGCTGATCGCCGGGCTGGAGGGCGTGACGCCGGAATGGGCGCACCTGGCGCTGCTGTCGGCCCACTCCGGCGCCCACTCGAAATGGGGCGTGGCCGCCGAGCTGGAAGCCGGCTACGCGCTGGGCATCCCCGAGGCCAAGATGGCCGAGGCCATGAGCGTCGCGCTGTGGCCCTGCGGCGCCAACAGCTTCCACGACGCCGCCGGCGTCTGGCTGGAACTGATCCGCGCCGGCCGCGTGCCGGCCTCGCCGCAGTTCAAGGCCTGGGCCGAGCTGCCCAGCCAGGACGGCTTCGAACTGAAGCCGCGCTGAGCCCGCCGCGGGGGCGCCGGCCGCCGGCGCCCCCCTCTTGAAATTCCATCCCTTCGCCCCGATTTCCGATTTCGCGCCGGGCGCGCCCCAGCGGCGGGCCCCTTTTTCTATTCTGTTTTTTCGCGAGGACGGATGTGAAGATCGCGCAAGTCGCCCCCCTGTACGAAGCCGTGCCGCCGCGCCTGTACGGCGGCACCGAACGGATCGTGGCCCATCTGGCCAATGCCCTGGCCGACCAGGGCCACGACGTGACCCTGTTCGCGTCCGCCGACGCCGACACCCGCGCCCGGCTGGTGCCGGTCCGCGACCAGGCCCTGCGGCTGGACCCGGCCCCCCTGAAGTCCGACCTGGCCTGCCACCTCGGCATGCTCGACCAGCTGAGGCGGCGGGCCGGCGAGTTCGATGTTCTGCATTTCCATATCGACCTGCTGCATTTCCCGTTCTTCGAGTCGATCGCCGGGAAGACCCTCACCACCCTGCACGGCCGGCTCGACCTGAAAGACCTGGATGTGGCGTACCGCCGCTGGGCCGGTTTCCCGCTGGTTTCGATCTCGATGGCGCAGCGCGCGCCGCTGCCCGAGGCCAACTGGCACGGCAACGTCCACCACGGGCTCGATGCCGCCGGCTACCGGCCGCCGGCGCGGCCGGCCGGCGACTACCTCGCCTTCCTGGGCCGCATCTCGCCCGAGAAGCGGCCCGACCGCGCCATCGCCATCGCGCGCGCGGCCGGCCTGCCGCTGAGGATCGCCGCCAAGGTCGACGCGGCCGACCGCAATTACTTCGAGCAGCGCATCCGCCCCATGCTCGACGACCCGGCGGTGGAATTCCTGGGCGAGATCGGCGATGCCGACAAATCCGATTTCCTCGGCAATGCCCGCGCGCTGCTGTTCCCCATCGACTGGCCCGAACCGTTCGGGCTGGTGATGATCGAGGCCATGGCCTGCGGCACGCCGGTCATCGCGTGGCGCTGCGGATCGGTGCCCGAAGTGGTCGACCCGGGCGTGACGGGCGTCATCGTCGACAGCGAGGCGCAGGCGGCCGAGGCGGTCTGGCAGGTGCAGCGCCTGGACCGGCGGCAGATACGGGCCACTTTCGAGCGGCGCTTTTCGGCCGCGGCCATGGCGTCCAACTACGTCGACCTGTACCGGCGGCTCACCGACGGCGATCCGCGGGTACGGGCGCAGGCGGCGTGAGGCGGCCATGGAAGGCGGACCGGACGCGCCCCTGGCGCCGGAGCGCAGCCCTGCGCGGCTGTCGGTGCTCAAGGAGGGCGACACGTTCCTGGTGGCGGACGCCTACGGCGACGTGGTGGGCGAGGAGGACGGGCTCTTCAGCAACGACACGCGGGTGCTGTCGACGCTGCGGCTGGAATTCGCCGGCAGCCGCCCCTCGCTGCTGTCCAGCGGCGTCGGCCAGGACAACGTTTTCTTCATCGCGCACCTGACCAACCGGCCGCTGCCGCCGCTGGGCAGCGAGCCGGTGCCGGAGGGGCTGATCCACATCGAACGCAAGCGCTTCCTGTGGAAGGACCGCGTGTTCGAGCGTATCGGCCTGGTCAACTACGGCGACCGCACCATCGAGGCGCCGCTGGCGCTGCGCTTTGCCGCCGACTTCCGCGACATGTTCGAAGTGCGCGGCCAGCAGCGCGCGCACCGCGGCAAATTCGACGGCTCGCGCATCGGCGAGCGCGGCGTGGAAATCCGCTACCGCGGCCTGGACGGGCTGTCGCGCCGCATGGCCATCGATTTTTCGGCAACGCCGGAACGGATCGAAGCCGGCCGTGCCGATTTCATCGTGCGGCTGGCGGCGCGCGGCGCCTGGGAGCTGTACCTGGAGATCGGCGGCGAGCCGGCCCAACCCGGCCGCGCGCGCTACCGCCATGCGGCCGCGCAGGCGCGCCGCCACATGCGTGGGCGGCGGCGGCCCGGCGCGCGCGTGCAGGCCGGCGCCCGCCTGTTCCAGTCCTGGCTGGACAAATCGCGCGCCGACCTGGCGCTGCTGACCACCGACCTGCCCGGCGGCCCCTACCCCTACGCCGGCATCCCATGGTTCTCGACGCCGTTCGGCCGCGACGCCATCGTCACCGCCTTGCAGATGCTGTGGCTCGATCCCGGCCTGGCGCGCGGGGTGCTGACCTACCTGGCCAGCAACCAGGCCAAGGAGACGTCCGCCTTCCGCGACGCCGAGCCCGGCAAGATCATGCACGAGACCCGCAAGGGCGAAATGGCGGCCGTCAACGAACTGCCCTTCGGGAAATACTACGGCGGCGTCGACACCACGCCGCTGTTCGTGATGCTGGCCGGCGCCTATGCCGAACGCACGGCCGACCTGGCCTTCATCGAGCAACTGCGGCCGGCCCTGGAGGCGGCCGCCGGCTGGATCGTGCGCAGCGCGGCATCGCATCCGCTGGGGCTGCTGGCCTACGCCCGCTTCGAATCGAGCGGACTGTTCAACCAGGGCTGGAAAGACAGCCACGATTCGATCTTCCATGCCGACGGCAGCACGCCGCCGGGTCCGATCGCGCTGGTGGAGGTGCAGGGCTACGCCTACCGCGCCTACTCGGTGATGGCGCAGCTGGCGCATTGGCGCGGCGACGCCGCCGCCGCGGCCGGCTGGCGCGAACGCGCCGACGCGCTGCGCGCCACGGTCGAGCACCGCTTCTGGCTGGAGGACCGGCAATTCTACGCACTGGCGCTGGACGGCGAAGGCCGCCCGTGCGAGGTGCGCGCCTCCAATGCGGGGCACCTGCTCTACGCGGGCCTGCCGCACAAGAAGCGCGGCCTGGCCGTGGCGCGGCAACTGGCGTCGCGGGCCTTCAATTCGGGCTGGGGCATCCGCACCCTGGCGCCGGAGGCGGCGCGCTTCAGTCCCATGTCGTACCACAACGGCTCCGTATGGCCGCACGACGTGGCGCTGTGCGCCGCCGGCATCGCCCGCTACGGCGAGCGGGAAGCGGCCGTGCTGCTGCTCAACGGCATCTTCGAGGCCGCCGTGCATTTCGGCATGCGGCTGCCGGAACTGTTCTGCGGCTTCGCGCGCGAGGCCGGCGAGGCGCCCATCGCCTATCCCGTGGCCTGCCTGCCCCAGGCCTGGGCCGCCGGCTCGGCCTTCATGCTGCTGCAGGCCTGCCTGGGGCTGCGCATCGACGCCCACCGCCATACGGTGCAGATCGAACAGCCGAGCCTGCCGCCGGGCGTCGACCGGCTGCGGATCGGCGGCCTGCGGATCGGCGAACAGCGGCTGGACCTGCTGTTCCAGCGCATCGGCGACCGCGTCGTCGCCGCGGTGGAAGGACAGGACGGGCCGCAGCCGGTCAATGTGGTGCTGCGCTTGTGAACGGCGGGCGGCCGGCTACGCCGCCACCGCGAACCGCCGCACCGCCTGTTCGTCCAGCTCCAGCCCCAGCCCCGGCCGGTCGCCCAGCGTGATGACGCCGTTCACCGGCTGTGGCGGGTCCTGGTACAGCGGGCGCCACCAGGGCATGTATTCCACATAGGCGCCGGTGCGCACCGCGCCCAGCAGGTGCGCGTGCAGCTCCGGGTTGGAATGCGCCGACACCGGCAGGTCGGCCACGTCCATCACCGCCGCGGCCTTGGCCCACGGCGTGACGCCGCCCAGGTGCATGCCGTCCAGGATCGCGTGATCGACGCGGCCGGGCAACTGGTGCAGCGCCTGCAGGCGCGAGATGCGCTCGCCGGCGGCGATCGGCACCGCGTGCACCGCCCTGGCGTCGGCCAGGCCCTGCCAGTCGCCTTCGCGCACCGGCTCCTCCAGCCAGTAATAGCCCAGCTCGCCCAGCGCGCGCGCCGTCTGCACCCCGCGGAACGGCGTCAGTCCCCACAGCGCGTCGACCATCAGCCGCACGTCGGGCCCCACCACGCGCCGCACCAGCGCGGCGCGCGCCACGTCCTGCTCGAAACTGCGCGGGCCGCCCAGGCGCAGCTTCATCGCGGTCCAGCCGTCGGCCGCGAGCCGTTCGGCCTCGGCCGCCCATTTGGCGTCGTCCTGGTGCCGCCACAGCGTCCAGCTGGCATAGGCGGGCACCTCGCGCCGGCAGCCGCCCAGCAGCTTCCACAACGGCATGCCGGCATAGCGGCCGGCGATGTCCCACAGGGCGATGTCGACCGCGGCCAGCGCCAGGTTGGTGGCGCCGCCGTGCAGCAGGTCCACCGTCAGGTTCCACATCAGATCGTGCAAGGCGGTGCGCAGCAGGGCGTCGCGGCCCTTGAGCTGCGGCGCCATGCTGTCGACCACCTGCGCCAGCGCGGCCAATTGGCGCGGGCTTTCGAAGGTGGCCCAGCCCAGGCCCTTGACGCCGTCGGCGGTCCATACCTCCACCAGCAGCGTCGCGAACTGGGTGCGGGCGCCCAGGAAGGGATGCACGATCGGCTCTTCCAGCGGCACCGCGACGATGCGCGTGGCAATCCGTTCGATGGCGCTGCCGCGGCCCGCGGCAAAGGGGGTGTCGTCTTGCGGGGGCATGGGCTGTCCTCGTCTATTGCACGGCCGCCGCGCCGGCGGCCGACGGGATCGGCACCGTGCCGCGCAGCGTGGTGCGATGCATGCGACGGCGCAGCGGCAGGTCGAAATCGCCGGTGGCCTTGTGGATGCAGGAACAGTTGTCCCACATCACGAGGTCGCCCGCGGCCCAGCGGTGGCGGTAGATGAACTCCGGCTGCAGCAGGTGCCGGCGCAGCGCCTCCAGGATCTGCTCGGCCTCGGCCTGCGGCACGTCGACGATGCCGGAGATCGCGCCTTCGCTGTAGTAGATGCACTTGCGGCCGGTGCGCGGGTGCAGGCGCACCAGCGGATGGGTGATCTCCTGCAGCATGTTCTTGCTGCGCTCTTTCATTCCTTCGATCTCGGCCTGCGTCAGCGCGCCGCCGCTCTGGGCCTGCGCGGCGGCCACGCGGAAGTCCACCAGGCGCCGCGTGCTGTACAGCGCCTGGCGTCCCTCGATGGCGCGCCGCAGGTCCGGCGGCAGCCCGTCGTAGGCGGCCTGCGTGCTGCAGAAGAAGGTGTCGCCGTAGACCCGGCCGTCTTTCTCGGGCACCTCCAGCGCGTACAGCAGCGAGCCGCGCGGCGGCGCCGGGATGGACCACATGTCGGTATGCCAGTAGCGGCCGGCGTCGCCCAGCCCGATCGGCTGGCCGTCGTCGCCGAGGATGTTGGAAACGACGAAGATCTCGGGATGGGTCTTCAGGTTGTAGCGCTCGAGGATGTAGCGGTCGAGCGGGCCGAAGCGGCGGCTGAAGGCGATCTGCTGGTCGGGCGTGATGCGCTGGCCGCGGAAGACGATCACGCCGTAGCGGTCGTAGGCGTCCTGGATCTGGGCGAATTGTTCGTCGGGAATCTCGTGCGACAGGTCGACGCCGACGATTTCGTGGCCGAGCGGCGCGTCGGCGAAGCGGATGAAGAACGACATGGACGTTGGCTCCTGTTCAAACGAAGACCCGGCCGGCGGCCTCACTCGGGTTCGATCCCGGCGCCGGCCACGATGCGGGCCCACTTTTCTTTCTCGGCGGTCTGGAAGCGCATCAATTCTTGCGGCGTGGTCGGATAGGGCTCGCCGCCGGCCTTGGCGATGAACTCGCGTACCCGCTCGCTCTTCAAGGCCGCGGTCAGCAGCTGGTTCAGGCGGGCCACGACGGGCGCCGGCGTGCCGGCCGGCGCCCACGCGCCCAGCCAGTAGGTCAGCGCATAGCCCGGCACGCCGGCCTCCGCCATCGTGGGCAGCTGCGGCTGCGCCTGCAGCCGCTTGGTGCCGGTCACCGCCAGCGCGCGCAGCTTGCCGGACTCCACCAGCGGCATCAGCGTCACGGTATCGGCGATCATCAGGTCGACCCGGCCGCCGACCAGGTCGGTGGCCGCCTGCGGGTTGGTCTTGTACGGCACGCCGGTCAGCCTGATGCCGGCCAGCTGGCTGTACAGCTCGGCCGCCGCGCGCACCGACGAACTGCCGTAGCCGAAATTGATCCGGCCTGGCTCGCGCCGCGCCATCTCGGTGAGCTCGCCGATGCTGCGCACCTTGGACCGGGCGTTGACCGCCGCCATCAGATTGCCTTGCAGGATGCCGGTGAGCGGCGCGAAGTCGGACACATAGTCGTAGGGCAGCTTCCGGTAGAGGCTCTGGTTGGCCGCGTGCGTGGAATTGGTGCCGATGAAGACGGTGTAGCCGTCGGCCTCGGCCTTGGCCGCGTACGAGGCGGCCAGGATGCCGTTGGCGCCCGGCCTGGCCTCCACCACCACCGGCTGGCCGGTACGGTCCGACATGTCGCTGGCCAGCATGCGGGCCACCGCCTCGGGCGTGCCGGTGCAGCACACCACCATGTGGATGGGCTTGGCGGGGAAGGCGTCCTGCGCCGGCGCCAGCACCGGCAAGGCAGCCGCCAGGGCCGCGGCGCATAGCCTGGAAATCGGGAACATCGCTCGTCTCCTTCCGCGGCTCTGCGGCCGCGTGCTCGTTGCTGCCATCCTAGGTCGGCGCCGCATCGCTTCCTAGAGGCCGGCGGCCCGGCAGGGGCAAAATAGTTCACAATGCGAAACTGTGAGTCATGCCCGCGGGACACGCCATGGCATTGCCCGATCCTCCGAACGATCCGCCGCATCGCACCGGTACCCAGGCCATTTCGCGGGCCGCGCTGATCCTGCGCCAGCTCAGCACGCGCGGGCGTTTCGGCTGGCGCCTGAGCGACCTGGCCGACCGCTGCGGGCTCGACCGCGGCACCACCCACCGCATCCTGGCCGGCCTGGTCCGCGAGCGCCTGGTGCAGCAGCGCCGCAGCGACCATCACTACCTGCCCGGCCCGCTGGTGTTCGAGATCGCGCAGGCCATGCCCGCCTACGCCGCCTTCCAGCACGCCTGCGCGCAGCCGCTCGAACGCCTGGCGCGCCGCTTCGGCGGCCTGGCGCTGATGCACCTGCACAGCGGCGACGACACGGTCTGCATCGGCCGGGCCGGCGAATCGGTGTACGTGGGCACCGCGATGGACCTCGGCACCCGCTGGCCGCTGATCGCCTCGGCCGGCGGCGTGGCGATCCTGATCGCGCTGCCGCCGGCCGAGCGCGAGCGCATCAAGGCCAGCAACTTCGCCCGCATGGCGGCGCGCACGCGCACGGCGGTCAAGGCGATCGAGGCGATGATCGAACGCTCCCAGCGGCAGGGCCTGGCCTTCAACCGCGGCGAGACGGCGGCCGGCGTGCATGCCTTCGCGCTGCCGGTGCGCGGCGCCGGCGGCACGGTGTTCGGCTCGCTGGCCATCGCCTGCCACGCGCCCGAGGTGCCGGAGGCGCGCATGCCGGAAGTGGTGGAGGCGCTGCGCGCCGAGTGCCGGCTGCTGGAGGCCGAGGCCGCCAAGGTGATGGAATAGCCTGGCCGGACGGGCCAGGCCGGCGCGATCCATGAGTCTTGCTATTCGACTTTTGAAAATATCTCAAAGCCGGATCCGCCGCCTTGGGGCTACACTTCGCACTCCGGCTGCCCGCCCCGCAGCGACCCCGGAATCCCGAGAAGAACGAGGACCGCCGCCCGCGCCGGCACGGCGCGCAACGGTCCAGGAGACGGCTGTGAAAAGAAGGACCCTCCTCAAGGCCGGCGCGCTGTCGTGCGCCGCCTCCCTGGCCCCGGCCCTGCGGGCCGCAGAAACCTACCCCTCGCGCCCTGTCAAGATCGTGGTCGGCTTCGGCGCCGGCGGCAACGGCGACGTGACCGTGCGCATCGTCGCCGAAAAGCTGGCGCAGCGCCTGGGCCAGCCTTTCATCGTCGACAATAAGCCCGGCGCCGGCGGCATCGTCGCCGCGCAGCAGGTGCTGCAGTCCCCGGCCGACGGCTACACGCTGATGCTGGGCGCCTCCAGCAACATGGCGATGACGCCCACGCTGTTCAAGGACGTGCCGTTCGACACCGCGCGCGACTTCGAGGCCATCGGCCTCCTGGCCAAGTTCGGCTTCCTGATCGTGGCCAATCCCAAGGTCGGCATCGGCAGCATCCAGGAACTGATCCGCGCCGCCAAGGCCCGGCCCGGCACCATCAACATCGGCTCGATCGCCGTCGGTTCGTCGCCCAACGTGGGCGTCGAACTGCTGAAGTCGGTGGCAGGCATCGATTGCGTGACCGTGCCGTTCAAGAGCTCGGGCGACGTCGTCGCCGCGGTGCGGTCGGGCGCGGTGGACCTCGCGCTCGACACCATCCCGCCCCTCATCCCGCACGTGCGCAGCAAGGCGCTGCGCGCGATCGCGATGACCAACTCGACGCGCTTCCCGCTGCTGCCCGACGTGCCGACCGTGCGCGAATCCGGGCTGGACTACGAAATGACATCGTGGAACGGCCTGGTGGCCCCCAAGGGCGTGCCCGACGCCATACTGGACCGCCTCAACGCCGAACTGCGCGTGATCGTCGCCATCCCCGACGTGATCGACAAATACGCCACGCTGGGCGTGATCGCGTCGGCCAGCACCCGCCAGGAATACCGCGAGCTGATCGAGCGCGAGATCGTGGCGTGGAAGAAAATCCTCGAGATCGCCAAGGTACCCAAGAACTGAAAGCCGGAGAACCGACCATGATCGTCGATGCGCAAGTACACATCTGGGCCGCCGACACGCCCGAGCGGCCCTGGGTGCCGGGCCAGGCGGCGCGCGCCCACCGCCCGGTGCCGCTGTCGCACGAAGGGCTGCTGCAGGAAATGGCGCAAGCCGGCGTGGACCGCGCCATCCTGGTGCCGCCCTCCTACGAAGGCGACCGCAACGACCTGGTGCTGGCCGCCGCCCGGGCCCATCCGGACCGCTTCGCCGCGATGGGCCGGCTGCCGATCGAAGATCGCCGCAGCGAAGCCCAGCTCGCCCGCTGGCGCGAGCAGCCCGGCATGCTGGGCCTGCGGCTGACCTTCCACCTGCCCCAGCAGCGCCGCTGGCTGGAAGACGGCACGGTCGACTGGTTCTGGCCCGCCGCGGAGAAGGCCGGCCTGCCGCTGATGATCCTGCCCACCGGCTCGCTGCCGGCGATGCGCGACATCGCCACCCGCCATCCCGGCCTGCGCATCGTCATCGACCACTGCTCGATGCACCGCGTGGCCGGCCACCCGTTCCGCATCGACCCGGCCGAGATGGACTACCTGGCCGCGATGGCCGAGCTGCCCAACGTGGCGGTCAAGCTGTCGGCGCTGCCGCTGTTCTCCAACGAACCCTACCCGTTCCGCGACATCCACGGCCTGATCCGGCAGATGGTGCAGGCCTACGGCCCGCGGCGCAGCTTCTGGGGCAGCGACATGACCCGCCTGCCCTGCACCTACCGCCAGTGCCTGACGCTGTTCACCGAAGAACTGCCCTGGCTTAGCGAAGACGACAAGGCCTGGATCCTGGGCCGCGGCCTGTGCGAATGGCTGGGCTGGAGGGGATGAGAGGCCCTCCCCTACGCGCTTCGCGCGCCCCCCAGGGGGCGATGCGCGCGGACCGGCGGAACCGGATCCGCCGCATCCTGGGTGGGGCGGCGCGGGTTCATGCTTCACGGACGGCGTGCAGCGCCAGAGCACTAACATCTGACCTCAACGAGGAGTCACCACGTCATGCTTGACCCGAAAGAAATCGAGAATTGGCAGCGGCTGGGCACGGCCACGACCTCCGACGCCATGGAGGAACTGGGCTTCCGCCGTTCGGTCGTCACCGGCCTGCGCTGCACCGCGCCCGACAAGGTGGCGGTGGGCATTGCTTTCACCATGCGCCAGATGCTCAAGCACGCATCGGCCGGACATTCGGAACGGCTGGTCAAGCATGCGGCCACCATCCGCACGCAAACCCGTCCGGGCGACTTCGTCGTGATGGATGCCGGCGGCTTCACCGACCTCAGCTCATGGGGCGAACTGCACAGCCGCCACTGCGTGCAGGCCGGCATCGCCGGGCTGCTGATCGACGGCTGCATCCGCGACGCCGCCAAGATCCGGCGGCTGGGCTTTGCCGCCTACTGCCGCGGCTTCACGCCGATCAAGAGCCAATGGGACTACGAAACCGTGTCGATCGGCGAGCCGGTCATGATCGGCCGCGTGCAGATCCGCCCCGGCGACCTGATCGTGGCCGACGAGGACGGCGCCATCGTGGTGCCGTTCGCGCAGCGGCTGGAAGTGCTGGAGGCGGGGTTGAAGATCGCCGACAAGGAAGACGCGTCGGCGGAACGGCAGGCGGGGTAAGGGACGCGCGGGCCCGGCGGCGGCGCAGCGAATCGCCGCGGCGGCACAATGGCCGCGGCGGCGCCGGCGGTGTATCAATCGCTCTTGCCCTGCCCGGGGGTGCTGCCGGCACCCGGCCCCAGCGCCCGCTGCATCAGCACCGTGTCCACCCAGCGGCCCAGCTTGAACCCCACCGCCCGCAAGGTGCCGGCCGGCTGGAAACCCAGGCGGCGGTGCAGCGCGATCGACCCGGCATTGGCGCTGTCGCCGATCACGGCCAGCATCTGGCGCCACGGCCCGCGCTCGCAGCGGGCGATCAGTTCGGCCAGCAATGCGCTGCCGATGCCGCGGCCGGACAGGCCGTAGCCGACGTAGACCGAGTCTTCGATCGTGAACCGGTAGGCCGACCGCGCCCGGTAGGCGGTGGCATACGAGTAGCCCACCACCCGCCCATCCAGTTCGGCCGCCAGGTACGGCAGCCCCGCCGCCAGCACCGCCTCGCGCCGCGCCGCCATCTCGTCGGCCGACGGCGGCACTTCTTCGAACGTGGCCAGCCCGTTCAGCACGTAGTGGGCGTAGATGGCCCGGATGGCGGGCATGTCGGCAGGGGTTGCGTCGCGGACGGCAACGCGGGCGCCCGGGTACGGGGCAGCGGACAGAGACATGATGTTCCGGCTTCGTGAGCAAGGTCGCAGCCGGCATGGTAGTGCAGTTCAGGCCGCCTGCGCCATGGCGTCCGGAATCGTCTCCACGTCGGCCAGCCACGCCCCCGCGTCGGCATCGCTGGGCGCGCGGTAGTCGCCGCGCGGCGACAGCGAGCCGCCCGACCCCACCTTGGGCCCGTTCGGCAGGCAGCTGCGCTTGTATTGCATGTCCTGGATGAAGCGCTTCACGAACACGCGCAGCCAGTGCTTGATGTCGCCGATGCCGTAGGCGTGGCGCAGTTCGGCCGGCATGTCGGGCCAGCGGCCGCGGGTGGCGTCGTGCCATGCGTGCCAGGCCAGGAAGGCGATCTTCGATGGCCGGAAGCCGAAGCGCAGCAGGAAGTACAGGTTGAAGTCCTGCAGTTCGTAGGGCCCCACCGAATCCTCCGAGCGCTGCACGCCGCCGGGCACGAGCTCGGGGCTGATCTCGGTGTCGAGCACGTCTTTCAGCACCGGCCCCAGCGCCGGCCCGAACGGCGCCGCGTCCGCGGCCCAGCGGATCAGGTACTGCACCAGCGTCTTCGGTACGCTGCCATTGACGCCGTAGTGCGACATGTGGTCGCCCACGCCGTAGGTGCACCAGCCCAGCGCCAGCTCGCTCAGGTCGCCGGTGCCCACCACCAGCGCGCCGTGCATATTGGCCAGCCGGAACAGGTGGCTGGTGCGTTCGCCGGCCTGCACGTTCTCGAAGGTCACGTCGTAGCGTTCCTCGCCGCTCGCGTAGGGGTGGCCGATGTCTTCCAGCATTTGCCGGCAGCTGGGCCGGATGTCGATTTCGAGCGCCTTGCAGCCGATGCCGGCCATTAGCGCGTTGGCCTGCGCGCGGGTACGCTCGCTGGTGGCGAAGCCGGGCATCGATACGGCCACGATGTTCTCGCGCGGCAGGCCGAGCTTGTCGACCGCGCCGGCGCACACCAGCAGGGCATTGCAGGAATCCAGCCCGCCCGACACGCCGATCACCAGTTTCTTGATGCCGGCCGAGCGCATCCGCGTGACCAGACCCTGCACCTGGATCGCATGGATCTCTTCGCAGCGCTCGTTGCGCTTGACCGGGTCGGCCGGCACGTAGGGGAAGCGGCCGTATTCGCGATCGAGCAGGATGCGGCCGGCGCGGTCCAGTTTTTCATCGATCACCACGGTGCGGAACTCGGCGCAGGCCTGCCGGTGCCGCAGCACCGACTGCGAGAAACTGGTCTGCCGCGCGCGCTCCTGCGCCAGCCGGTCGAGGTCGACGTCGGCGCAGATCAGCTGCGAGTCGTCCAGGAAACGCTCGGTCTCGCGCAGCAGGGTGCCGTTCTCGCACACCATGCCGTGGCCGTCCCAGGCCAGGTCGGTGGTGGATTCGCCGTAGCCGGCGGCGCTGTAGGCGTAGGCGGCCAGGCAGCGTGCCGACTGGTTGCCCACCAGCTCGCGCCGGTAGTCGGCCTTGGCGATGGTGACGTTGGAAGCCGACAGGTTCAGCAGCAGCGTGGCGCCGGCCAGCGCGCCGAACGACGACGGCGGAATCGGCGTCCACAGGTCTTCGCAGATCTCCACGTGGAAGCGCAACAGCGGCTGGTCGGGCACGTCGAACAGCAGCCGGTCGCCGCAGGGCACGCCCTGCTGCCCCAGCAGCGACAGTTCGCGCCGCCGCAGGCAGTCGCCGGAGGCGAACTGCCGCATCTCGTAGAACTCGCGGTAGTTGGGCAGGTAGGTTTTCGGCACGATGCCGGCCAGCCGCCCGCGGTGCACCACCGCCGCGCAATTGAACAGCATGCCGTCGATGCGCAGCGGCAGGCCCACCACCGCGATCAGCGGCAGTTCGCGCGAGGCCTCGAGCACCGCCTCCAGCCCGCGCAGGCAGCCGTCCAGCAGCGGCTGCTGCTGGAACAGGTCGTCGCACGAATACGCCGACAGGCCTAGTTCGGGGAACAGGGCGACGAGCGCGTGCCGGCCGGCGGCCTCGCGCATCGCGGCGATGGTCTGCGCGGTGTTGAAGGCCGGGTCGGCCACGCGCAGCCGCGGCACCGCCACGGCCACGCGCACGAAATCGTGGCGGTGGAGGTTGAAGAATTCAGGCGTCGGTTTCATCGCGGTTCTGGGCATGGAATCCGTTTGATCGTAATCAAGGCAGCGGGGCCGGATCGGCTCAATATGTCACAAACAGGCGGCGGCGAGCGCAGGCGGCCGCATGGCCGCGTCTTCCAGGAGTTTGCCATGTCCGTACCCAGCCCTTATCCCAACCCGACGCAGCTTGCGCTGCTCGAACAGGCGCTCATCCGCCGCGAACTGGCTGCGCGCGAGGAAGCCGGCCGCAAGGCACAGGAGCTGGCCGACGAATCGTATGCCGAATTGTCCGGGGCGGCAGGCGACCAGGGCGACGCCTCGGGCGGCGACCTGCTGGTCGACCTCGACCACGCGGCGGTGGGCTTGCAGCTGGAAGTACTGCGCGACGTGGCCGCGGCCCGCGCCCGCATCGCCGCGGGCACCTATGGCCAGTGCGTGAACTGCGGCGACGACATCGAGTACGCCCGGCTGCTGGCCTATCCCACCGCCAAGCGCTGCCTGTCGTGCCAGGAAGTGCACGAGCGGCGCGCGGGCCTCGTGCACAGCACGCTCTAATCCAGCGTAATCGCGCCGTCTTTCAGCACCTGGCCCCACTTCGCCGATTCCTTTTTCAGGTGCTCGCCGAACTGCTGCGGCGTGCTGGCGATGACGTCCAGGCCCATTTCCTGCAGCCGCTTGGAGATTTCCGGATCCCTCGCGGTTTCCTGCACTTTCTGGCTGAGCAGTTGCACGATCGCGTCGGGCGTGCCCTTCGGCGCCAGCATCCCGTGCCAGGTGCTGAACTCGTAGCCCGGCACGCCGGCCTCGGCCACGGTGGGCAGGTCGGGATAGACGGGCGAGCGGACGGAGCTGGTCACGCCCAGCGCGCGCAGTTGGCCGCTCTTGACGAAGGCGGCGCTTTCCGAGACGTTGGAGAACATGATGCCGACCTCGCCGCTGACCACCGCCGCCACAGCCGGGCCGCCGCCCTTGTACTGGATGGCCTGCAGCTTCACGCCGGCCAGCTTGTTGAACAGCTCGCCGGAGATGTGCGGATTGGTGCCGGCGCCTGCCGCGGAGTAGTCGAGCTGGCCGGGCTTGGACTTGGCCACCTCGATCAGCTCCTTGACGGAATTCACCGGCATTTTCTTCGGGTTGACGACCAGCACCGACGGCGACGCCACCACTAGCGAAATCGGCACGAAATCGTTCAGCGGCGAATAGGGCAGCTTCTTGTACATGTACTGATTGGCCACGAACGGAATCGTGTTCAGCATCAGCGTGTAGCCGTCGGGCGCGGCGTTCTTGACGGCTTCGATGCCGATGATGCCCGAGGCGCCGGCCCGGTTCTCGACCACCACGCTCTGGCCGAGCTTTTCCGACAGCTTGGGCGCGATCACCCGCGCGATGATGTCGACGCTGCCGGCGGGGGCGAAGGTCACGATCAGGCGGATGGGTTTGTTGGGGTAGGCGGCCTGGGCCGCCGCGAAGCGCGCCGGCACGCAGGCCGTGATGGAGAGTGCCGCAAGCGCTATGATTTTTTTCATCGTCTCACTCCGTGTGGGGGAGGAGGCATTGTGCGGCGGCAGGGCGGGTTCGGCAAGCCTGCCGCCCGCTACAGCAGAGACTGCCCGTACTCCAGCACCTTGTCGCAGACCTGGTCGGTGAGCTTCTGCTTCAGGCCGCCGCCGTTCAGGTCCACCTTCTGGCCGCTGTTGCCGCCCAGGATGCCGCTCAGGCCCTCGGCGTAGCCACTGTCGGATTGGGCCTTGCTCTGGCCGCCGAGCTGCCCCAGCAGCTTGTCCTGCAGCGAGGTCGCATCGCCGCCCAGGAACTTGTTCTTGGCGCAGAAGCCGAGAATGCCGGCGATGTTGCCGGTGCCGACCGAATCGAGCGAGGGCAGGGACCCGCCGGCCAGCCCGCTCAGGCCGGAGAGGCTGCCCAGCCCGCCGCCGCTGCCGCTGCCGCCGCCCAGGAACGAGCCGCCCGACGACGAACCCTGGCTGCTCGCGCCGCCCAGCGCGCCCTTGATCGAATCCATTAGCTGAGCGTGGGCCGGCGCCCACGCGAATGTCATGGCCGCGGCGCAAAGCGCCAGGCAACGGCCGGACCGGAGGATGGAAAGCATGGAGTGTCCCCTGACAGGATGCGAATGACGCAGCTAGTGTAGGCGCGGCTCGCCGCCGGTGGGCAACGGCGTTTGCAATTGTTCATCCTTGTCCGGCGCCGCGTTCAGTCGGCGATGCGCAGCTTGGGATTGCCCTGCACCACCTTTTGCCAGCGGGCGATGTCGGCGGCCAGGTATGCATGGAAGTCGCGCGGGCTGCTCCCCACCACCTGGGCGCCCAGCGACTGCAGCTCTTTTTCCACCGCGGGCGACTTCAGCGCCTGCACGATCGCCCGGTGCAGCGCGTCGACGATGTCGGCCGGCGTGCCGGCCGGCGCGAACGCCGCGTACCAGACGCCCGAATCGTAGCCCGGCACGCCCGCCTCGGCCAGCGTCGGCACCTCGGGCAGCAGCGGCAGGCGGCTGGTGGTGCTGACCGCCAACGCGCGCGCATCGCCGCGCCGCACCTGGCCCAGCACGCCGATCGGATTCATGAACATCAGGTCGATGTGGCCGCCCAGCAGGTCCGCCAGCGCCTGCGAACCGCCCTTGTACGGCACGTGCAGGATGTCGATGCCGGCCAGCGACTTGAACAGCTCGCCATCCATGTGGGTACCCGAGCCGGTGCCGGCCGAGCCGAAGGTGATCTTGCCGGGCTTTTCGCGCGCCAGCGCCATCACTTCCTGGACGTTCTTGGCCGGCAGCCGCGGATTGGCTACCAGGATGTCGGGCGCGCTGGCCACCAGCGTGATCGCCGCCAGATCGGCCAGCGGATCCAGGTTGATCTTGCGCACCGCTGCATTAATCGACAGGCTGTTGGTCGTGAGCAGGATGGTGTAGCCGTCGGGCGGCGCCTTGGCGACCAGCTCGGTCGCCAGCATGGTCCCCGCGCCGGGCCGGTTCTCGGACACGACCGGCTGGCCCAGGTCCTCGGTCATCTTTTGCCCGATCAGCCGTGAGATCGTGTCGACCCCGCCCCCCGGGCCGCCCGACACGATCATCCTGATCGGCCTGGCCGGATAGCCAGGGGCCGGGGCCGCGCCGGCAGGGCACGCCAGCGCCAGCGCCGCGAGCAGGAAAGAAAAGGGCAAGCCACTGCGTAGCGATTTCATCGTTGTCTCCTCGTGCGGTCTTCGCGCCGGATATTCCGGCAGTCGGCGCGCGTCGACAATTTCCGATTTGTTCCATGGCATGAGGTTTTCGAATGCCAGAGACCCCTTGCCTGTCCCCGTCCGGACATTCGTAAATCTCAACCCTCGCGAGAAATCGGAAATTGTCGGAAGAGGCCGCGTGGCCGAACATGCCGTCCACCGAAGCGGCGGCCGGCTCGACCGGCAGCGCGCGCAACGGAGGAGATAGACATGCACGACGCATTGAAAGAATGTCGGATGGTCTCGACCACGAGCATCCTAGGATACGGATTTCCGGAACAATCGCTGCGCCTGGCGATGGCGCGCAACCCCCACTTCATCGGCTGCGACGGCGGCAGCACCGACCCCGGCCCCCACTACCTGGGCGCCGGCGAATGCCTGAACTCGCGCGCCGCCATGAAACGCGACCTGCGCCTGATGCTGCGGGCGGGCGTGCCTGCCGGCGTACCTGTGGTGATCGGCAGTTGCGGCGGCGCTGGCGGCGAGCCTCACCTGCAGATCGTGGCGGAACTGGCGCGCGAAGTGGCCCGCGAAGAGGGCCTGGCCTTCCGCATGGCGCTGATCCACGCCGAGCAGAAGGCCGAAGACGTCAAGGTCTGGCTGGCCGACGGCCGCGTCGCGGCGCTGCGCAACGTGCCCGAACTGACCGCCGAGGCGGTCGACCGGTCGTCACGCATCGTCGGCATGATGGGCGCCGAGCCGTTCGTGCGGGCGCTGGAGCAGGGCGCGCAGGTGATTCTGGCCGCGCGCGCGAGCGATGCC
The DNA here is from genome assembly GCF_039541095.1 of Pigmentiphaga soli. Taxonomy (NCBI): domain Bacteria; kingdom Pseudomonadati; phylum Pseudomonadota; class Betaproteobacteria; order Burkholderiales; family Alcaligenaceae; genus Pigmentiphaga; species Pigmentiphaga soli. Next base: position 52,020 of record NZ_BAABFO010000029.1, read on the forward strand.
GCCTCGTGGGCGGCTTGCGCCATGCACATGGGGCTGGCGCCGGCGCCCGCCTGGTATTCCGGCAAGATGCTGGAATGCAGCTGCGCGTCGGCCACGCCCAAGGGCCACGACTGCCTGCTGGTCACCGTGCGCGACGACCATATCGACGTGGAACCGGTCAATCCGCAGCGGCGCTGCACGACGCTATCGGTGGCTACCCATGCGCTGCACGAGAACGCCAGCCCGTCGGTGCACGAAGAGCCCGGCGGCACGCTGGACGCCACCGACTGCACGTTCGAAGCCTTGTCCGACCGCGCCGTCCGGGTCGCGGGCATGCGCTGGCGGCCGCGGCGCTACGACCTGAAGCTGGAGGGCGCGGAATGCGTCGGCTTTCGGGCGATCACGATATGCGGCACGCGCGACCCGGTCCTGATCGGCCAGATCGAGGGCTACCTGGAGGAGGTGCGCGCCGACGTGGCTCGCCGCGCCGCCGACATCGGCCTGTCGTCCGACGCCTACCGGATGGTGCTGCACGTCTACGGCAAGGACGGCGTCATGGGCGCCGGCGAGCCGGTGCGGCAGACCGCCTCGCACGAACTGGGCATCGTCATCGAAGTGGTGGCGGCCGACCAGGAAACGGCGCGGGCCGTGCTGGCCATTGCCCGCGTCGTCACGCCCAAGATCGACTTCCCGGGCCGGCTGTGCAAGAGCGGCAACATGGCCTTCCCCTTCTCTCCGTCGGACATCTCGGTCGGTCCCACCTATCGGTTTTCCGTCTTCCACGTAGTGCGCCAAGACGATCCGCTGGCCCTGTTCCCCATCGAACTCCAGGAGGTGACCCCATGACCACGCTGCGCCATCTGGCCAAAGTCTGCAAGAGCAAGAACGCCGGGCCGTTCGAGGTCACGCTGGACATCATGTTCGGGGACCGCGAAACCTACGATCGCGTGCTGGCCGCCGGCGTGCTCGACGCCGCGCTGATCGCGCGCCTGTACGGCGTGGCCGAAAGCGACGTGCTGTTCACGCCATACGCCCCTGCCCTGGCCTTCAAGGCCACGATTCCGCGCCGCGTATCGTCGGGCGACATCGGCGACACCGACGTCTACGGCGCGCAGCAGCACGCTCCGCTGCTGGACGTGGACATTCCGCTGGGATGAACCCACCCCCTACGCGCTTCGCTCGCCCCCTCGAGGGGGCGATGCGAGCGGACCGGCGAAGCCGGATCCGCCGCATCCTGGATGAAGCGACGCGGGCTCATGCATTGTGGCAAGTGCGCAGCACCATGGATAACTGAAATGACGCTTCCACCGTCCGTTACCTTCGGCGTCGACATCGGCGGCACCTTCACCGATGTGGTCGCCTTCGATGCCGCCGGCGGCCGTCTCGCTACCGGCAAGGTATTGACCGACTACCAGGACCTGGCGCGCGGCGTGATGACCGGCATCCGCAGCGTAATGGCCGACGCCGGCATCGCCGCCGACACGATACGCCGCGTGGTCCACGGCACCACCCTGGTCACCAACAGCCTGATCGAACGGCGCGGCGTGCCCACCGCGCTGGTGACCACCGCCGGCTTCGGCGACGTGCTGGAGTTCGCGCGCGAGAGCCGCTACAACATCTACGACATCGACCTGGCCGTCACGCCGCCGATCGTGCCGCGCGACCTGGTGTTCGAGATCGATGAACGCATGGACCACCATGGCCGCGTCCTTCGGCCGCCGGCCGACGGCGCGGGCGCGCGCCTGGCCGGGCAACTGCGGGCGGCCGGCATCGAAAGCGTGGCCGTATGCCTGCTGCACGCCTACGCCAATCCGTCCCATGAACAACAGGTGGCGCAGGAACTGGCGCGGCGGCTGCCCGGCGTGGACGTCTGCCTGTCGTCGGAGGTCATGCCCGACGTTCGCGAGTACGAACGCGCCACCACCACGGCGGCCAACGCCTACGTGCGCCCCGTCATCCGCGGCTACCTGCGGCGCCTGCGCCGCGCGCTGGACGAACTGGGCATACGCACCGAACTGCTCATCATGACTTCCGACGGCGGCCTGGTCGACGTCGAGACCGCCGCGCGATTCCCGGTGCGGCTGACCGAATCGGGGCCGGCCGGCGGCGCCACCGCCGCTGCCTTCATCGGCGGCCAGAGCGGCGTGCCGGACCTCATCGCCTACGACATGGGCGGCACCACCGCCAAGGTCTGCGTGATCGAGGGCGGCGCGCCGCTGAAGTCCAACAGCTTCGAGTTCGGCCGCTCCGACCGCTTCGCGCGCGGCAGCGGCCTGCCGCTGCAGATCCCGGTGGTCGAGATGATCGAGATCGGCGCCGGTGGCGGCAGCATCGCTCACGTCAACGAAATCGGCATGCTGCAGATCGGTCCGCACAGCGCCAATGCAGCCCCCGGCCCGGCCTGCTACGGCCTGGGCGGTGAGTACGCCACCGTGACCGACGCCGACCTGGTGCTGGGCTACCTGGCCGCCGATTCCTTCCTGGGCGGCACGATGCGGCTCGACGTGGCGGCGGCGCGGGCGGCGATCGACCGCAGCGTGGCGCGCCCGCTCGGGCTGTCGATCGAAGAGGCCGCCTGCAGCATCCATCGCGTGGTCAACGCCAACATGGCGCGCGCGGCCAAGGTGCACTGCCTGGAACAGGGCAAGGACGCGCGCCGCTTCGCGCTGTTCCCGTACGGCGGGGCGGGCCCGGTCCATGCCTATGGCGTGGCGCGCCTGCTGGGCGCCGGCGAGCTGATCTACCCGCTGCGGGCCGGCGTGCTATCGGCCTTCGGCTTCCTGGTGGCCGACCCGTCGTTCGAAGTGCTGCGCGGCGGCTTGGTCCCGCTCGACGACGCCGATCCGGCCGCGCTGGACGCCCTGCTGGACGACATGGCGCGCGAGGCCGAGCGAGTGGTGCGCGCCAGCGTGCCGGACGCCGCGCACTTCGCGGTGGAACGCGCGGTGGCGGTGCGCTACCGGGGCCAGAGCTTCGAACTGTACGTGCCGGTCGACGGCGGCACGCTGGATACGGCCGGCATCGCAAGCATCGCCGGCCGCTTCACCGAAGCCTACGCCGCGCGCTACCACCAGGCCGGCGAACGCGGCGGCCTGGAAGCGGTGCGATGGCGCGTGCGGGTGACCGCGGCCGACCCGGGCGGCAAGCCGCGGCTGGCCGCGCCCGGCGGTAACGCCGGCGCGGCGCGGCGCGGCCAGCGCGACGCGTGGGTGCCCGAGGCCGGTGGCTTTCGCAAGGTGCCGGTCTACGACCGCTATGCGCTGGCGGCGGGGACGGCGTTCGACGGGCCGGCCATCGTCGAGGAAACCGAGTCGGCCGTCTTCATCGGCGCCGGCGCCAGGGCGTCGATCGACGCGCTGGGCAGCCTGCGTGTGGCCCTGGATCCGGTCCGGGCAGCCTAGGAACCATCATGACGACTATGCATACCAACGCGGCCGCGGCCGCGCACGAACACGGGCTCGGCCCGATAGACCTGGAAGTGCTGTGGAGCCAGCTGGTGACGGTGGTCGACGAGGCCGCCTATGCCATCCTGCGCACCTCGATGTCGAAGATCGTCGTGGAGGCGCGCGACTTCGGCGCGCTGCTGCTGGACCCGGCCGGCCGCCTGCTCGTGAGCGACGCCGGCGTCGCCTCCAAGATCGGCACCAACTCGATCGCCGCGCGCGAACTGCTGAAGTCCTTTCCAGCCGATACGCTGGCGCCGGGCGACATGCTGGTCACCAACAACCCCTGGTGGATCATGGGCCACCTGAACGACGTGGCGGTGGTCGCGCCGCTGTTCCACCACGGCCGCATCGTCGGCTTCGCCGAGTGCATGGCGCACATGAGCGACATCGGCGGCTGCCTGTCGGCGCAGCCGCGCGAACTGTACGAGGAAGGGCTCATCATCCCGCCGCTCAAGATCATGGATCGCGGCCGCGAGAACGCCACCTTCTTCGCGCTGCTCAAGGCCAACGTCCGCGTGCCGGCGCAGATCGCCAGCGACATGCGGGCGCTGATCTCGGGGTGCAGCGTGATGCAGCGCGAACTGTCGCGCTTCCTGGACGAGTCCGGGCTGCCCGACCTGGAGCGCCTGGGCGGCGCCATCGTCGCCCATTCCGAACAGACCATGCGCGCGGCCATCCGCGCCCTGCTGCCGGACGGCACCTACCGCGGCCATACCCAGCTCGAGGGCGCCGGGCGGCCGATGGACATCCACGCGACCGTGACCGTGCGTGCGGGCGAGGTCGGCATCGACTTCGCGGGCAGCACGCCGCAGCAGAACGTCGGCATCAATTGCACGATGGTCTATACGCACGTATGGTGCGCCTACATCATGAAATGCCTGCTGTGCCCGACGCTGCCCAACAACGAGGGGACCTTCGCGCCGCTGCGCGTATCGGCGCCGGAAGGCTGCTTCCTGAACCCCTTGCCGCCGGCGCCGGTGCGGCTCAAGTCGAGCAGCGGCCATTTCATCCCCGACGCCATCGTCGAGGCGCTGCAGGACGCCCTGTCGGAACGGCTGCTGGCCGAGTCGGGCAACAAGTTCGCGGTGTTATTTTCGGGTGTGCACGAAGACGGCCGGCGTTTTTCGGAATCGATGTTCATCATGGGCGGAATGGGCGCGCGGCTGGACCGTCCCGGACTGGACTGCCGCAGCTTCCCGGCCAATTCGTCGAACCTGCCGGTCGAGGTGCTGGAGGCCACCGTACCGGTGCGCGTCCGCCACAAGCGCATCAGGCGCGACTCCGGCGGCGCCGGCGCCTGGCGCGGCGGCGGCGGGCAGGAATTCGAGTTCGAATCGCTGTCGCCGGCGCCGATGACCGTCCGCGCTTCGCACGGCAAACTCGGCATCCCGCCCAAGGGGCTGCGCGGCGGGCAGCCTGGCAGCACCGGCGGCATCCGGAAGAACGGGGAGCCGGTTCCCGACAAGACGCCCATGACCCTGGCGCAGGGCGACGTCGTGACGCTGTCGACCCCCGGCGCGGGTGGCATGCGCCCGCCGCGCTGACGCCCGGCTGCACGGGGCAGCCGGGGCATGCGAACAAAGGAGAAAAGGAGACGCACGATGAGAATCCCGCAAACACGGATGGGCCGCCCGCATCGCCTGGCGCTGCTGGCCTGCTGCGCCGCTCTGATCGCGAGCGGCGGCGCCGCGGCGCAGGACTATCCGAACCGCAGCATCCGCATGGTCGTCGCCGGCGCGGCCGGCGGCGCCAGCGACACCATCGCCCGCATCCTGGCCGAGAAGCTGCCGCCGCTGCTCGGCAAGCCGGTGGTGGTCGAGAACCGGCCCGGTGCCGGCACCACGCTGGCTTCCGAACTGGTGGCCAACGCACCGCCCGACGGCTACACGATCCAGTTCATCACCAACAGCCACACCATCAATGGCGCGTTGCGCAAGCACCTGCGCTACAACCCGATCGGCGACTTCGCCGCCGTGACGCTGCTGGCCACCCAGCCCAACCTGATCATGGTGGGCAAGGACGTGCCGGCCAAGACGTTGACCGAACTGGTGGCGCTGGCCAGGAAGGAACCCGGCAAGCTGAACTTCGGCTCGGCGGGCGCCGGGTCGGCCAGCGCGCTAGCCGGGGAACTGTTCAAGTCGGTAACCGGCGCCGACCTGATGCATGTGCCCTACCAGGGCGGCACGCCGGCCCTGGTGGACGCGCTGGCCGGCCGCGTCCAGGTACTGTTCTTCCCGATGATCGACATGGTGCAGTACGTGCAGAACGGCCGCCTGCGCGGGCTGGCCATCACCAGCCAGCACCGGTCACCGCTGGTGCCCGACATCCCCACCAACGCCGAGGCCGGCGTGCCCGGCATCGAGGCCGGTGCCTGGTACGGTATCGCCGTACCCGGCAAGACGCCGGCGCCGGTCATCGCCCGGCTCAACCGCGCCTTCGTCGATGTATTGAAGGATCCGGCCATCCAGGAAAAGCTGGCGGCCACCGGGTCCGAACTGATCGGCAGCACGCCGGAATACTTCGCCCGGTACATGATCGACGACATCGCCCACTGGGAACGCCTGGTCAAGGAAAAGCCCGAGCTGGCCATCGACTGAACAAAGGAAACATCACCATGGGTCAAGGAACCAGGCTCGCTTCGTTCGCGGCCGGACTGAACTGGAACGACGCGCCGCCGCCGCTGCGCACCAAGGTGCTCGACCACGTGGTCGATACCGTCGGCGTCATGTTCGCCGGCATCGACATGCCCTCCTGCGCGGGCGCGCGCCGGGCCGCGGCCGAATGGGGCCGCGCCGACGACGCCACGGTCGTCGGCACGGCGGAGCGCGCGCCGGCAGCCGGCGCCGCCTTCCTGAACGCGCTGCACGGCCGCATCCACACCTACGACGACACCTACGAGCCGGGCACCATGCATCCGGGCAGCCCCGTGATCGCGGCCGCGTTGGCGCTGGCCGAGCGCCACGCGGCCGACGGCCCCCGCTTTCTATGCGCGGTGCTGGCCGGCTACGAGGTCGCCGCGCGGGTGGCGGCCGCGGTCAGCCCGGGCCACTATGCCGCCGGCTTCCACAACACGGGCACCTGCACCGTGTTCGGCGCCGCCGCTGCGGCTGCGCGGCTGCTCGGCCTGGACGGCCCCGCGTGCGCCGAAACGCTCGGGCTGGCCGGCGCAACGGCAGGCGGCCTCAGGCAGCACCAGATCGACGGCTCGATGCTCGACTCCGCGTTCCATGGCGCGCGCGCCGCGCAATCCGGCGTGATGGTCGCGCAGATGCGGGCCTGCGGCGTGGGTGGCCCGCCGGCCATCCTGGAAGGCCCGCTGGGCTTCTGCGCCGTCATGGCGCCGAGCCGCGATCTGTCGCGGCTCGACGCCGACCTCGGCGAACGCTACGAATTCGCGCAAATGACGGTCAAACCCTACGCCACCTGCCGCTTCGCCCAGGGACCGACCGAGGCGGCGCTGGAACTCAGGCGCAACCACTGCATCGACCCGGCCCAGATCGAAGATGTCGAGATCGCCACGTTCCGGCAATCGATCGAAGTCTCGGATCGGCCGGCGCTGGCTTCGGCCTTCGATGCGACGGTCAGCCATCAGTATTCGGTCGCGCTGGCGCTGGTGCGCGGCGCCGTGCCGCTCGACGCGATTCGTCGCCCGGAAACGGCCGGCGAACAGGTGCACGACGTGCGCCGGCGCGTGCGGGTGGTGCACGACGCGGAACTCGAGCGGGAATTCCCGCGCTGCTGGCCGCACCGCGTGACGATCACGATGCGCGACGGCCGCCGCTTCGCCGCGCGCAGCGACTATCCGCCGGGGCGGACGTCGCCGGTGCCGTCGGCCACGGTCGACGCCAAGTTCGCCGAGAACGCGGCGCCGTACCTGGGCGACGCGGGCGCGCGCCGGGCGCTCGAAGCGCTGCGCGCGCTCGAGGCCTGCGGTGACGTCGGCCGGGTGGCGCGGCTGCTGGCGGCGGCTACCTAGTGTTCTGTCCCGTTAATTCGCCCACACAAGCGGGCGAGTTTTTGTAGGATC
>NZ_BAABFO010000030.1:0-58962 GCF_039541095.1 Pigmentiphaga soli
CTGGCCGGCGGCACCGTGGGCGCGGGCCGGCCGGCTGCGCCCGCCGCGGGCAGCGCGCCGCCGGCCGGCGTTGCCAGCCTGCCGCGCGAATCGTCCCACATCTGGTAGCCGACCGCGATCAGCGTGATGACCGGGCCCAGCACCATCAGGCCGACCGTCCGGGCGGCGGCGCTTCCCAGGCGGCCCCGGCGGCGCCGCGTGGCGTCTTCCGCCGGCAAGGCGCGCACATTCCCCGCGGGGCCGGGCGGATGCGCGCTCATGCCTGCAACGCCTTGCCAGGCGCCTTCAGGTAGTCCTGCTTGATCTTGTCGACGATCCAGTAGGCAGTCGCGCCGACGGTGCCGGTGGGGTTGTAGCCGGAGTTCTGCGGGAACAGACAGGCGCCGGTGACGAACACGTTCGGCACGTCCCAGCATTGGCCCCAGCGGTTGACGACGCTGGTCTGCGGATCGCTGCCCATGACGGCGCCTCCGGTCAGGTGGGTGGACTGGTAGGCCGTCGACGTGAACGGCCTCTTGCGCGGGCCGGGCTCGGTGGCCACCACGCCGCGCATCGCCTTGCCGATCTGGTCGCCTTTTTCGGTCAGGAAGGCCGACATGCGGATGTCGTTGTCGGGCAGGTCGTAGGTGACGCGCAGCAGCGGCTGGCCCCAGGCGTCTTTGTAGGCCGGGTCCAGGCTCAGGTAGCTGCCGCGCGTGGGCATGGCCGAGCCGGTGATGGTGATCGACGCCGAGTGGTTGTAGTAGCGGCGCACGGCCTTCTTCCACTGGCCGCCCCAGGCCGGCGTGCCTTTGGGCGTGGGGTGGTAGCCGATCGGCGCGCCGCTGACCACCTGGATCTGGATGTAGCCGCCGCCGACGAACTTGAGAGGGCCGTGGTCGAAATTGTCGGCGTTGAAATCGTCCATGGTGACGGCCACCGCACCGGCGCCCATGAAGGGGTTGATGTTGACGGACTCGTCGAAGAACAGGTTGACGCCCGAGGTCGTCTGGTGGGTGTAGTTGCGGCCGACCACGCCGGTGCCGGTGGCCGGGTCGTAGGGGCGGCCGATGCCCGACAGCAGGAGCAGGCGCACGTTGTTGATGCCGAAGGCGCAGAGCACCACGGAGTCGGCCGGCTGGAAGACTTCTTCGCCGGCGCCGTCGATATAGGTCACGCCGCGCGCCTGCTTCTTGTCCGGCGTCAGCTCCACGCGCAGCACGTGGGCGCCGGTGCGCAGTTCGAAGCCGGGCAGCTTCATCGCCGCCGGCAGGATGCAGACCTGGGGCGAGGCCTTGGCGAAATGCTCGCAGCCGAAGTTGGAACAGAAGCCGCAGTAGACGCAGGCGCTCATCGGCAATCCTTCGCTGTTCACGTACGGCCGGGTGGCCAGCGCCGAGGGCTGGATGTAGGGGTGGTAGCCCAGCCGCGCCGCCGCCTCGCCGAACAGCGCGGGCGCGTACGGCACCTTCATCGGCGGATTCGGGTAGGGACGCGAGCGCCACGGCTCGAACGGGTTGCCGCCTTGCTGCAGCTGGCCCTTGATGTTGCCGGCGAAGCCGGAGGCGCCCACCAGATAGTCGAAGCGGTCGAAATACGGTTCGAGCTCGTCGTAGGTCAGCGGCCAGTCCTGCACCGTCAGGTCCTGGTCGAAGATGGCGGCGCCGTATTTTTTCTCGTAGTAGCTGCGCATCGCGAAGTCCACCGGATGGAAGCGGTAGTACGCGCCCGACCAGTGGTTGCCCGCGCCGCCCAGGTGGGTACCGGGATAGGCGAATTGCCAGCGGCGCATCGGCAGCGCCTTCTGCTGGACGTTGTTGCGGAAGGTGAAGGTTTCGGTGGCGGCGTTCTGGTGCAGCGCGTGGCGGCGCACGTATTTCAGTTCGTCGTGGGCGGCGGGGGCCTGGAAGTCGGGCGAGGGCCAGCGCGGTTCGCCGCGTTCCAGCACCACCACCTTCTGGCCGGCGGCGGCGAGTTCCTTGCCGATGACCGAACCGGTCCAGCCGCCGCCGATGAGGGCGAAATCCACCTTGGGCATCGTCTTGCTCATGGCCTGTGCCCTTCTTCATGCCCGTGCGAGTCGGCGATCGAGACCGGCGGACGGGTCCATGCCACGCCGTGGCGCTCGATGTCGTTGGAAAAGCTGGCATAGGCGCCCGGGAAGCCGACCAGTTTCCAGCCCGCCATGCCGCCGTTGCCGCCGTACAGCGGATCGGAGAAGAAACCTTCCATGGTGGCGTCCAGCAGCGCCTGGAAGAACACCGCCGCCGGTAGCGGCGAGAAGTCGAGCTGGCCTTTTTCGAGCTGGCCGAGGAGGGCGTCCTGGTCGGCCGCCGACAGTTCTGCGAAGCGCCTGCCGTGCGCCTTGTTGCTGGCGTCGGCGAGTTTGGCCAGGCCGGCGCGGAACATCTCGGCGGGGGTGTACGACAGCTGGTAGCCCTGTTCCGGCGTGCCCTGCTCGAACGGGCCCTGCCGATAGAATTGGTCGCCGCTGCCCCAGGCGCCGGCGAGCTGGTCGTCGATGAAACGGGTGACCCCGGCTTCCTTGGCGCCGGGGCCCAGCTCGTCGGCGGGAATGAGGCGCGCGGCGATGGCGTCCATCGCTTCTGCTTCTTCGCGGTTGAAGAAGCGCAGCGTGCGTTGGCCGGCCCCGGCGTTCTGCATGGGCATCGGCATGCCGCCGCCCGGCTGGGCAGCCGCGGCGCCGGGCGGTGGAGAGGACGAAGGCGCCGCGGCGGACGCGGTGCGCGCGCTCAGCGCCGCGGGAACGCCGAGGGCAAACGCCTTCAGGACGTCCCGGCGGCGATTGGGCTGGTTCTGATCCATGCGGGTCGTACTCCTTGGAAGCCGGTGGCTGCAGCCGGATCGGAAAGGCCACGGCCTCAGCAATTTGCCTGCCCGCCGCCTTCGCAAGAGAGGGCACGTCTCGTGCTGAGTCCGGGCGTTTCCGATCGCACCAGGGAGGTCGATATGCGAGAAGTCCTCAACGTCACGGGCCGGCTGTCGCTGCTCGCGGCCCTCATGCTGGGCCTGGCGGCCTGCAACAAGAACGTCGACAGCCCGTCGGCGCCGCCCACGCCTTCCACATCGGCGCCGCCGGAAAGCCCGCCCCCGACTATGCAGGGGCCGTCCAGCTCGAGCGACGGCAACAGTGCGCGCAGTACGGACAATGCCGGCAATACGGCCGGCGCGCCCGGCAGCAGCGGGGATCCCGGCACGGGCGCGTCGGCGGGCTCGGGCGGAAGCCCCGACCGGCGCTAGCCACGGCCGAAGCGGGGCGGGCGCGCTGGCGCGCGCACCCGCGGGTGGCGGGAGAATCTACACGCGCCGCGTAAAAGCTTGCAGGCGGGGCGAACAGACGATTTTTGTTACGATGGCCCGGCGCTTCCCACCACCGAGCCATGTTCCGATTCCCCGCCAAGCCTGTCCTGCTGTCCCTCGCCACCGTCTTGTTCGCCACCGCCTGCGGCGGCGGCGATGACCGCGCCGTCACCCCGCCGGCCCTCGATGTGGCCGAATTCGATGCCAGCGTCGATCCCTGCGCCGACCCGTACGGGTTCGTGAACAACAGGTGGATGGCGGCCACCGAAATTCCCGCGGACCGCTCTCTCGTATCGGTCCTCAGCACCCTGCTCGAACAGAGCGAAGACGTGCTGCGCGCCGTGCTCGACGACGCGGCGGTCCAGGCCGACGAGGCGGCGGCCGGCTCCGTCGTCCGCAAGGTCGGACTGTTCTACCGGGCGGCCATGGACGAACCCGCGCTGGCGGCCGCCGGCGTGCAGCCGCTGGCGCCGGCTCTGGCGCAGATCGACGGCCTGCATTCGGTGGCCGATCTGCTGGACTATCTGCGCGACAGCGCCGGACGCGGCGAATCGGCCGTGTTCACGCTCGCGGCGGAGCCCGATTTCGATAACGCCAGCCGTTATCTGGGCACCATCGAGCCGCGCACGCCGAGCCTGCCCACGCCGGAGCACTACAGCGATCCGGAATACGCGCCGCTGCGGGAGGCCTATCTGGCCTACCTGGCCGAGCTGTTCCGGCTATCGGGCCGGACCGGGGCCGACGCGCAGGACCAGGCGCGGCGCGCATTCGCGGTGGAAGCGCGGCTGGCGGCGGTATCGCCGTCGCCCGAACAATGGGATGCCTACGACCAGCTCTACAACCCGGTCATGGTGGCCGAGGCCGATGCGATCGCGCCGCATTTCGGCTGGGCCGGCTACCTGCAGGCGATGGGGGCCGGGACGCAGCGGTTTTCGCTGCTCTTTCCCGGCTACGCGGCCGAGGTCGACGCCATGCTGTCGGAGGTGGACCTGCCCGACTGGCAGGCCTATCTGCGCGCCCGCGCGCTCGACGATGCGGCCGGCTATCTGTCCGCCCCGTTCCGCAGCGCCCGCTTCCGTTTCTACCGGCAGGCGATCGAAGGCGTGCCGCAGGAGCCGCCGCGCTGGCGGCAAGTGCTGGGAGATACCAACGATCTGCTGGGCGAGGCGCTGGGCCAGCTGTACGTCGCGCGCGCCTTCACGCCGGCCATGAAGGCCGAGATGCAGACGCTGGTGGACAACGTCCGGGCCGCGATGCGCAGCCGGCTGCAGCAGGCCGCGTGGATGAGCGTGGCCACCCGCCAGGCGGCGGTAGCCAAGCTGGACAAGCTGAAGGTGCAGATCGGCTATCCCGACACCTGGCTCGACTGGTCGGGCATCGAGATATCGGCCGCCGGCCATTACGCCAACGTGGCCGCGCTGCGCCGGCTCGCGTTGCAGCGGACCGCGGCCCGCATCGGCCGGCCGGTGGACGGCGCGGACTGGCCCCTGCTGCCCCAGCAGGTCAATGCCGGCTATTCGCCGACGCAGAACCTGGTTGGTGGTTTTTCCCGCGGCCATTTTGCAGCCGCCGCTGTTCCAGACGGGCGCCGATCCGGCGCTGAACTACGGCGCCATCGCGGCCGTGATCGGCCACGAGATCACGCACGGCTTCGATACGCAGGGCTCGCAGTTCGACGGCGATGGCAATCGGATGCAGTGGTGGACGCCGGCCGACCGCGACACCTTCGAGGCCCGCGCGGCGCGGCTGGCCGTCCAGGTCGAGCGCTACGAGCCGGCGCCGGGCCGGCCCGACCTGAAGCTGGACGGCCGGTTCACCCTGGCCGAGAACATCGCCGACCTGGGCGGCTTGAACGTCGCGTACGACGCGCTGCGGCGCGCGCTGGACCACGGCGGGAACCCGGGACCGATCGACGGCTATACCCAGGACCAGCGTTTTTTCCTGGCCTGGGCAAGGTCCTGGCGCACCAAGATGCGCCCGCAGCGGCAGGAACAATTGCTGGCGATCGATCCGCATCTGCCGGGGCCGTTGCGCGCCATCGTCGCGCCGTCGAACATGGCCGCCTTCGGGCAGGTTTTTTCGTGCCGGCCGGGCGACGCGATGGTGCGTCCGCCGGACGATAGAGTCGAGATCTGGTGAAACGAGGCGCCGCCGGCCGCACGCCGCCGGCGCGCATCGCCACGTCGATCCCCTGCTGCTACGGCTAGTAGCGGGGCCTTCCCTGCGGCATTCCCTGCTGCGGCATTCCCTGCTGCGGCATTCCCTGCCCCGACATCCCCTGATAGCTCATTTCCGAGTACTGCCGCATCAGCGTCGGGTCGTCGCGCACCGCCATCGCGATGGCGTTGTACTCGATCACGCTGAGCCCGGCGCTGTTGACGGCGCGCGCCTTCTCGCCGTTGGCCTCGCGGTCCAGCATCTCGCGCTGCATCGGGTCGACCGATTGCATGCGGGTGGCGTACTGGCTGTCGATGGCCGATACCTGGCGCGCGGCATCGGTGAACATGCGCATCTGGCTCGACGAGACGGTGGCCGGCACCGGCGTGGAGGATTGCGCCATGTCGGCGCGGTTCGACGCGCACGCCGCCAGGCCGGCGGCGAGCGTGGCGGCCGCAAGAACGCGGAGGGTCGTTTTCATTGGAACTCCTGGTTGGACATGGAGCGGGATAGTGTCGGCCGCCGCGCCGCCAGCGGGTCTTTCTTTATGTTTATATGTTTTTCGAATGATCTCGCCGCCGCTTCGCCCTGCCGCCAGGGGGGATTTAAGCTCTTGCTTCGGCGGCGCGCGGTAAGCTGCGCGCTCGGCCCGGGCGGATGCGCCGGGTATCTTGCCGAAGGAAGCATCATGCGCCATTCGTTCTCGCCCGTCCGCCGCGCCATGATCCTGGCCGCGCTGGCCGGCGCCGCGCCGTTGGGGGCCGCGGGCGCCGCGCCGGCGGCCGAGGTGCCGTCGCTCGACGCCGTCATCGCCGGTCCGCAGCGCAGCGCCGCCAACAAGGCCCGCGACGTCTACCGCCATCCGAGGCAAACGCTGCAATTCTTCGGCTTGCAACCCGGCCAGACGGTCATCGAGATCGCGCCTGGCGACGGCTGGTATACCGAGATCCTGGCTCCCTACCTGCGCGACCGCGGCAAGCTGTACGCCGCCCACTACGAGCCCGGCGGCGCCAACGCCGAACGCGCGCGCTCGCGCGCCCGCTACGAGGCCAAGCTCAGGCAGGACCCGGACGTGTACGGCAAGGTGACGGTGGGCACGCTGCCCGTCAAGGCCTTCACCGACATCCATCCGCCGGGCGGCGCCGACATGGTGCTTACCTTCCGCAACATCCACAATTGGATGAAGGACGGCCATTTCGACGACACGCTGCGCGCCTTCTACGCGGTGCTCAAGTCGGGCGGCGTGCTGGGCGTGGAAGAGCATCGCGCGCGGCCCGGCACTTCGCTGGCGCAGATGATCGCCAGCGGTTACGTGACCGAGGACTACGTGATCGAACACGCGCGCGCCGCCGGTTTCCAATTGGCGGCGCGCAGCGAGATCAACGCCAACCCGCGCGACACCAAGGACTACCCGCAAGGCGTGTGGACGCTGCCGCCCACGCTGCGCGAGGGCGACAAGGACCGCGCCAAGTACCTGGCGATCGGCGAATCCGACCGGATGACGCTGCGCTTCGTCAAACCTGCCGCCGCGCGCTGAGCGGCGCGGCGGGGCCTCTCGAGACACAAGGAGATTCGATCATGGAATTGCGTTCATTGGGCAAGTCGGGCCTGCGCGTATCGCTGGTCGGCCTGGGCTGCAACAACTTCGGCGGCCGCATCGATCTCGATGCGTCGCGCGCCGTGATCGACAAGGCCATCGATCTCGGCATCACGCTGTTCGACACGGCCGACATCTACGGCAACAAGGGCGGTTCCGAAACGGTGATGGGCCAGCTGCTGGGCGACCGGCGCAAGCAGATCGTGCTGGCCACCAAGTTCGGCATGCCGATGGACGACACCGGGCGTGCCCAGGGCGGCTCGCGCCGCTACGTGATCGAGGCCGTCGAGGCCAGCCTGCGCCGGCTGCGCACCGACTGGATCGATCTGTACCAGCTGCACCGGCCCGACCCGCTCACGCCGGTCGAGGAAACGCTGCGCGCGCTCGACGACCTGGTGCGCAGCGGCAAGGTGCGCTACGTGGGCTGCTCCAATTTCGCCGCCTGGCAGGTGGTGGAGGCCCATTGGATCGCGCGCGAGCTGGGCAGCAATGCGTTCGTCAGCTGCCAGAACGAATACAGCCTGGTGCAGCGGCGCGAAGAACCCGAGCTGGTGCCGGCGCTGCGCGCCTACGGGGTCGGCCTGCTGCCTTATTTCCCGCTGGCCAGCGGCCTCCTGACCGGCAAGTACCGCGGCGGCAAGGTGCCGGACGGCACGCGCCTGAGCAAAGAGGCGCGGCTGGCCAATCGCTACCTGAACGATCGCAATCTGCAACTGGCCGATCAATTGGCGGCGTTCGCCGAGTCGCGCGGCCATACGCTGCTCGAACTGGCGTTCGGCTGGCTGGCGGCCCAGCCGGTGGTGGCCAGCGTGATCGCCGGCGCCACCCGCCCCGAGCAACTGCAGCAGAACGTCGACGCCGTGAGGTGGCTGCCGGGCCCCGAAGACCTGGCCGAGATCGACCGCATCACCGCGGCCGCGCCGCCGATGCCGGCGCTGTAGCGCCGCCGTCCCGGCATCGTGCTCCGGCCGATGCCGCGATGGCCGGCAGCCGGGCTGGCCCGTGCCTGGCAGGCAGGCGAGCAGGGGCGAGTTTTAGCGCTTGCCCCAGTCTTCGTGGCGCGTGGCTTCTTCCTTTTCGGCCTCGTCCTGGCCCGCGCCGGTATCGGGCACGACGTCGGGGCCGGGCGGCAGCGGTGCGGTCGGCGTGCCGCGCAGGTCGTCGTTGCCCGGCGGCGGGCTGGGCGTGGCGGGGGGCTTGGGCTTGATTTCCGACATTTCAGGATCTCCTTCGGTCATACACTTCGTTGCAGCTGCCGCGGCAGGCCTCAGCGTCCGGCGTCGCCCTGCCGGTACTCGGCGGTCAGGTCGTCCAGCTTCTGCTTGAGCTCGGGATCGAGCTTCAATTCCGCCGCCGCCAGCGTGTCCGCCAGCTGTTCCGGCTTGCTCGCGCCGATGATCGCGCAACTGATCGCCGGGTTGGCTAGCACCCAGGCCACCGCCACCGTGGCCAGCGGCAGCCCGGATTCGGCCACCGCGCGCTGCAGTTCTGCCACCGTCTGGAACTGGCGTTCGTGCCAGTAGCGCTCCTGGTAGCGGGTGGCGGCGGTGCCGAGCGTGAAGCGCGTGCCGGCCGGCGGGCCGCTTTCGAAGCGATGCTTGCCGGTGAGCAGGCCGCCGGCCAGCGGGTTGTACGACAGCACGCCCAGCCCTTCCTCCTGCACCAGCGGCAGCAGTTCGCGCTCGATCTCGCGGAATAGCAGGCTGTAGCGCGGCTGTACCGAGATGAAGCGGGTCAGCCCGCGCAGGTCGGCGCGGCCCAGCGCGCGCGCCAGCCGGTAGGCCAGGAAGTTGGAGACGCCGATGTAGCGCACCTTGCCCGAGCGCACGATGTGGTCGAGCGCTTCCAGCGTTTCGTCGAGCGGCGTGCGGCGGTCGTCGCTATGCAGCTGGTAAAGGTCGACGTAGTCGGTGCCGAGCCGTCGCAGCGAGCCGTCGATGGCGTCGAACAGGTGCTTGCGCGACAGGCCCAGGTCCCAGCGGTTGGGGCCGACCCGGTTGAAGGCCTTGGTGGCCACGATGAAATTCTGCCGGCGCCCGGCCAGCCAGCGGCCGACGATTTCCTCGGTGCGCCCCACCGTCTGCAGGTCGCCGCCGATAGGATAGGCGTCGGCGGTATCGATGAAGTCGACGCCGGCCTCGGCCGCGCGGTCGAGAATGGCGCGCGAAACGCTTTCTTCGGTCTGCAGGCCGAACGTCATCGTGCCCAGCGCCAGGCGCGAGACGGTCAGGCCGGAATTGCCCAGGCGTGTATGCGGAATGGTCATGGTGGGGCTCTGGAAAGTGGACGGAAGATGCCGGGTGGCTCGGGCTCAATGATAAACGCCGTGTCCCTGCCGGTTCACGGCGTTGCTGCGCTTCCCGGGCGCGGCCGGCGGGTTCTTACGTCCGCCGGGCCCCGGCGCCGCGCTGGCGCTGGCTTTGCTGGTCCTGCCCGGTGCCGATCTGGCCGACGTGGCCGTCCTTCTTGGTGCGCTTCTGTTCGTCGCGGTGGCTGCGCTGCTCCTCGCGGGCGCGGTCGTCGGCCAGTTTGTCGGCGGGTTTCTGCGTCTTGTCCATGGCGGTCTCCTGGATGTGGACCGCCTGCGCCAGCAAACGGCGTGCCGGCTCGGGGGCGGACGCGATAGGCCGGCAATCGCGGTGCTGGTACAGTGGAGCCCGTCGATTTTCCGCCTGGATTCCATGACGTCTCCCGTGTTTCCGGTCCATCTCGTGGCGCGCTGGCTGCTGGTGCTGGTCCTGGCCGCCGGCGTGTACTTCTTCAGCGGATTCCTGGTGCCGGGGCTGGCGGCGCTGATCATCGGCTTCGCCAGCTGGCCGCTGTACGAACGGTGGGTGCGCGCCTGCGGCGGCCATACCGCCGTGGCCGCGACCTTCGCGCTGCTGCTGATCGTGGTGGGGCTGATCGTGCCGCTGTCGCTGGCGGTGTCGTACGCCATCAAAGAAGCCGGCAACCTGATCGCGTGGCTGCTGGTGGCCAACCGCGACGGCTTGCCGGCGCCGGGCTGGCTGGAGGGGCTGCCGGCGGTGGGCGAGCGGCTGGCCGCCTACTGGAACGACTACCTGGGAAGCCCGCACGCGCTGGGCTCGTGGGTGCAGCTGATCAGCGGCGAGCATCTCGGCAACATCTACCGGATCGTGCTGTCGACCACCGGCAACGTGTTCCACCTGGCGCTGACCGTCGTTTTCATGCTGATCATCCTGTTCTTCGTGTACAAGGACGGCGAACGCATCGTGGCGCAGCTCGACGTCGTCGGCGAACGCATCCTGCCGGCGCGCTGGATGCGCTTCTCGCGCGTGGTGCCGGCCACCATCAGCGCCACCGTCACCGGCATGGGGCTGATCGCCGTGGGCGAGGCCCTGGTGCTGGGCACGGCCTACGCGATCGCCGGCGTGCCGTCGCCAGTGCTGTTGGGCCTGATCACCGGGTTCATGGCGCTGATCCCGGGCGGGGCGCCGCTGGCCTTCACGATGGTGTCGCTGTACCTGGTCGGCTCGGGCAAGCTGGTGGCCGCGGCCGGGCTGTTCGCCTGGGGCACCTTCGAACTGTTCGTGGTCGACAAGACCCTGCGGCCACGGCTGGTGGGCGGGCCGGTCAAGCTGCCGTTCCTGCCTACTTTCCTGGGGCTGGTGGGCGGGGTGCAGACGATGGGGCTGGTCGGGCTGTTCGTCGGGCCGGTGCTGATGGCGCTGCTGGTGGCGGTGTGGCGCGAGTGGCTCAACAGCGTGCGCAGCGAGACTCCGCCAGCCTGAGCCGGCGCCGGCAGCTTCCAGGGCCTGGACGTCGGCCCGGCCAGCGGCCCATGCGCTAGAATGGCGCGCCCGCGGCGCCGTTGCCGCCGCCAAGGAGTGTCGACATGGCCTGGGCCATCCTCATCGTCGCCGGACTGCT
Source organism: Pigmentiphaga soli (assembly GCF_039541095.1). Lineage (NCBI taxonomy): Bacteria > Pseudomonadati > Pseudomonadota > Betaproteobacteria > Burkholderiales > Alcaligenaceae > Pigmentiphaga > Pigmentiphaga soli. The sequence continues at coordinate 10,946 of NZ_BAABFO010000030.1, forward strand.
GGAAGTCGCGTGGGCGGTGGGTCTCAAATATACGGAAGGGTTCAGCCGGCTGTGGCCGAGCGTGGGCACGGTGCTGGCGATGGTGCTGAGCGTGGTGCTGCTGGGCGTGGCGATGAAGTCGCTGCCGATGGGCACCGCCTACGCGGTCTGGGTCGGCGTGGGCGCGGTGGGCACCGTCGTGCTGGGCATCGCGCTGTTCGGCGAGCCCGCCACGGCGGGGCGGCTGGCCAGCCTGGCGCTGATCGTGCTGGGCATCGTCGGCCTCAAGCTGGCCACGCACTGATCGGCAGGCGGATCCCGATATGTCGGCCTTGTGCGCGCCGGCCCCGGTCGGGGTCTACGATTCCGGGCTGGGCGGCCTGAGCGTGCTGCCCGCGATCCGGCGCCTCATGCCGGGGCAGGACCTGGTCTACGTGGCCGATTCCGGCCATCTTCCCTATGGCGAGAAGCCGGCGCAGGCGGTGGTCGAACGGGCGCGGCGGATCGCCGAGTATTTCATGGGGCAGGGCGCGCGCGCGGTGGCCGTCGCCTGCAACACCGCCACGGCGGCGGCCATCGGCGAACTGCGCCGCCTTCATCCGCACTGCGCCTTCGTCGGCATCGAGCCCGCGGTCAAGCCGGCCGCGCGGCTCACGCGCAGCGGCGTGATCGGCGTGCTGGCCACCAGCGGCACGCTGCTGAGCGGCAAGTTCCGCGAGCTGGTGGCGCGCGAGGCGCCCGCGGCCGAGGTGCTGGTCAGGCCCTGCCCGGGCTGGGTGGAACTGGTCGAGCGCGGCGCCGGCATCGACGAGGCGATGCCCGCGGTGGCGGCGCCGGTGTCGGACCTGCTGGCGCGCGGCGCCGACGTGCTGGTGCTGGGCTGCACCCATTTCCCTTTCCTGTTGCCGGCCATCCGCCGCTGCGTGGGCAACGATTTCCCGGTGCTGGAAACCAGCGTGCCGTTCGCGCAGGAATTGCGGCGCCAGTTGCTGGCGCGCGGCGCGCCGGCCGGCGGCCAGGCCGGCGTGGCCGGTTCGCTGCGCATCCTGACCAGCGGCGCCCCGGCGGACCTGGCTCCCCGGGTTGCCATGCTGCTGGGCGAGGCCCATGCGGTAGGACGGCTGCCTGAGCGCTATTGCTAGCGCCGCGCGGGCCCGGTCAGAAAGTGAAGCGCCCTTCGGCGGCGATGGCCGCCAGCGGCAGGCGGTCGCTGGCCACTTCGCGCGCCTGCAGCGCCTCGGGCAGCACGCTTTTGTCGGCCAGCCGGCCGATCACGATGCCTGCCTCGATGGCGAAGCTGTCGGGCACGGCCAGTTCCTGGCGGATGCGGTCGCGGTGGATGCCGCCCACGCCGTGGGCGATCCAGCCTTCGATGCTGGCCTGCAGGGCCAGGTAAGCCCAGGCCGCGCCGGCGTCGAAGGAATGGGTGACCGACGGCACTTCGCCGTCGCCCGACGGCCGGGTCGTTTTCGACAGCACGTAGACGATGGCCGAGGCGTTGGCGGCCCAGACCTGGTTGGCTTCCAACAGCAGGCCCATGAACCGTTCCCACGACGGCGTGCCGCGCCGCGCGTAGATGAAGCGCCACGGCTGCAGATTGCTGGCCGACGGCGCCCAGCGCGCGGCCTCGATGAAGCCGAGCAGGGTCGATTCCTCGATCGCTTCGCCGGTGAAGGCGCGCGGCGACCAGCGGGAGAGGAACTGGGGGTGGATCGGGTGGGTAGGGGTACGGGAAGAGGGGTGCGACATGATGGTTGCTTGGTAGAAGGAAAGATGCGGGGTCTTGCATGGTAATCGGCAGGCGGCCGATTGCGTACAGGCTGGCGCGTAATGAACTCATGTCCGGGTCGGCCGCAGGGCATCCGGGGGGGCGGCCGGGCCGATTGGGGTATCCTGCCATGTTCCGATGGCGGATTATGAGACGAAGAAAACGGATCTTGCAAAGCCTCGGGAGCAACAGGCCGGCGCCAGGCGTCGCAGGAACGAGTTTTCAGGAGAACCCATGTCGCTGGAGAAACATTACACCGCCATTCTGGAAGCGCTCGGCGAAGATCCGTCGCGCGAGGGGCTGCGCGGGACGCCGCTGCGCGCCGCCAAGGCGATGCAGTATCTTTGCCAGGGCTATGGCCAGAACCTGGACGAGATCGTCAATGGCGCGCTGTTCACGTCCGACACCAGCGAGATGGTGCTGGTCAAGAACATCGAGCTCTATTCCCTGTGCGAGCACCACCTGCTGCCCTTCATCGGCAAGGCGCACGTGGCCTACCTGCCCAACGGCAAGGTGCTGGGCCTGTCGAAGGTGGCGCGCATCGTCGACATGTACGCGCGGCGCCTGCAGATCCAGGAAAACCTCAGCCGCCAGATCGCCGAGGCCGTGCAGCGCGTGACCGGCGCGCTGGGCGTGGGCGTGGTGATCGAGGCCCAGCACATGTGCATGATGATGCGCGGCGTCGAGAAGCAGAATTCGTCGATGGTGAGCTCGGTCATGCTGGGCGAGTTCCGCGACAATCCGGCCACGCGCGCCGAACTGCTCAATCTGGTCCGGAGCTAGCGCTGGGCCCGTCAGGGGCGCCCGCGCGCGTCGCGGTGGTGGGCGCCGGTCCGGCCGGCCTGATGGCGGCCGAGACGCTGGCCGCCGGCGGCTGCCGGGTCGACATCTACGATGCCATGCCGTCGGCCGGCCGCAAGTTCCTGCTGGCCGGCAAGGGCGGCATGAACATCACCCATTCCGAACCGCTGGAACGCTTTCTGGCGCGCTACGGCCCGCGGGCCGGCGCGCTCGACGCCATCGTGCGCGGCTTCGGCCCGCAGGCGCTGCGCGACTGGGTCGGCGGGCTGGGCATCGGCACCTTCGTCGGTTCGTCGGGCCGCGTGTTTCCCACCGACATGAAGGCGGCGCCCTTGATGCGCGCCTGGCTGCACCGCCTGCGGGCGGCCGGGGCCGCGCTGCACATGCGCCATCGCTGGCTCGGCTGGGACGACGCCGGCGGGCTGCGTTTCGATGCGCCCGGCGGGCCGCTGGCCGTGGCGGCCGATGCGGCGGTGCTGGCGCTGGGCGGCGGCAGCTGGCCGCGCCTTGGCTCCGACGGCGCATGGGCCGCCGTGCTGGGCGCGCGCGGCGTGCGGGTGGCGCCGCTGGCACCGTCCAATTGCGGTTTCGACGTGGGCTGGAGCGAACACCTGCGCCAGCGCTGCGCCGGCCAGCCGGTGCGTTCGGTGCACGCCAGCTTCGTGGGCGCCGACGGCAGGCAATGGCGGCGCGCCGGCGAATTCGTGCTGACCGATGGCGGGGTCGAGGGCACGCTGATCTATGCATTGTCGGCCGGGCTGCGCGACGCCATCGCGGCGCACGGCCAGGTCACCCTGTGGCTGGACCTGGCGCCCGGGCTCGGCCCGGAACGGGTGGCTGCCGAATTGACGCGGCCGCGCGGCACCCGGTCGATGTCCAGCCACCTGCGCAGCCGGGTCCGCATCGATGGCGCCAAGGCGGCCTTGCTGCGCGAGGTGGTGGGCGCGCAGGGCTGGGGCGATCCGCTGCGGCTGGCCGCTGCGATCAAGCGCCTTCCCATCGTGCTGCGCGCGCCGCGGCCGCTGGCCGAGGCCATCAGCAGCGCCGGCGGCGTCGACTTCGCCGAACTGGACGACGGCCTGATGCTGCGCCGCATGCCCGGGGTGTTCTGCGCCGGCGAAATGCTCGACTGGGAGGCGCCGACCGGCGGCTACCTGCTCACCGCCTGTTTCGCCACCGGGCGGCGCGCCGGCGCTGGGGCGCTGGCCTGGCTGGCGGCGCGGGGCGGGAAGCCTGAGGCCGAAAAGGCTTGACCTGCCCATCGTGGGAAGGTCGACACTTGCGCCATCGCGTTTCCCATTGAGAGCTCGTTCATGTCCCGATTCAACGTAGACGGTATGTCGTGCGGCCACTGCGTCAAGGCCGTCACGCAGGCGGTGCACGAAATCTATCCGCAGGCCAGGGTAGAGGTCGACCTGGCGGCGGGTACCGTGCAGGTCGACGGCGCCGACGACGCGGCCCGCGTGGCGCACCAGATCGAAGACGCCGGCTACGACGTGAACGCCGTCGACGGCCGCCCGCTGTGATGCGGTGGCTCGCGCTGGCGGCGGCGCTGCCCGCCGCGGCGGCGATCGCGGCCGCCTCCCAGCCGCCGCGATCGGCGCTGGACCCGGATACGCCGGTCGCGCCGATGCTTTACGTGTCGCCGTTCGCGGGCTACATGCTGTTCGAGGATCGCGCCGTGGGCGACTGGACCCGCCTGAACCAGGCCGTGGCCGCCGCCGAGGCCATGGACCATGCCGGCCACGGGACGGGCGGCAATGGCATGAACCACGCCGGCCACATGATGGACGGCGGTTCCGGCGCTCATGCTCCCGCGGCCGGATCGCCCGATGTGCAGCATCAGCATGACGCCCACCACCCTTGAGGCCGGCCGGCGTCTGCCGCAGGTCCTGGCGTTGACGACCGTATTGCTGTCGGGCTGCGCCGGTTTTTCGGCAGACGGCGGCGCCGGCGACGTGCAGCGCCTGGCCGAGCCGGGACTGGGCCTGTCCGCCGACGCCGGTCGCGCCGCGTTGCCCGTCGCCTGGGCTGCGGCCGCCCCTGCCGCTCCCGCCACCGACGGCTCCGACGCCGACCGCAGCGCGGTCGAAGATGCCACGCGCCGCCTGCTGGCGCAGCCGCTGGGCGCCGACGACGCGGTGCGGCTCGCGCTGATGCACAACGCCGGCCTGCAGGCCGCCTTCGCCGGGCTGCGCGCGGCCGAAGCCGAGCGCGTGGCCGGCGGCCGGCTCGCCAACCCCGGTTTCGCCTTCGGCCGTTCGGTGGAAGGCGACCGGCGCGAGATCGAACGCGCCGTGGTGTTCGACGTGATCGGCCTGTTCACGCTGCCGGTGCGCTCGCGCATCGCCGATACCCGCTTCGAGCAGGCCCGGCTCGACCTGGCCAATCGGGTGCTGGCGCTGGCCGCCCGGACCCGGCGCGCGTATTTCGAGGCGGTGGCCGCGCGCCAGCTGGCCGAATACGCCGGCCAGGTCCGCACGCTCGCGCAGTCGCGCGCCGAACTGGCGCAGCGCATGCGCGCTGCCGGCAACTGGAGCCGGCTCGACCAGCTGCGCGAGCAACTGCTGTACGCCGAGGCCACCGCCCGCCACGCGCGGGCGCTGGACGACGCCGACGCCGCGCGCGAGCGCCTGACCCGGCTGCTGGGGTTGTGGGCCGACGATGCCGATTATCAACTACCCGACCGGCTGCCCGATCTGCCAGCCCGCATCGGCGACCAGCGCGACATCGAACGGCGCGCGCTGCGCGACCGGCTCGACGTCCGCATGGCCCGCCGCAACGTCGACGGCACGGCCCGCGCGCTGGGCCTGACCCGCGCCACCCGCTTCGTCAACGTGCTCGACGCCGGCTTCGGCCACACGACCAGGAACGGCGGCGAGCCCGACAAGAACGCCTGGAGCGTAGGCTTCGAACTGCCCATCTTCGACTTCGGCCGGATCGGCGCGGCCCGCGCCCAGGCGCAATACGACCGTGCCTTCGCCGAGGCCGCCGAGGTCGCCATCGCCGCGCGCTCGGCGGCGCGCGAAGCCTATCGCCACTACCGCTCGGGCTACGACCTGGCCCGCCACTACCGGGACGAGATCGTGCCGCTGCATGCCCGCGTCAACGAAGAAAGCCTGCTGCGCTACAACGGCATGCTGATCGGCGTATGGGACCTGCTGACCGAGGCCCGCATGCACGCCGACGCGGTGGCCGCAGCCATTGCCGCGCAGCGCGATTTCTGGATCGCCGCGGCGCAGCTGCGCTACGAGCTGGGCGGCAGCCCCGAGGCGCCGGCCGATGCGGAGGCTGCGCGATGAGCTCCCGCCGCGATTTCCTGCGCGGCGCCGCCGCGCTCGGCGCCGGCATGGTGGCCCGCGCCGCCGCCGCGATCCCCGAGGCGCCCGTGCGCGCCTCGGCCGGCACCGAGCCGCCGCCGCCCCCCGCGGCCGGCCGCCCCTACCGGCCGGTGGTCACGCTCAACGGCTGGTCGCTGCCGTGGCGCATGAACGATGGCTGGAAGGAATTCCACCTGGTGGCCGAGCCGGTGGTGCGCGAATTCGCCCCCGGCATGACCGCCCACCTGTGGGGCTACAACGGCCAGAGCCCGGGCCCGACGATCGAGGCGGTCGAAGGCGACCGGGTGCGCATCTTCGTCACCAACAGGCTGCCCGAGCACACCAGCGTGCACTGGCACGGCATGCTGCTGCCGTCCGGCATGGACGGCGTGGGCGGCCTGACCCAGCCCCACGTCCCGCCCGGCAAGACCTTCGTCTACGAGTTCGAACTGCGCCGCCCCGGCAGCTTCATGTACCACCCGCATTCCGACGAGATGGTGCAGATGGCGATGGGCATGATGGGCTTTTTCGTGGTGCACCCGCGCGACGCGCGCCGCCTGCGCGCCGACCGCGACTTCGTGTTCCTGGCCGCGGCCTACGACATCGACCCGGGCACCCGCACGCCGCGCGTGTCGGAAATGACCGACTTCAACATGTGGACCTGGAATTCGCGCGTGTTCCCCGGCATCGACCCGCTGGTGGCCCGCAGCGGCGACCGCGTGCGCATCCGCATCGGCAACCTGACGATGACCAACCACCCCATCCACCTGCACGGCCATGCCTTCGAGGTGACCGGCACCGACGGCGGCTGGGTGCCGCGCGGCGCGCGCTGGCCCGAGGTGACGGTGGACGTGCCGGTGGGCGCGATGCGCGCCATCGAGTTCGATGCCGTGGCCGGCGACTGGGCCTTGCACTGCCACAAGAGCCACCACGCGATGAACGCGATGGGACACGGCGTGCCCAACATGATCGGCGTGCCGCACGACGACATCGCCGGCCGGATCGGCAAGATGATTCCCGGCTACATGTCGATGGGCGCGAGCGGCATGGCCGGGATGTCGGAAATGCAGATGCCGCTGCCCGACAACACCTTGCCGATGATGAGCGGCCAGGGCCCGTTCGGCGCGCTGGAGATGGGCGGCATGTTCAGCGTGCTGAAGGTGCGCGACGATGTCGCGCCCGGCGATTATTCCGATCCCGGCTGGTTCCGCCATCCGCCGGGCACGGTGGCGCGCGAATGGAAGGGCTGAGGAGGCAAGCGCCTTAGCCGTCGAACAGTCCCAGCTGCTGGCCCGCTTCGCCCAGCCGCACGCCTATCCCCATCAGCCGCACCGGCCGCGTGTTGCGGCGGAATGCGGTGGCCAGCAGGATGCGGTATTGCTCCGCATCGGGCGCGGTGCCCATGCCTTCGGCCGTGGTGCGGCTGAAATCGGCGAAACGCAGCTTGACGAACAGCTTGTTGATCGTATCCTGCGCGTCGCTGCGGCGGATGCGCGCCTCCAGCTGCTGCAGGAAGCCCTCCAGCGAGGCTTCGCACTGTTCGAGCGAGGTCAGGTCGGTCACGAAGGTCTGCTCGACGCTGATCGACTTGCGTTCGCGGTTGGGCGAGACCTCGCGATGATCGATGCCGCGGCACAGGTCGTGCAGCCGGTCGCCGAAGGCGCCGAATTCATCGCGCAGCGCGGCCTGCGTCCAGCCGCGCAGGTCGCCGCAGGTCTGCACCCCCAGCCGCGCCAGGCGCGCGCCGGTCACCTTGCCTACGCCGTGCAGCTTGCCCACCGGCAGCGCCGCCACGAAGGCGTCGACCTGTTCCGGCCGCACCACGAACAGGCCGTCGGGCTTGTTCCAGTCGCTGGCGATCTTGGCCACGAACTTGTTCGGCGCGACCCCGGCCGACACCGTGATGCCGACCGCCTGCGCCACCCGGCTGCGGATCTCGCGCGCGATCAGCGTGGCGCTGCCGTTATGCCGGCCGGTGCCGCTGACGTCCAGATAGGCCTCGTCCAGCGACAGCGGTTCGACCAGCCCGGTATAGTCTCGATAGATCTCCATGATCTGCGCCGACGCCGCCCGGTACTTGTCCATCGAAGGCGGCAGGATCAACAGCTCCGGGCACAGCCGCAGCGCGCGCGCCGACGACATCGCCGAATGCACGCCGTAGCGCCGCGCCTCGTAGTTGCAGGTGGCCACCACGCCGCGCGTTTCGGGCCGCCCGCCCACGGCCAGCGGCCGGCCGACGAGCGACGGATCGTCGCGCATCTCGATCGACGCGTAGAAGCAGTCGCAGTCGCAATGGATGATTTTTCGGGGAAGTCCGGTCATGTCACGGCGGCGCGGCGGCGCCGGCCGCGTCCGCGTGCGCATCGTACCCGAGGACGGGCCCCGCGTGCCGCCGCACGCCGCCATCGCGCCGGCCGCCAATGTGCTGTAAAATCTAAGTCTTTGATTTTTCTGGAATTTGATCGCCACACTACGCCTTCTGACAGCGCGCAATATGGCGGTCCGCCAATCATGACAGATACCGCAGTATCCGGACCCGCTTCATTCGCCGACTTCGGCCTGCATCCCGACATCCTCAAGGCCATCGCCGCCACCGGCTACACCGTCCCCACGCCGATCCAGGCCCAGGCGATTCCCACGGTCATGAACGGCGCCGACGTCATGGGCGCAGCCCAGACCGGCACCGGCAAGACCGCGGCCTTCACGCTGCCCATCCTGCATCGCCTGATGCCGCTGGCCAACAATAGCGCGTCGCCGGCGCGCCACCCGGTGCGCGCGCTGATTCTTACGCCCACCCGCGAACTGGCCGACCAGGTGGCCGACAACGTCAAGCGCTACAGCGAATTCACGCCGCTGCGCGCGGCGGTGGTGTTCGGCGGCGTCGACATCGCCCCGCAGAAGGCGCAGGTGCGGCGCGGCTGCGAGCTGCTGATCGCCACGCCCGGCCGCCTGCTGGACCACGTCGAGCAGAAGACCATCAACCTGGGCCAGGTCGGCATGCTGGTGCTGGACGAGGCCGACCGCATGCTCGACATGGGCTTCCTGCCCGACCTGGAGCGCATCATCCGCCTGCTGCCGCAGCAGCGGCAGACGCTGCTGTTCTCGGCCACCTTCAGCAACGAGATCCGCAAGCTGGCGCGCTCCTACCTGAAGTCGCCGGTCGAGATCGAAGTCGCGGCGCGCAACGCCACCGCCGACACCGTCACCCAGATCGCCTACAAGCTGCCGTCGGAATCCAAGCGGGCGGCGGTGGTGCAACTGGTGAAGTCGCGCGGGCTCAAGCAGGTGATCGTGTTCTCCAACACCAAGATCGGCACCGCCCGCCTGGCGCGCCAGCTCGAGGTGGACGGCGTGCGCGCCGAGTCCATCCACGGCGACAAGACCCAGGCCGACCGCATGAAGGCGCTGGAAGCCTTCAAGGCCGGCGAACTGGAAGTGCTGGTGGCGACCGACGTGGCCGCGCGCGGGCTGGACGTGGCCGGCGTGCCCTGCGTCATCAACTACGACCTGCCGCACAACCCCGAAGACTACGTGCACCGCATCGGCCGCACCGGCCGCGCCGGCGCCTCGGGCGAGGCGATCTCGCTGTTCACGGCCGACGAGGAACGCTACCTGCTCGACGTGGAAAAGCTCATCAAGCGGGAGGTGCCGCGCGGCCAGCTCGACCTGCCGGCGCCGGCGCGCAGCCACTTCGCCCGCGACGATCGCCCGGCGCGCGGCCGCGAGCGTGACCGCGACGCGCGCCCAGGCCGCAACCGCTACGAGGGCCGCCACGACAGCCGGCCCAGCGCGCCGCCGGTCGACGATTTCTTCCTTCGCCCTTACGAGCCGTCGCAGCCCGCCGCGGCGGCCGAAACGCGCGACGCCGAATCCGCCTCCAGGCAGACGCCCAAGCGGCCGTTGGCCGCGCTGCTGGGCGGCGGCAAGAAGGCCTGAGCGGCCTGTTTTTCCCGGTGCTCTCCGGGGGATCCGAACCTCCGCAGGAGATGCATGGCGGGAAACCCGGCGGCGGGCAGGCCGCCGCGCGCTGCGCTCAGTGGCGCACCGCGATCTTCCACCGCGCCGCCCACGCCCGCGTCGCGTCTTGCAGCCATTGCGCCACGCCGCTGCCCCGCTGCGCCAGCGGGGCGAAGCCCAGGAAACCCCACGCGGCCGCCAGCGCCGCCAGCGGCCTGTCCGTATCGATAGCCGGCGCCCCGGTCTGTTTCGACAGCTTCTGCCCCAGCGCGTTGACGACCAGCGGCACGTGCATCATCCGCGGCTCGGGCAGGCCCAGCAGGCGCTGCAGCACGCGCTGCCGGCCGGTCGAACCGAGCAGGTCGGCCCCGCGTACCACGTCGGTCACGCCCTGGGCCGCATCGTCCACCACCACCGCCAATTGATAGGCCCACAGGCCGTCGGCGCGCAGCAGCACGAAGTCGCCGGTCTCGTGGGCCACGTCCTGGCATTGCGGGCCCAGCCAGCGGTCGTCGAAGCGTACCGGGCCGGGCGGCACCCTCAGCCGCCACGCGCGCGGCGGGCGGCCGCCCGGGATGCCGCCGCGGCAGGTGCCGGGGTAGGGCAGTTCGCCCACCGGCAGCGCGCCGCGCGCCTGGATCAGCGAATCGGCGATTTCCTTGCGGGTGCAGGCGCAGCCATATACATGGCCGGCCGCGCGCAGCGTATCGAATGCGGCGCGGTAGCAGGCGTTGCGGGCGGACTGGTACAGTACCTCGCCATCCCAGCGCAGGCCCAGCGCGGCCAGCTGCCGCAAGATCAGGCCCGCCGCGCCGGTCACCACGCGCGGGGCGTCGATGTCTTCGATGCGGACCAGCCAGCGCCCGCCGTGGGCGCGCGCGTCGAGATAGCTGGCCAGCGCGGCCACCAGCGAACCCTGGTGCAGCGCGCCGGAAGGACTGGGGGCGAAACGGCCGGTGTAAGTCATGGCGCCGCACAGCATACGCCACGCGGCGGGGCGCAGGCCAGGGCGCGGCGGCATTGAAAATGTTGCACTGCGCCCTAAACTGCACGGTAACAGCGAGCCGTCGCGGCGCCACGTCGCGGACCGGCTTCCAACCTTTTCGCGAGCCGACCATGGAGTTCAAGGACTATTACGAAATCCTCGGCGTCGAGCGCGGAGCCACCGACGATGACATCCGGCGCGCCTACCGCAAGCTGGCGCGCAAATACCATCCCGACGTCAGCAAAGAGGCCGATGCCGAGCAGCGCATGCGCGACGTCAACGAGGCCTACCAGGTGTTGCGCGACCCGGAAAAGCGCGCCGCCTACGACAACCTGGCGGCCGGCGTGTCGGCCGGGGGCGGCTTCCAGCCGCCGCCGGGCTGGGACCACGGCTTCGAATTCCGCAGCACCGGCGGCGGCGTGGACGACGAGGCCTTCAGCGAGTTCTTCTCGTCCCTGTTCGGCGGCGGCCGGGGGCGCCGGGGCGGCGCCTCGGCCCAGTTCCGGGCGCGCGGCGAAGACACCCACGCCATCATCGACATCGACCTGGAAGACGCGCTGCACGGCGCCACGCGGGAAATCACGCTGCGCGGCATGAGCGCCGACGCCCGCGGGCGGCCGCAGCTGCAGGAACGCACGCTCAGCGTCTCGATCCCGGCCGGGGTGGCGGAAGGCCAGCAGATCAGGCTGGCGGGACAGGGCTCGCCCGGCTTCGGCGGCGGTCCCAATGGCGACCTGTACCTGGAAGTCCGCTTCAAGCCCCACCCGCTATACCGCGTGGATGGCCGCGACCTGGCCCTGACGCTGCCGGTGGCACCGTGGGAGGCCGCGCTGGGCGCCACGGTGCGGGTGCCGACGCCGCAAGGGCCGGTGGACCTGGACGTGCCCGCCAATTCGCAGACCGGCCGCAAGCTGCGCCTGCGCGGCCGCGGCATTCCGGGCAAGGCGCCCGGCAACCTGTACGTGGAACTGCAGGTGGTGCTGCCGCCGGCCAATACCGACAAGGCGCGGCAGGCCTACAAAAAGATGGCGCAGGAACTGGCGTTCGATCCGCGCAGGAGTCTGGGCGTCTGACGCAGGCCGGCCGGCGTCCTTCAGGGCGCGCCCGGTTCGCCGGCTTGCCGCGGCGGGCCGACGGGCGTCAGGCCGGCCAGGCGGCCGCCAGCGCCGTCGCGCCCGCCGCCAGAGCCAGGCCCGCCAGCCATATGGCGGCGCGCGCTATCCGCGCCTGGCGCGCCAGCGCGACGCTCAGCTCCTGCAACTGCTCGCTCAACTGCATCGCCAGCTCGGCCTGCTTTTCCTGCGCGGCTTCCAATTGCTGCACGTGCTCGTGCAGCGCGGCCAGCTGCGTGTCGGCGCCGGCCTGCAGGTCGGGCAAGGGTTGCCGCTTGCGCTTGCGATAGGTTTCGTACAGCCTGCCTGAGACGTCGACCAGCATATTGGCCAGCGTCACGATTTCTGCCAGGGGAAGGGCCACGGTGCAGCGTTCCGGAAACGGGGACGTGCCACTAGTCTACCCCGCCGCCCGGCCGGCGGGGATAAAATGCCCCCCATGTCTTCGCCCCCCACTCCTTCCTTCGTCCATCTGCGCGTCCACTCCGAATTCTCGGTGGTCGACGGCATCGTCCGCATTCCCGACCTCGTCAAGCGCGTGGCCGCGATGGAGCAGCCGGCCGTCGCGCTGACCGACCTGGCCAATCTGTTCGGCCTGATCAAGTTCTACAAGGCCGCGCGCGGCAAGGGCGTCAAGCCGATCGCCGGCTGCGACGCCTGGCTCAGCAACGACGCCGACCGCGACAAGCCCCATCGCGTCCTGCTGCTGGTGCGCAACCGCCAGGGCTACCTGAACCTGTGCGAACTGCTCACGCGGGCCTACCTGGGCAACCAGCATCGCGGCCGCAGCGAACTGCGCGCGGAATGGCTGCGCGACCTGGGAGACGGCCTGATCGTGCTGTCGGGCGGCCGCCAGGGCGACGTCGGCCAGGCGATCGAGGCCGGCAACCTGGCCGCGGCCGCCGAGCACGCCCGCATGTGGGCCGCCATGTTCCCCGGCGCCTACTACATCGAGCTGCAGCGCGCCGGCCGCGAAGGCGACGAAACCTATGTGCAGGCGGCGATGCGGCTGGCGGCCGAGCTGGGGCTGCCGGTGGTGGCCACCCACCCGGTCCAGTTCCTGACGCGCGACGACTTCCGCGCGCACGAGGCGCGGGTCTGCATCGCCGAAGGCGAGCTGCTGGCCAACCCGCGCCGCCAGCGCCGCTTCACCGAAGAGCAATACCTGCAGTCTTCCGAAGAGATGGCCGCGCGCTTCGCCGACGTGCCGTCGGCGCTGGCCAACACGCTGGCGATCGCGCAGCGCTGCAACCTCACGCTGGAGCTCGGCAATCCCAAGCTGCCGCTGTTCCCCACGCCCGAAGGCGTGACGCTCGACCAGTACCTGGTGCAGCTGTCGCAGGAAGGCCTGGCGCGCCGCATGCCGATGCTGTTCCCCGACCCGGCCGAGCGCGAGGCGCGCCGGACCGAATACGAGGCCCGGCTGGCGCGCGAGTGCGAAACCATCGTCAGCATGGGGTTCTCGGGCTACTTCCTGATCGTGCAGGACTTCATCAACTGGGGCAAGAACAACGGCGTGCCGGTGGGGCCGGGCCGGGGCTCGGGCGCCGGTTCGCTGGTGGCCTTCAGCCTGGGCATCACCGACATCGACCCGATCCGCTACGACCTGCTGTTCGAACGTTTCCTGAACCCGGAGCGGGTGTCGATGCCCGACTTCGACATCGACTTCTGCCAGGACAACCGCGACAAGGTCATCGACTACGTCAAGGAACGCTACGGCCGCGACGCCGTCAGCCAGATCGCCACCTTCGGCACGCTGGGCGCCAAGGCGGTGATCCGCGACGCCGGCCGCGTGCTGGACCTGCCCTACCTGTTCTGCGACGGCCTGTCGAAGATCATCCCGCACTCGCCGGCCGACCCCTGGGACCTGGAACGCGCGCTGAAGGAAGAGCCCGCCTTCAAGGAACGCTACGACAACGACGAGGAAGCGCGCGCCCTGATCGACCTGGCGCGCCCGCTGGAAGGGCTGACCCGCAACATCGGCATGCACGCCGGCGGCGTGCTGATCGCCCCCGGCAAGCTGACCGATTTCTGCCCGCTGTACTGCCAGCCCGGCCAGAGCCAGACCGCGGTGTCGCAGTACGACAAGGACGACGTCGAGGCCGTGGGCCTGGTCAAGTTCGACTTCCTGGGCCTGCGCAACCTCACCATCCTCGACTGGGCCGTGCGCTACGTGCGCGAGTTCAATGCCGACAAGCGCGACTTCGACGTGATGGCGCTGCCGCTGGACGACCCGGGCGCCTACCGGCTGCTGACCGAAGGCAACACCACCGCGGTGTTCCAGCTCGAATCGCGCGGCATGAAGGAACTGCTGAAGAAGCTCAAGCCGAGCAACTTCGAAGACATCATCGCCGTGCTGGCGCTGTACCGCCCGGGCCCGCTCGGCTCGGGCATGGTGGACGACTTCGTCAACCGCAAGCACGGCCGCGCCAAGGCCGAATATTTCCATCCCGACCTGGAAGCCACCCTGAAGAGCACCTACGGGGTCATCGTCTACCAGGAACAGGTGATGCTGATCTCGCAGATCATCGGCGGCTACACGCTGGGCGGCGCCGACCTGCTGCGGCGGGCCATGGGCAAGAAAAAGCCCGAGGAAATGGCCAAGCACCGCGAGATCTTCCAGGAAGGCGCCGAGAAGAAAGGCTACGACCGCGACCTGGCCGTCACGCTGTTCAACCTGATGGAGAAGTTCGCGGAATACGGCTTCAACAAGAGCCACACCGCGGCCTACGCGCTGATCGCCTACCAGACGGCCTGGCTGAAGGCGCACCATCCGGCCGAATTCATGGCGGCCACCATGTCGTCCGACATGGACGATACCGACAAGGTCCAGATCTTCTGGGCCGACACCGTGGCCAACGACGTCAAGGTGCTGCCGCCCGACGTCAACCTGTCGGGCTACCGCTTCGAGCCGGTGCGCGATGCCCATGCCGAAAAGGGCCGGCCGCCGCGCACCATCCGCTACGGGCTGGGCGCCGTCAAGGGCACCGGCCAGGCCGCGGTCGAGGAAATCATCCGCGCGCGCGGCGAACGGCCGTTCACCGACCTGTTCGACTTCTGCCGCCGGGTCGACCGCCACACCGTCAACCGCCGCACCATCGAGGCCCTCATCAAGGCCGGCGCCTTCGACTCGCTGCACCCCGACCGCGCCGCGTTGCTGGCCTCGGTCGGCACGGCGATGGACGGCGCCGAGCAGGCCGCGCGCGCGGCCTCGCAATCCTCGCTGTTCGGCGGCGACGACCACTCCGACATCGGCGGCGAGCTGGTGTCGGTGCCGCCCTGGGACAAGCGCGAGCTGCTGGGCCACGAGAAATCGGCGCTCGGCTTCTACTTCAGCGGCCATCTGTTCGACGCCTACAAAGACGAGGTGCGCCGCTTCGTCAAGACCCCGCTGGCGCGCATCCAGCCCGGCCGCGACCTGCAATGGATGGCCGGCATCCTGGCCGGCGTGCGCACCCAGATGACCCGCCGCGGCAAGATGCTGTTCGCGGTGCTGGACGACGGCACCGCCCAGCTCGAGATCTCCGTCTTCAATGAGCTGTACGAACAGCACCGGGCGCGGCTGCGCGAGGATTCGCTGCTGGTGGTGCAGGGCAAGGTCAGCAACGACGAATACTCCGGCGGCATGCGCATCGTGGCTGAATCCCTGTTCGACCTGCAGATGGCGCGCGAGGCGCACGCGCAGGCGCTGCGCATCACGCTCAACGGCAATGCCGACGCCGAGCGCCTGCGCGCGGTGCTCAATCCCTTCCGCGCCGAGCCGGAAAACGGCCTGCCCGGCACCCCGGTCGAGATCGTCTATTCGCGCGGCGACGCCCGCTGCGCGGTGCGCCTGGGCGAGGAATGGCGGGTCCGCATCGCCGACACGCTGGTGCAGCAGCTGACCCAGTGGATTCCTCCCGGCGACGTGGAACTGGCCTACCGTGACCGCTGAGCCCGGCGATCCTACCGGGCAGCCCACGGCGGCCGGACGTGGCGCACCGGCGCCGGCTGGTGGCCCCGATCCGGCAAGCCGCGGCGCGGCGCCGGGCCCGCGCCTGTCGGTCATCGTCATCACCCGCAACGAAGCCGCCAATATCGCGGAATGCCTGGCCTCCGCCGCCTTCGCCGACGAGTGGATCGTGGTCGATTCCGGCAGCGCCGACGATACCGTGGCGCTGGCGCAGGCCCACGGCGCGCGGGTGGTGCAGACGGCCGACTGGCCCGGCTTCGGCCCGCAGAAGCAGCGCGCGCTCGAACTGGCCACCGGCGACTGGGTGCTGTCGATCGACGCCGACGAGCGCGTCACGCCGGAACTGGCCGCCGAGATCCGCGCCGCGCTGGCCGACCCGGCCGCCGACGCCTACGAGATGCCCCGCCTGTCGTCGTACTGCGGCCGCTTCATGCGGCACGGCGGCTGGTGGCCCGACCGCGTGCTGCGCCTGTTCCGCCGCGGCCGCGCGCGCTTCAGCGACCACGCGGTGCACGAACGGGTGATCGCCGACGGCGCAGTGCGCCGGCTGCGCCAGCCGTTGATCCACTACAGCTACCGCGACCTGGAATCGGTGCTCGACAAGGTCAACCGCTATTCCACCGCCGGCGCGCAAACGCTGGCCGCCCGCGGCCGCCGCGGCGGCCTGGGCGCGGCCATCGGCCACGGCCTGTGGGCCTTCCTGCGCACCTACCTGCTGCGGCGCGGCTTCCTCGACGGCCGGCATGGCTTCATGCTGGCCGTTTCGAACGCCGAGGTCACCTACTACCGCTACGTCAAGCGCATGCTGATGGACGAGGCGCGGGAACCGGCGCCGCCCCCGCGGTAGCCGGCGGCGATCGCTTCCGTTTCTTGCAAGCGACCGCCAAAAAACATCAATTGTCAGGCCCGGCGCGGGCGCACAGAATTTTTTCTCCGAGAAGTCGAAAACTTCCAATGAGGAGACGCTGTGCTCGAGGGAATTCGTGTCCTCGACCTGACCTGGGTGTTGGGCGGTCCATTCGCGGGACAACTGCTGGCGCAGCTGGGCGCCGAAGTCATCAAGGTCGAAAGCCCGGAGGGCGACCAGTCGCGGGCCTCCCCGCCATTTTTCTTCGACGGCGATTCCGCCATCTTCCTGTCGGTCAACCGGGGCAAGAAGGGCGTAGCCATCGATCTCAAATCCGATGCGGGCAGGCAGGTGTTCTACGACCTGGTCCGCGCCTCCGACGTGGTCCTGTATGGCTTCGCCCCCGACGTGCCGAAGCGGCTCGGCATCGATTTCGAGACGCTCAAGGGCATCAATCCCCGCATTTGCGTGGGTGAGCTGATCGGCGTGCACGACGAGGGGGCGTACGCGCGGGCGCCGGCCTTCGACCTGATCGTGCAGGCGCAGGGCGGCATCATGAGCATCACCGGCGAGGAGCACGGAGCGCCGGTGCGGGTCGGCAACCAGATCGGCGACCTGGCGGGCGGCCTGTACCTGGCGCTGGGCGTATGCAGCGGCCTGCTGCGCGCGCTGCGCGAGGGCAAGGCCACCCGCATGCAGATTTCCCTGCTCGACTGCCAGCTGGCCTTGCTGACCTGGCAGGCGCAGAACTATTTCGTGTCGGGCGAGGTGCCGCGGGCGATGGGCGCCAAGCGCCGGATCGGCGCGCCCAGCGATGCGTACCGATGCGCGGACGGCCGCTACATCGCCATTTCGACCGGCACGGAAGACTTCTGGCGCCGCCTGTGCACGGCGGTCGGCCACGGCGAACTGAGCGCCGACCCGCGCTTCGTCGACCTGCCGCGTCGGGTGGGCAACCTCGACGCGCTGACCGCCGAGCTGCGCGCCATCTTCGCCACCCGCACGCTGGCCGAGTGGCTCGGGCCGCTGAAGGAGGCGAGGGTGCCCTGCGCGCCGGTGATGAACGTGGCCGAGGCCCTGCAGCAGCCGGTGGCCGGCTTGCGCGGCATGGTGCAAACGATGGCCAATCCGCGCACGGCCGAACCCATGCGCTTCCTGGGCTCGCCGTTCAAGTGCGGCGATGCGCCGACGCTTTCCTATCCCCCGCGCCGCGGGGAATCCACCCGCGCAGTCCTGCGCGAGGTCTGCGGCTATGGCGAGCCGCAGATCGACTCGCTGGTCGCAAGCCAAGCGGTATACGAATGCCATCCTGGAGACTGACATGACGCGCCCCATCGACCTGAGGCCCAAAGAAGACGCTGTGCTCGGCACGCGATTCGCCGACCTGGAGATCGGCAAGAAGCTCAATCCGATCCGCTTCACCCTGACCAGGGATTTCATGAAGGAATACGCGGCCGCCGTGCAGGCCGATCCCGACGGCTACGACGTCGACGGGCGCAAGGCCGCGCTGCCGCTGACCCTGGCGCCCTACATGGCGGCGGTGTTGACCAATACCTACCGGCCGCAGGACGGCGGCATCGTCACGCGCCAGAAGTGGTCGTTCCATCGCCCCCTGTGGATGGACGAAGACCTCGACATCGTCGCTACCGGCTACCTGAAGGACAAGTACGAACGCCGGGGCCGGCTGGTGCACGTGCATGCCGCAGAGTTCCGCACCGTCGACGGCGAGCTGATCGCCAGCGCCGAGCGCGGCTGCATCTGGCCAGAATGAACGACAGGAGACCTCAATGGAAAGAACCATCCGGATCACGCAGGAAGTCATCGACGGCTACGGCCGCGTCAACGGCGACCACGATACCAACCACTACGACGACAGCTACGCGAAGGGGCAGGGCTACCGGGGGGCGATCGCCCACGGGCTGCTGCTGTCGGGCTTCGCCATCGGGCTGGCCATGCAGCGGTACGGCGCCGATTTCTGCCGCCGCGGCGAGTTCGAGCACAAATACCTGAAAGGCACGTGCCCCGGCGACGAATTCACCCTGGCACTGGACGACGATGGCCAGGTCTCCGGCACGGTAGCCGGCGCCGAGCTTACGCTGGTTGGGTACACCCGGCTGCGCGACGCCTGAGCGGCCATCACGAATAACGACATGACCGCAACCATGCGGCAGCGAGGAGACGACAATGTTGGTGAAGCTGGCAGGAGGCGCCGCGAGGATCGGCGCCGCGCTCGCGGCGCTGGCCCTGCATGGGCAGGCGGCCGCGGATTCCGATTACCCGAATCGCCCCATTGAGATGGTGATTCCTTTCACGCCCGGCGGCGCCACCGACATCGTGGCCCGTTCGATGCAGGCCCGCATGTCCCAGATACTAGGGCAGCCCATCGTGATCATCAACAAGCCCGGCGCCGCCACCAACATCGGGACGATGCAGGTGGTGCGCGCCAGGCCCGACGGCTATACGGTACTCATCGGCGGCCGCAACCTGACCACCAACGAGGCGCTGTTCTCCGGCCTGGAGTATGCGCCGATGACGGACCTGGAGCCGGTCACCATGACGACCAACGCCAGCGTCATGCTGGTGGTCAACCCGAGCCTGCCGGTCAGGACGGTGGCCGAATTCGTCGACTATGTGAAGGCGCGGCCGGGCGTGGTCAACTACGCCTCGTACGGCGCGGGCAGCACGCCGCACCTGGCCGCCGAGATATTCCAGAAGCGCACCGGCGTGAGAATGACGCACGTGCCCTACTCGGGCAACGGCCCCGCCAGCCTGGCGACGCTGCGCAACGAAACCCAGGTGCTGTTCACCACCGCCACCTCGGTGGCCGAGGCGCTGAAGGACAAGCGGCTGCGGGCTCTGGCCCAGGACGGCGCCAGGCGTTCGCGCAACTATCCCGACATCCCCACCTTCGCCGAGTCCGGCATCGACTTCGCGATCGGCTCCTGGTTCGGGCTGCTGGTGCCGAAGAACACGCCGCGCGACGTCATCGCCAAGCTCAATGACGCGGCGCGGCAGGCGCTCAACGATCCGGAGGTCAAGGAGCGGCTGGCCGCGCAGGGCTGGGACGTCGTGGCGGATTCGCCGGCCCAGTTCAAGGCCTTCCTGCTGGACGAGCGGCGCGAGCTGACGTCGATCATCAAGGAAGCGGGAATCACCGTCGAATGAGCAGGGATACGACGATGGCATCGCGCATGGCGGGCAGCGAGGCAGCGGGGCCGGAAAAGACATGGCGCGAGGCGCTGGGGTCCGGGGAATTCCTGATCCAGCAATGCATGGCCTGCGGCAAGTATGGCTTTTTTCCCCGTACCGGCTGCCGTCACTGCGGCAGCCCGCAGCTGGGATGGGCAGTACCGGCGGGTGGCGCAAGCGTGTACTCGACGACGGTCGTGCGCAGAAAGGCCGAGGACGGCGGCGACTACAACGTGGCCATCGTCGAGCTCGACGAAGGGCCGCGGCTCATGTCGCGGGTCGACGGCATGCCGCCCGCGGCGGTGGAGATCGGCTTGCGGGTGCGCGCCAGGGTCCGCGGCGAGGGCGCCGACGCCATGCTCGTTTTCGTGCCGGAGTGACGCCATGGCCCGATCACTGCGCGGAGCGGCGGCCATCGTGGGGGTGGCGACGGCGGGGCTGGGCGAGGCGCCCGGATGGACTTCGATCGAACTGCTGGGCAAGGCGGTACAGGGCGCCCTGGCGGACGCCGGCCTGCGCCTGCGCGACGTGGACGGACTGTTCACCAATACGGCCGTCCATCCGCAGCCGGCGCTGTCGGTGGGCGAGTAC
Source organism: Pigmentiphaga soli (assembly GCF_039541095.1). Classification (NCBI taxonomy): domain Bacteria; kingdom Pseudomonadati; phylum Pseudomonadota; class Betaproteobacteria; order Burkholderiales; family Alcaligenaceae; genus Pigmentiphaga; species Pigmentiphaga soli. Next base: position 31,447 of record NZ_BAABFO010000030.1, read on the forward strand.
CTGGGCCTGCGGCCGGCCTTCTCCGAAAGTTCCAGCATCGGCGGCGCCTCGTTCGTGGCCTATGCGCTGGCGGCCGCCGCGGCGCTGCAGGCGGGGCTGTGCAACGTTGCGCTGATCTGCTACGGCAGCAACCAGCGCACGGCGCTCGGCAAGTTGCAGGCGAAGTCGGGCAACCAGGGCTACGAGGCGCCGTACCGGCCGCGCCATCCGATCACCAGCTACGCCCTGGCCACCGCCCGCCACATGCACGAATACGGGACCACCCGCGAGCAGCTGGCCGAAGTGGCCGTCGCGGCGCGATCCTGGGCGCGCCTGAATCCCGATGCCTTCATGCGGGATCCGCTGAGCATCGACCAGGTGACCGCCGCGCGGCTGGTCAGCGATCCGCTGACCAGCCGCGACTGCTGCCTGGTGACCGACGGCGCCGGGGCGGTCGTGATGGTGCGCGCCGACCGCGCGCGCGATTTCCCGGCGCCGCCGGCATTCTTCCTGGGCGGCGGCGTTGCGCACTGGCACATGCAGGTCGACCAGATGGAAGACCTGACCGTGACCGCCGCCACCGAGTCGGGGCGCCGGGCGTTCGGGATGGCGGGCCTGCGGCCGGCCGACGTCGACGTGCTCCAGCTGTACGACGCGTTCACCATCAACCCGATCCTCGCGCTCGAAGACCTCGGCTTTTGCAGCAAGGGCGAGGGCGGCAGCTTCGTGGCGGGCGGGCGCATCGCCCCGGGGGGCGAGCTGCCGGTGAACACCAATGGCGGCGGCCTGTCGTGCTGTCATCCCGGCATGTACGGTATCTTTACGCTTATCGAAGCAGCCACGCAATTGCGTGGCATGGCAGGAGCGCGGCAGGTTGCCGGCGCGAAGGTCGCGCTTTGCCACGGCAACGGGGGGCGGTTGGCGAGCCAGGCAACGGCGTTGCTGGGCACGGAATGCTGACCGGGGCGGCGCGCGCCATGAGCGCGCCGGCCCATGTCTGCTTCGGAGATACCGATCGATCGCCGGCGGAACCCGCTCCCGACCGATTCATGCCGTCTCGCAAGCATGTCCGCAAGCGCGCCCGCCTGCTGCCTCCGCTGAACGCGCTCAGGGTGTTCGAGGCGGCCGCGCGCCTGGAAAGCTTCAAGGACGCGGCCACCGAATTGTCGCTCAGCCAGCCGGCCGTCAGCCGGCAGATCAACCTGCTCGAAGAGTGGCTCGGACACCCCCTTTTCGTGCGGCGCAACCGCGAAGTCGTCCTGACCGTGGAAGGGCGCGTCTTCATGGAAGAAGTCACGCCCGCCCTGGACAAGATATCGCTGGCCACCAGCGTCATCATGCGCAAGCGCTCGGCCGAGACGCTGCTGATCGACGTTCCGCCTACCTTCGCGGTGCGCTGGCTGATCCCGCGGTTGCCGCCGTTCGTGAGGCAATTTCCCGGGGTGGAAATCCGGCTCACCACGTCCACCGAACCCGTGGACCTCGGCAAGGGCAATGTCGACATGGCCATCAGGCGCCTGCCGGCCGACGACGCCCGCTATCATTGCCGAGCCTTCATGCCGGAGCGGCTGCTGCCCGTGTGCAGCCCGGCGGTCGTCGAGCGTTCGCCGCTGCAGTCCCCGGGGGAACTGGTCGGGCATACCCTGATCCAGAGCGAGACGACCCCCGATGCCTGGCGCGACTGGCTCAAGAGCATGGGCTGCGAAGACATGCCGCCGGCGCAGTCGCTGAAGTTCGAAACGCTGAATTACACGATCGAGGCGGCGCTCAACGGCATGGGGATGGCGATCGTGCCGGCCGCGCTGATCATCGACGAGGTCGCGGCCGGCACGCTGGTCTGCCCGTTCAAGGCCTATTCTTCGCGCTATGGCGACTACCGTCTGCTGAGTACGCCCGACAGGTCGCAGCGCGATGCCGTGACGGCATTTTCCGAATGGATCATCGCCGAGGGGCGGTCCTGCCGGGCGCTGATCGACAACCTGCTCGGTCTTGGCGAACAACGATGAGTTTTTACGGGAGGCGGTTCAGATGAACGAAAACGACAGGGTTTCCTTCTCCATGCGCGGGCACGTCGGCGTGGTCGCGATGCAGGACGCGTCCCGCTACAACGCCCTGGCGCCGGCCCAGGTGCGGGCAGTCCTGGCCGCGGTCGAGCGCAGCAGGCAGGCCGGAGCGCGGGCCTTGCTGATCGCCTCCGGGGTCAAGCATTTCTGCGCCGGGGCGGACATCGAGGAAATGCTCAAAGGCGGTTCCCTGCGGCCGGAAACGCCGCGGCAGCCGGGCATGGCGACGCCGATCACGCTGTTCCGCACCCTGGTGGAAGATCCGCGGCCCGTGCTGTGCCTGGTGGACGGCCTGGCGATGGGGGGCGGGGTGGAACTGGTGCTGTCGTGCGACCTTTGCATCGCCACGCCGGCAGCGCGGTTCATGCTGCCGGAGCTGGGGCTCGGGGTGCTGCCGCGCACCGCGCTGCTGCGCCTGCCCGAGCTGGTGGGCCGGCGGCGTGCGCTCGACCTGATCCTCAGTCGCCGCAAGCTTTCCTGCGACGAAGCGCTGGCGATGGGCCTGGTCAACCGCCAGGTGCCGCAGGAAGGGGCCCTGGATGCCGCGCTGGCATGGGCGAACGACATCGTGTCGGCGCCGCCGGGCGCGCTGGCGGCCGTCAAGCGGAACCTCGGACGGATCGCGCCGGACGACTGGGACGGCCTGCATGGGCTGCTCGGACAGATGGTGCCGGCCGAATGGGAAGAAGGGTTCGGCGCCTTCCTGGAAAAGCGGACGCCGGATTACGAGCCTTTCTGGCAGGCGGCCGGCAAGCGGGAATGAGCGCCCGGCGACGCCCCGGCCCCGCGCGCGGCCGGGACCGCCGCGGTCATGACCACTGCCGCAGCGGCGCGGCTGCCTCCGCGAGATCGAGAAGCGCCCGGACGTGCGCGGTGATCTCCGGGTTGTAGGACAGGTGGCTGCGCGGGTCCTGGAGCCGGGCCTCGCCCCGCCGGACGGTGGCGACGGCGCGTTCGACGGCGGCTTCGAGCGAGGCCGGATCATTGCCGTCGAAGCGCAGCCCGGCGCGCCCCGATAGCGTGTCGGCGCAGCCGATGTTGGCGGCCAGCAGCGCCGGCGTGCCGCACAGCACCGATTCCGGGCCGACCAGGCCGAACGGTTCGTAGCGCGACGCCAGGATGGTGTAGTCGGCGGCCCGGTAGCAATTTTCGATGTCCTGCCGGTAGCCGAGGTAGCGGACGTTGGGCGCCGGCGTCTCGATCGGGCGGCCGGCCACCGCAAGCAGCACCGGCAGGCGGCTGCGCGCGAAGCTGGCCGCCAGCATCGGGTAGCCCTTGCGTTCGTGGCCAGTGGACGCGAACAGGAATACCACCCGGTCGTCGGGCAGTTCGAGCGCGTGCCGCAGCCGCAGGCGGCTGGCGGCGTCGACCGGGTGAAAGCGCCGTTCGTCCACCGGCGGGTTCAGGACCACGATACGCCTGGCCGGCACCGCGTACAGGGTGCGCAGCTCGGCCGCCATCAGCTCCGAATGCGCCACCACGTAGCGGGCGTTGGCGTAGTGGGCCGCCTCTAGCGCGATCAGGCGCTTGTCCCAGAAGCCGGCGGGCTTGTCGCGATGGGCGATGTGGCCCAGGTGGGTGCCGCCGCAGATTGCGAGGTCGGACACCTCGGTGCGGCTGCAGCCGATCAGCGCGTCCAGGCCGTACTCGGCCTTGATGGCCCGCAGGCGGTGCGAGAACACGTGGTCGCGCAGCTTGCCCGGCAGGGCGCCGACGCGGATCAGCACCGGATCGATGTCGCGGTAGGCCTCGATGTCGCGGTCGAAGGCGCGCGCGAACACGACCGGGCGCAGGCCCAGCCGGCGCAGGCCGTCGACCACGTCGAGCGTATAGCGTTCCATGCCGCCGCCGTGGCCGAATCGATGGCAGGCGATGCCGATCTTCATCGGGCGGTTTCTCCGAGCAGGTCGCGGGCGGCCGCCAGCACGGCGCCGGCATCGAGGCTGTCGAGACAGTCGCTGGCGCTGTCGCGCCGGCGCTGGCAGCCTTCCTGCTGGCACGGCACGCAGCCCCGTCCGGAATTCTGCAACAGGATGACGTTGCCGCGCCGCTGCCGGGGCGCGGCGCGCTCCCAGGGGCGGTCGAGGCCGCTGGCCGGGGTGGGGCCCCAGGCGCGCGGATCGGTGGGGCCGAACAGCGCCAGCGTGGGGGCGCCGCAGGCGGCTGCCAGATGGGTGGTGCCGGTGTCGGGGCCGACGTACAGCCGGGCGTGCCGCAGCAGGTCGGCCGTCTCGGCCAGGTCGAGCCGGCCCTGCACGCGCAGGATGGCGCGTCGCTGGCCAGGCGGCAGCGAATCCAGCAGCGCGTCGGCATACGCCGTTTCGTCGGCCTGCGGGCCGCCGGTCAGCACCAGTTGCAGGCCGTCGCCCTCGAGCCCGGCGATCAGCGCCTGCCAGCCCGGCACGTGCCAGCGCTTGTAGCGCCAGCGCGGATAGGGGTGGATCACGGCATAGGGCCGCGCCGGGTCGAACGGCGGCCCGTCGGGCAGCGACCGCGCCAGCCGCGCCGGCCAGTCGCCGGGCTGCAGGCCGGCGGTGGGGGCGACCAGCGCGCCGGTCGGCCCCAGTCCGGCGGCGCGTGCCAGGCGTTCGTTTTCCTGGACCCGGTGGCTGCCCGGCTCGGCCACCAGCGGCCGGGTCAAAGACAGCCGCTTCCACCACGCCTGGCCGGCCTGTGCCGGCACGAAGCCGTAGCGCAGCGGCGCCGCCGCCAGCGCGAACAGGTGGGGGCGGTCGCCGGGCTGCGGCACCAGGGCCATGTCGTAGCGGCGCCACAGGCGGCGCAGCATGGCCAGCGTGGCGTCGCGGCCGCCGCGCTCGGCGATCGTGATGACGTCGCGCAGGTCGGGGTTGTTGCGCAGCATGCCTTCGGTGCCGCTGAACACCAGCATGTCGACCGCGCAGTCCGGATAGCGGCTGCGCAGCGCGCGGGCCAGCGGCGTCGCCAGCAGGACGTCGCCCAGGTAGCGAAGGGCGATCACGAGCGCGCTGCCGGGCGGGCGTGGCATCACGAGGTCTCGTCGAGGCGGGAGGCGGCCAGCAGGCGCAGCGCGGCGTCGGCCACTTCGGCCGTGCCCGGCCAGGCGTCGTGCGAGCCCAGGCATTCGGCATTGGGCGACCAGGGGCCGGTGCGCTCGCGGCGGGTGACGCCGAACAGCGTGATCTGGCGGGCGCCGACCGCGGCGGCCACGTGCGAGGCGCCCGAGTCGTTGCAGACCACCAGCGCCGCGCGCCGTGCCAGCGCGGCGAAGGCGCCCAGGGACAGCGGCGGCAGTACGGTGGCGGCCGGCACGGCGGCGCGGGCCGCGTCGGCCTCGGCCGCCGGCGGGCAGACGACGCAGCGGTGGCCGGCCCGTTCCAGCGCCAGCGCCAGCTCGCCGAAATGCGGCCAGGCCTTGGGCCGGCCCTGGTGGGTGCCGACCACGGTAGGCGCCAGCAGCACGAAGCCGCCTTCCACGCCGGCCTGGGCCAGCGCGCCGGCCGCCCCGGCCTCGTGGCCGGCCGTCAGCGGCAGGCGCAGCATGGCCATGGGGCCGGCCGGCGGCGCGTCGGCCCAGCGCCAGGCGACCAGGCTCTGGCGCGCCAGCCGGTAGAACACCTCGACTTCGTGCAACGGGCCGCGCGACCGGGCGAACGGCCAGCGCAACAGCAGGCTGCGGCCGTCGCCGCGGTAGCCGGCGGCGGCAATGCCGGCCAACCGGAAGGCGGCCGCGCTCGACAGCGAATTGGGAAAAACCACGCCATGCGCATGGGTATCGCGGGCCGCTGCGCGGTGCGGCAGCGACGCCCGCCGCGCGGTGCGCAGCGCAGCGGCGTCGGCGCGTATGCCGGCGCCGGCCGCCACGAAGCCGGCCGCGCCGAAACCGGCCAGCAGGTCGGCGGCCCAGCCCCGGCCGCACAGCACCAGGGGCCGGCCGCTGGCCCGCAGCAGTTCCAGCGCAGGCAGGCACATGCAAGTGTCTCCGACCCAATTGGGCAGTCTGACGTATAGAGAATCCGGCATCGAAGAATCAGGCTAGAACCGCCGCACCGGCGGCGTCCGGGAGGGCCGCGTACAATCACGCGATTCAGATTGTAAGCGGCCCCATCGCCGCCGCGCAGCGAGCTTAACATCGCCGCGCCGTCCTCCCCCTGGAAATCCGTAGTGAGTTCGCAACCTGTCAAGTCCTACCTCTGGCGCCGGGTCTACAGCCGCGTCTTCAAATACTGGGTCGGCCTGGCCGTAGGAACGCTGTTCCTGGTCGGCGTGGCGGCCTCCCAGCCGCTGCTGGCGATGCTGATGAAACCCATGCTCGACGGCGGTTTCAGCGGCGACCGGCCGCATTACGTCTGGCTGGTGCCCCTGGCCATCATCGCCATCTTCCTGGTGCGCGGGATCATGAATTTCTGCAGCGACTACCTGCTGGCCTGGGTCGCCTACAACGTGCTGGCCGACCTGCGCGCCGAGATGTTCGATCGCCTGCTGCGCCTGCCCGACACCTATTTCAAGCGGATGGGCTCGTCGGTGCTGCTGAACCGCTTCGTGGTCGACGCGGCCACGGTGATGCAGCTGGGCACGGAGGTCATCATCACGCTGGTGCGCGAAACCCTGATCGTGGTGTCGCTGGTGGGCGTGCTGCTGTACCTGTCGTGGAAGATGACGCTGATCGCGCTGGTGGCCTTCCCGCTGTCGGCGGCGATCATGCGCATCATCGGGCGCCGGGTGCGCCGCATCAACCGCGAAACCATCGCGATGAACGGCGAGCTCACCAAGGTCGTCAGCGAAGGCATCGACGGCCAGCGCGTGATCAAGCTGTTCGGCGGCTACGACAGCGAGTTCGAGCGCTTCCGCAAGATCAACGCGCGGCTGCGGCGCTTCGCGATGCGCAATGCGGTCGCCTCGGCCGCCTCGGCGCCCATCACCCAGATGATCGCCGCGGTGGCGCTGGCCATCGTGGTGTCGACCGCGCTGGGCCAGTCGGGCTCGAACCAGATCACCGTGGGTGGCTTCGCCGCCTTTGTTACCGCGATGATCCAGATGCTGGACCCGCTCAAGCGGCTGGCCAACATCGCCAATCCGATGCAGAAGATGCTGGTGGCGGCCGAAAGCGTGTTCGCGCTGGTCGACGAACTGCCCGAGGCCGACGCCGGCACCGGCGAGCTGCCCGAGCCGGTGCGCGGACACATCGAGTACGACCGCATCTCGCACCGCTTTCCCGATGCACAGGCGATGACGCTGCAGGACGTGTCGTTCACGGTCGAGCCGGGCCAGACGGTGGCCTTCATCGGCCGCTCGGGCAGCGGCAAGACCACGCTGATGTCGATGCTGCCGCATTTCATCGCGCCTACCTCGGGCACCATCCGCATCGACGGCGTCGACATCGAACAGCTCCGGCTGGCCAATCTGCGCGCCCACATCTCGCTGGTCAGCCAGGACGTGGTCCTGTTCGACGATTCCATTGCCGCCAACGTCGGCTACGGCGCCGCCCACACGCCGTCCGAAGAGGAGGTGCGGCGCGCGCTGGCCGACGCCAACCTGCTGGAATTCGTGGCAAGCCTGCCGCAGGGCATCCACAGCTCGGTGGGCGAGAACGCGGCGCGTCTGTCGGGTGGCCAGCGCCAACGCCTGGCCATCGCGCGGGCGCTGATCAAGAATGCGCCGATCCTGATCCTCGACGAGGCGACCTCGGCGCTCGACAACGAATCGGAGCGGCAGGTGCAGGCCTCGCTCGAGCGCCTGATGAAAGGCCGCACCACGCTGGTCATCGCGCATCGGCTCTCCACGGTGCAGAACGCCGACCGGATCATCGTGCTCGACCAGGGGCGGATCGTCGAGCAGGGCAACCATGCGGAGCTGCTTGCGGCCAATGGACTGTACGCGGCGCTGTACCGCCTCCAATTCACGGGTTAGGCCCCCCGTACGCGCCGCGCGCCCCCCAGAGGGCGACGCTGGCGGACCGCGGAGCCGGATCCGCTGCGTCCTGGGTGGACCGCGTTGAGGCGGCGGGCGGATGCTTCAAGCGATGGCCGGCGGTTCGGGCGCGGCTGCGGCTTCTTCGAGGACTTGCACCAGCCGGCGGGCCGCCGGGCCGATCCGGACGCCGGCGGCGAATATCAGGTATAGCGGCACCCGGCGGGTGGCGCCTTGTTCCAGCGGCAGCGGCTTCATCGCGCCGCGCGCGATCGCGGCGGTGACCAGGTGGCACGGCAGCCAGGCGTAGCCGAGGCCGGCCGCCACCATCGCCGCCGAGGTTTCCATGCTGGTGACCGTCCAGCGCTGCGTCGAGCCCAGCCAGCCGTCGTCGCGCGGGCTGCGGGTACCCGAGTCGCGCAGCACGATCTGCAGGTGGTCTTTCAGATCTTCGCCGGACAAGGGCCGTTCCAGCCGGTGCAGCGGATGGCCGGGATGGGCCACGGCCACGAATTCGATTTGTGCCAGCGGGTCGCCCAGGTGGCCCGGCGGGATGCGCGTGCCGACCACCACGTCGGCCGCCTTGGCCAGCAGGGCTTCGTCGGCGCCCGACAGCACCACTTCCATCAGCTGGATGCGGGTCTGCGGGGCGGAGGCGGCAAACGCCGCCAGCGCCAGCAGCAGCCGCGGGGTAGGGAAGGCCACGTCGACCGCCAGCCGCAATTCGGCCTCCCAGCCCCGTTCCAGGCTGGCCGCCAGGTCTTCCAGCCGGTGCGCGCCGGCCAGCACGTGCTGCGCATGCGACAGCAGGATCCGGCCGTTGGCCGTGAGGCGCGCCTTGCGCCCCTCGATGGCCAGCAGCGGCACCCCCAGCTGTTCCTGCAGCCGCGCCACCATGTAGCTGACCGAGGACTGGCTGCGCCCCAGGGCTTCGGCCGCCTGGGCATAGCCGCCGCATTCGACCACCGCCTGCAGCAACTGCCACTGCTCCAGCGTGGTCGAGGGGATCTTTACGTTTTTCATGGATCCCGCCGCCTAGGAAAACTATCGAAGAATCGAATAAGAACCACCAAAATTCTGGCCTTAATTATTGGATGGGTAAAGCCTAAGATGACTCCATCGACGCCATCGCGTCAGCCACGTACACAGGAGTCGGGACATGATCGAGCTTCGCAAAGCGGCCGACCGCGGCCATGCCAGTCACGGCTGGCTCAATAGTCATCACACCTTTTCGTTCGCCGATTACTACGATCCGGCCCAGATGGGGTGGAGCGTGCTGCGGGTGATCAACGACGACACCGTCGCGCCCGGCCAGGGCTTCGGCGCCCATGGCCACCGCGACATGGAGATCATCTCCTACGTGCTCGACGGCGCGCTGGAACACCGCGATTCGATGGGCAGCGGCTCGGTCATCCGGCCGGGCGACGTGCAGGTCATGAGCGCGGGCACGGGCGTGCGGCACAGCGAGTTCAACCACTCCGGGGCCGAGAACGTGCACTTCCTGCAGATCTGGATCGTGCCCGAAAAGGCCGGCGTCCAGCCGAACTACCAGGAGCGGCATTTCGATCCGGCCGAACGGCGCGGCGCGCTGCGGCTGGTGGTTTCGCCGGACGGCCGCGACGGCTCGCTGAAGATCGTGCAGAACGCACAGGTCTACGCCGGCCTGGTCGACGGCGACGAACGAATCGAGTTCCGGCTCGAGCCCGGCCGCCGCGCCTACCTGCACGTGGCGCGCGGCGAGCTCAGTCTCAACGGCACGCCGCTGTCGGCCGGCGACGGCGCCAAGATCGCCGACCTCGAGCAGCTCACGCTGAGCGACGGCCGGCAAGCCGAGGTGCTGCTGTTCGACCTGCCATGAGCCGGACGCGGGGCAAGGGGCAACTCTTACACCGCGCCGATCCCTTGCTCGTCCGTGACGGCCGCCGACCGCGCCCTTGGCCGGCGCCGCGCCGGCCTTTTTCCGCGTACGGCGCCTGGCCGCCGGCGGCACGCGTCTTGCGTGGTCGCGTCGCCGCGGCGGCCTGCGGCAATGCCGCACCCGCAACGGCATCCACGGAGGGCTCCACCATGAAGGCAGTCGTATTCCACGGCATCGGCGACATCCGCGTCGACGACGTTCCCGAACCCCGCATCGAGCAGGACACCGACGCGATCGTGCGGCTCACGGCCGCCGCGATCGGCGGTACCGACCTGCACTTCATCCGCGGCACGATGGAAGGCGTGGCGCCCGGCACGGTGGGCCAGTTCGCCATCGCCTCGGCCAAGCTGATGCGCGCCGGCCGCATCTTCGCGGTCGACGCCGTGCCGGACCGGCTGGAGATGGCGCGCGCCCAGGGCGCCGAAGTCATCGATTTCGATGCCGAAGACCCGGTGCAGACCATCCACGCGCTGACGGGCGGGATCGGCGTGGGACTGCTCGATCGACGCGGTGGGGGTGGATGCCGTGCACGCCCACCATGGCCCGGCGGCGGAAAAGGCGCCGGCCGGCAAATTCGAGCAGGAAGCCCGCGCCATCGCGCCGCACGCCCGACCCGACGGCAGCAACTGGGTGCCGGGCGACGCGCCGTCGTCGAGGCCTGCAAGGCCTTCGATACCCGCCAGCCGGGCTGGATCAAGGTCGAACTGGCGGAGGTGCCATGAACGATAGCAACTACGACGCCGCGATCCGGGCCTGCCAGGATTGCGCGCTGGCCTGCGACCGCTGCGCGGCGGCCTGCCTGGCCGAGGACGACGTCGACCGAATGGCCCGCTGCATCCGGTTCGACCTGGACTGTGCCGCCATCTGCCGCCTGACGGCGGCATTCATGGCGCGCGACAGCGCGTTCGCGGCGGAAACCTGCCTGTTGTGCGCCCGCATCTGCGAGGCCTGCGGCGAGGAATGCGCGTCCCATCCGGCGGCGCATTGCCAGGCCTGTGCCCAGGCCTGTGTCGCCTGCGCCGGCATATGCGCCTCGATGATGGGCGGCCAGTCGGCGTGAAACGCCCGGCCATGTAAATTCTGCCCGGCCGTTTCCGCCGGGCATGCGCGGCATGCCCTCATACGGCCGGTTTGCCACGCTTGGCCGCGCCATGCCGTTCCTGGCCGCTCGCCAGCGGGCTGGGCACGATTCCTGCGGCAATTGCGGCTCCCACATACACCACGCAGGAGCAAAACATGGATATGCCAACCCGGCAGTCGCCCCGGCAAACGTTCCGGCTCGACGTGGACGCGATCCGCGACAAGGCCCGGAAAAATCTCGATGACGGCGCGGTAACGGAAGGCTACGGCGCGGACCGCGAAGCGGTGCTGGACATGCTCAACGAAGCGCTGGCCACCGAACTGGTCTGTACGCTGCGCTACAAACGCCACTTTTTCATGGCCAAGGGCATCCATGCGGAGCCGGTGGCGGCGGAATTCGCCGAACATGCGGCCGAAGAGCAGAGCCACGCCGACCAGATCGCCGCCCGCATCGTGCAATTGGGCGGAGCGCCGAACTTCTCGCCGGTGGGCATGCTGGACCGCAGCCATGCGCAGTACGTGGAAGGCGACACGCTCGAAAGCATGATCAAGGAAAACCTGGTGGCCGAGCGCATCGCCATCGACAGTTACCGCGCCATGGTGCAATACCTGGGCGACGGCGACCCGACCACGCGGCGCCTGATGGAGCAGATCCTGGCGGCCGAGGAAGAACACGCCGACGACATGGCCGACCTGCTCGACCACAACCACTAACGGCCCTGGGCGAATTCCGCGCCCCAGCCGCGCAATGCGGCCAGCGCGGCTGGATCTTCCAGGCACTTGAAGATCACCTGCACCGAGCTGCGGTGCGCCAGGGCCAGCAGGTCGGGCACGTGGCGTTCCGGCTCGGCCAGCGTGCGCAGGTCGAGCTTGACCACGTCGGGCGCGTGCAGCCGGATCAGCGAACGCGCTTCGTCGGCCGAACCGGGATTCACGCCCACCTTGAAGCCCGCGCGCCGGTAGTTGCCGATCACGATGCCGGCCGGCAGCACGTCGCGGGATGTTTCCGCCGGCAGTTGCAGCACGATCGAAGCCGGCTGCACGCCCAGGGCCTCCACCATGCGGCCGAACGCGGTGCCGTGGTCCTGCGTGATCGCGGCCAGCAGGCGGCCGTGCACGCGCAGCAGCAGCGGGCCTTCGGCGCCCGGCCGGGAGAAATAATTGACGGTGTGCACCAGCCGGCACAGGCGGTCGAGCTGGACCACGTCGGCATCGTCGGCCACCTGGGAGAACAGCATGAGCGGGCTGACGGCAGCGCCGCCGGCCGCCTGCGGGCGGGCGTAGGCGTCGTGGCCGGCGGCGGCGCCGGTGTCCAGCCGCACCACCGGCTGGAAATGGCTGCCCACCTCGAACTGCCGGAAGCGGCCGACCACCATGCCATCGGCACCCAGCTTCAGCGCGCCGTGGGCGCCGGGCTGGACGGCGAGCGTTTCGATGAGGCGCTGGATGGCGGGATAGGCCACGGCAGGTTCCGGAGGCAGGAAGAATGCATGCGCGGCGGCGCGCGGTAGAGCAGCGGCTGCGGCCTGCCGGAAAAGCGTATCAATAGCGCTGGGCGGCGGCAAGCTCCGCCAGCAGCCGCGCATACAAGGCGTGGCGCTGGGGGTCGATCCGGCCGTCTGCCAGCGCCGCCAGCACCGCGCAGCCCGGCTCGTGCAGATGGGTGCAGTTGTAGAACCGGCAGTGGGGCGCGTAGGGTCCGAATTCGGGAAAGCCCCGGGCGATCTGCTCGCGGTCCAGGTGTTGCAGCCCGAAAGCCTGGAAGCCCGGCGAATCGATCAGGCGTGCGCCGTGCGCAATATCGGCCGGCAGGTGGTACAGGCGGGTGCTGGTGGTCGTGTGGCGCCCGGTGCCGAGCGCCTCGGAATGGGCCTGGGTGGCGGCCGCCGCCTCGGGCACCAGATCGTTGAGCAGGGTCGACTTGCCCATGCCGCTCTGGCCCAGCAGCAGGCTGGTGGCGTCGGCCAGCAGCGGCGCCAGCCGCGCCCGCACCGCCGGCGCGTCGAGCGCGCTCAATTCGATTACCGGCACGCCGAGCGCGGCCACTGGCGCCAGCCGTGCGCGCGCCTGCGCCAGCCGGGCCGGCCGGTCGATCTTGTTGAGGATCACGTGCGGCGCGATGCCGGCGCTCCAGGCGCCCGCCAGCGCGCGGCCGACGAGATCGTCGGAGAAATCCGGCTCGGTGGCCGTCACGATGAACAGCCGGTCGACGTTGGCGGCGAATTGCTTGCTGCGCAATTGGTCGGAGCGGTACAGCAGGTTGCGCCGGGGCAGGACCGCGACGATCGCGCCTTCGGTCCGCCCCTCGGGGCCGATCCGCACGCGGTCGCCCACCGCCGCGGTGGCCTTCTTGCCGCGCGGGTAGCACTGGCGGACCGCGCCGTCGTCGCATTCCACGGTGAAGTGGCGCCCGAAGGCGGCGACGACCAGGCCTTCGACCGCCGCTTCGCTCATGAACCCGACACCATGTCTACCTTGGCGGCGCAGATGAAGTCGTTGATCGAGATGCCCTTGACCGAATGGGTGGTGAACGAGACCTCGACCCGGTCGTAGCCGACGCGCAGCTCGGGATGATGGTCTTCGCGGTGGACGACCCATGCGATCGCATTGACGAAGGCCAGCGTCTCGTAATAATTGGCGAAGCGGAAGCTGCGCTGCAGCGTGTCGCGCACCGTCGTCCATTGCGGCAGCGCGCGCAGCTGTTCCTGGACGTGCGCCGCGCCGAGCGGCGCGCCGTCGACCCGCGTGCAGTGGGCCGTGCGCAATTGATCGAGCGTCAGGATGCGGTTCACGGTACCGTCGGTCATGATGCCTCCTGCAGCCTGCCGATCCGGATGGCGGCCGGCGGATGCGAATCGTAGAACGCCGAGTGCAGCGGGTCGGGCGTCAGCGTGGCGGCGTTGTCGTCGTACAGCTTGACCAGCGCCGACACCAGTTGCCCCGCATCGGCGTGCTCGGCCGCGAAACGGTCGGCCTCGAACTCGTGCCGCCGCGAATACCAGCTCGCCAGCGGCGTGAAGGCGAAGGTGAACACCGGCATGGCGAGGAAGAACAGCAACAGCGCCATGGCGTCGTTGGCGCCGCCCAGCGCCGGCGTCACGCCCAGCCCCGTGTAGAACCACGCCTGGCGCGACAGCCAGCCCAGCAGCGCGAAGAAGGCCAGCGAGGCGGCGAAGCTGAAGGCCAGCCGCTTGACGATGTGGCGATGGCTGAAATGGCCCAGTTCGTGCGCCAGCACGGCCTCGATCTCGTCGCCGTTCAGCCGCGCCAGCAGGGTGTCGAAGAAGACGATGCGCTTGGCCTTGCCGAAGCCGGTGAAATACGCATTGCCGTGGGCCGAACGGCGCGAGCCGTCCATCACGAACAGCCCGTTCAGCGCGAAGCCGCAGCGCCGCGCCAGCGCCTGGATGCGCCCGGCCAGGTCGGGGTCGGCCAGCGGCTTGAAGGTGTTGAACATCGGCGCGATGACGGTGGGGAACAGGAACAGCACGAACAGGTTGAACACCGTCCACAGCGCCCAGCCCCACAGCCACCACAGCCGGCCGGCGGTGCCCATCAGCCACAGCATGGCGGCCGCCAGCGGCCCGCCCAGCGCCACTGCCAGCAGCAGCGCCTTGAGGGCGTCGGCCGCGTACAGCCGGCCCGTCATGCGGTTGAAGCCGAAGCGCGCCTCCAGCACGAACTGTCGCCATAGCGAGAACGGCAGCCCCAGCAACGCCAGCAGCCCGGCCGCCAGGCCCAGCAGCAGCAACTGGCGCAGCAGGTCGTGCGAGGACAGCGCGCGCGCCAGGTGGTCCAGCGCCTGCAGGCCGCCCAGCAGCGTCAGGCCCACCAGCACCGCGGCGTCGAACAGCAGCGCGAACATGTCGAAACGCAGGCGGGCGATGGTGTAGTCGGCCGAGCGCTGGTGGCTGGCCAGGCCGATGCGGCCGGCGAACTCGGCCGGCACGCTGGCGCGATGGCGGGCGACGTGGCGGATCTGGCGGCTGGCCAGCCACAGCCGGGTGGCGGTGCCGGCCAGCAGCAGCGCGACGAACAGCAGGGTGAACACGATAGGAACCGTTGGCGGAAGAGCGGGAAAGGGGGCGCCCCGCGGCCTGTGAGAAAATCAGCGGATGGCGCCGCGGCCTGGCCGCGCGAAAGACACACTGCACGGCCCCGGAGCATCGATTATATGGCCCTGAACGAGAATCATCTGATCTGGCTTGACATGGAAATGACGGGTCTCGACCCGGAAAAGGAACGCATCATCGAGGTGGCCGTGGTGGTAACCGATTCCGAACTCAACACCGTGGCCGAGGGCCCGGTGCTGGTGGTCCACCAGTCCGACGAACTGCTCGAGGCCATGGACGCCTGGAACAAGAGCACCCACGGCCGCACCGGGCTGATCGGCAAGGTGCGCCTGTCCACGCTGACGGAAGAGCAGGCCGAAGACCAGCTGCTGGACTTCCTGTCCCAGTACGTGCCGCCGGGCAAGTCGCCGCTGTGCGGCAACACCATCAGCCAGGACCGGCGCTTCATGGTGCGCTACATGCCGCGGCTGGAAGCCTTCTTCCACTACCGCAACCTCGACGTCAGCACGCTGAAGGAATTGTGCCGGCGCTGGAAGCCGGAAATCTACCGCGGCTTCGAGAAGAAAAGCCGGCACGAGGCGCTGGCCGACATCTATGAATCGATCGACGAACTGAAGTATTACCGGGAACACTTTATCAGGGTATGACCCACCCCTATCCGCTTCGCGCGCAAGTAGAGGGCCCACCCCTACGCGCTTCGCGCGCAAGGAGAGGCCCACCCCTACGCGCTTCGCGCGCCCCTCAAGGGGCGATGCGGGCGGACCGGCGGAGCCGGATCCGCCGCATCCTGGGTGGGGTGGCGCAGCAAAAAAAAGGCATCTAAGCAGGCGTGACGGAATGCGGGTTGCGCAGCCGCAGCACGCGCCGATACCAGGCCTGAAGCATCAGCCCCGAGACCGCGATGCTGACCGATGCCATCAGCCACAGCGTGGCGGCACCCGTGGGCGCGCCGGGCATGATGCGCGCCAGCGGCGCTGCCAGCGCGCCGGCGGCCGGGCCGTAGCCCAGCCACCAGCCGCCCAGCAGGCCGATGCCCCATAGCGTGCCGATCTGGATCAGCATCGGCGCCACCGCGATCTTGTAGGCGCGCAGCAGGTACGAGGTGCAGCATTGCAGCGCGTCGAAGAAATGGAACAGCGGCTGCATCGTGAGCAGCCCCAGCGCCACAGCGGCCACGCGCGGGTCGCTGGTGTAGGCGTCGACGATCCAGCCGCGGCCCGCCGTCACCAGCGCGATGGTGGCGGCCGCGCCGCCCAGCGCCAGGGCCAGCCCGGCCGAGCCCGTGCGGCGCGCGCGTTCGTGGTCGGCGGCGCCGATCGCCTGCGCGGTCAGCGCGCCGCTGGCGATGCCCAGCGACAGCGGCATCATGTAGCACAGCGCGATCAGATTGGCCATGATCTGATGGCCGCCGGTGGCGTACACGCCCTCGCGCGCCACCAGCAGCGCCATGAAAGTGAACGAGGTCACCTCCACCAGGTAGGAGCCGCCCATCGGCACCCCCAGCCGCAGCAGTTCGCGCAGGCTGGCCCAGCGCGGCAGCCCGATGCGCAGCGCGAACGGCCGGTAGAACGGGTCGCGCCACAGCACCCAGGCGCTGACGGCCACCGCCAGCCAGAACACCAGCGCGGTCGACAACCCGGCGCCTACCGCGCCCAGCGCCGGCAGCCCCAGCTTGCCGTAGATGAACAGCCAGTTGAACAGCGCCTTGGCGCCGATGCCGGCCAGGTTGATCGTCATCACCACCTTGGGCCGCGACACCGCGGTGTTGAGCGCGTAGACGGTGCGGAACACCAGCGCCGCCGGCAGCGCCAGCACCAGCATGTGCAGGTAACCCTCGATCTGGCTGCGCACCTCGGGCGCGATGTCGCCCGACATCGACAGCCACGGCCCGGGAAACATCATCAGCGCGCCGCCCAGCGCCGACAGCCCGAGCGCCAGCCACACCGCCTGTCCCCAGGCCCGGCCGATCTGCGCCAGCCGGCCGGCGCCGAAATGCTGGGCTGCGATCGGGATCAGCGCGTGCAGCACGCCGGTCAGGCCGACGAACACCGTCACGTAGATCGATACCGACAGCGCCATCGCGGCCAGCGCCACAGGCGAGGCATGGCCCGTCATCGCGGTGTCGAGCACGCCGAAGGCCATGCCCGCCCATTGGCCCACCAGCACCGGCCAGCTTTGCTGGAGGATGCGCCGCGCAGGGGATGACGCCGCGGAAGGCCGTGCAGAGACGCTCATCGGGGGACGGGCCGGCGTCTAGGGCCTGACCAGCATGAAATATTCGCGTCGCTCGGGCGGCAGGCGGGTTTCGGAGGCCCGGCTGCCTTCCCACAGCACTTGCGCGTGCGCGTATTCGCCGCTGCTCGCCTGGTTTCGCAGGTCGGAGGCGTTGCCTTGCAACAGCACCAGCGGGCAGTTGGTGGCGAACTCGAAGCGCAAGCCGTCGAACACGAAGAAGGACGCGCGCTGGGCCAGTCCCAGGCCGCTGCTGCGCACGCAGCGGGGCGCGCCGTGCCGCGCGCGGTCCTGCGCCAGCGCGGCGGCCAGGCGGCCCGACACGTCGCGGTAGCTCTTGTTGTAGTTGATCGACGGCAGCCACAGCGTCATCATCAGCAGCCATGTCACGATCACGCCGGCGGCCGACAGGATCGAGCCCCGCCACAGCGCGGTCGGCCGCGATCTCAGGCGCCACACCACCGCCGCCACCCAGCCCCCGGTGGCCAGCACCGCCAGCGTGACCGCCAGCGGCGCGAATTCGACCACGAATCCGGGCGTCTGGCGCGCGATGTTGTGGGCGATCTTCGGCGGCACGCCGGTCATCATGGCCACCCAGCCCATCCATACCACCGCGGCGGCGGCCGAGAACGCCATCACGGCGAACCAGTCCAGCGTATTGATCAGCCCGCGCCGCAGCGTGGGCAGCGCCAGCGCGCCGAGCGCGGCGGCCGGCGCCACCATCGCCAGGTATTCGGCGTCGACCGGCTGGCGCGTGAACGGCAGCATGGCCAGCGCCGCGGCCAGCAGCGCCAGCGGCACGTGCACGTGCGGCGAGGCCAGGTGGCCGCGCCAGCGCCACAGCGCCAGCAGCGCCAGCGGCCAGGTCGGCCACAGGAACCAGGGCATGTTGCGCAGCGCGGCCGACAGGCCATACGGCGTGATCCAGCCCAGCACGCTGCCGTGCCAGTTCCACCAGCCGTTCATCCAGTACGGATTGCGCAGCGTGGCCGGCAGCCACCACGCCAGCCCGAGCGCTGCGCCCAGCGGCAGGCTGACCAGCAGCATCCAGCGCAGCGCCGGCCGCAACGGCCGCGACCACGCCGCCAGCGGCGCCAGCGCCACCAGCAGCGGCAGCACGGCCGGCAGGCCGCGCGCCAGGAAGGCGCCGCCCAGCGCCAGGCCGAGCGTGGCCGCGCCCGAGCGCGGGTGGTCCAGCATGCGGGCCAGCGAATAGAAGGCCAGCGCCTGGAACGCCAGCGCGGCCGGCTCGGCCGAGGTTTCGTGGGAGCGCCACAACACGCCCAGCGTGGCCATCAGCAGCAGCAGCGCGGCATCGGCCAGCATCCGGCCGTAGTCGCGCGCGTCGGGCTGGCCGCCGAAGGGCAGCGCCAGCGGCTGCGCCTCGGCCCGGCGGTCCAGCAGGTAGGTGCCGTACCAGAGGCTGGCGCTGGCGATGCCGAACCAGATCAGGTTGGGAATGCGGCTGGCGAACACGTGGCCGAACGGCCCGGCGAACAGCCACATGCAGATCGCGCCGGCCCAGGTGGCCAGCGGGCCTTCCTGCGCCACCGCGATGCCGGCCGCCTCGGGCGTGAGCCATTGCAGCCAGCCGCCGTTGGCGGCCGACCACATCTGGGCCAGGCCGATCACGTCTTCCGTCTTCCACGGCTCGCGCAGCACCAGGCCGGTCACGATGTAGGCCAGGCACAGCCCGAGCAGCGCCCAGCGCGGCAGCTTGGTGGCCGCGGTCGTCGTCAGCCGCGCCGGGTTGGGCAGCGACGGCCGGTCGAAGGCGTCAGGAGCGAAGGATGTGGACATCGGACCCGCAAAGGCATGGAAAAAGCAAAGACGGCACAGACAAAAAAGGCAGCCTGTCGAGGCTGCCTTGCTGGCCGATCGTACCCCGGTTTCAGGCGGAGGTCTTGGCGCCGGTGCGGGCGAAGCGGGCGCGGAATTTTTCCACGCGGCCGGTTTCCACGATGCGGGTTTGCGCGCCCGTGTAGAACGGGTGCGATTCCGACGTCACGTCGCACTTGAACAGCGGGTAGGTCTTGCCGTCGATTTCGATGGTTTCGCGCGAGTTCAGGGTCGAACGGGTGATGAACTTGTTGCCCGTCTGCAGATCCTGGAACACGACGTCGCGGTATTCGGGGTGCACGCCTTCTTTCATGGCATATTTCCTTCACGAAGGGGCGCCAGCCGAGCCCTGGGTGTCCATTGCTTTTTCCAAGCCGCTTTTTTGGA
Organism: Pigmentiphaga soli; assembly: GCF_039541095.1. Classification (NCBI taxonomy): domain Bacteria; kingdom Pseudomonadati; phylum Pseudomonadota; class Betaproteobacteria; order Burkholderiales; family Alcaligenaceae; genus Pigmentiphaga; species Pigmentiphaga soli. The sequence continues at coordinate 50,907 of NZ_BAABFO010000030.1, forward strand.
TCCCAGCCCCTGGCCACGTTCCCAGAAGTGGTAGTAAAAATCAAGCCAGAAATTATCGCCTGAAAGCGGCGGCAAGGCAAGCGTAACGTTAGGAAAGTGTGCGAGCGGCCTGTTGAAGCATGGTCCGGAGCCAGCGACTGCCCGGATCCTTCTGGCTGCGCTCGTGCCAGTACGCGGCGTAGCGGATGCGCGGCAGGCGCAGCGGGACTTCGAGTAGCTGCAGTTCATACTGGGTCGCGAACGGCCGGGCGAGCATGCGCGGCAGGGTCGCCAGCATGTCGGTGCGGGCGACGATGGCCGGTATGGTCAAGAAGTTCTCGACCAGGAAAGGACGGTCGATCTTCCGTCTCTCCCTGGACAGGGCTTCATCCAGCACGACGGCGGTGGTCGGCCGGCCCGTTCCCAACGGGCGTACGTGGGGGCAGCCCAGGAAATCGTCCACTGTCAGGCTGCCCTGGATGGTGGGGTGGGCGCGGCTGGCCAGGCAGACGACCTGGTCCTGGAACAGGGGCATCGACCGGAGGGTGGGAGTAGGGGCCAGCAGCCATGCAATGCGCAGATCCAGGTCGCCCGCTTCGAGCTGCTCGATGGCCCTGGCCGGCTGGGGAGGGCGCACTTCGATCCGGATGTCGGGCGATTCCCGCCTCAGGCGCTCCAGCAGCGGCGGCATCAGCATGTGCTCCGCGTACTCGGGAATGCTGACCACGAAGCGGCGGCGCGACGTTGCCGGATCGAAGCCATCGGCCGGCGAGATCATCCTGTCGTACTCGGCCAGGATGGCGCGCGCCGACTGTTCCAGCTCGCGCGCCCGGTCGGTGGGGACCATGCCGCCGCGGGTGCGGACGAGCAGGGGATCGTTGAAATGCTTCCGCAGCTTGCCCAGCGTCTGGCTCAACGCCGGCTGGCCCACTGCCAGCAGGTTCGCGGCGCGGGTCACGCTTCTTTCCGTGATCAGGGCGAGCAGGGCGCGAAGCAGCCGGAAGTCCATATTATCCATGGATGCTAATTTTAAAGATTAGCAAATGCCCATGGCAACGAGCCAGGCGGCTGAAGTCTAATCCGGTTCTCACCAACGGCCTTTCTCCACCATGTACCGGACTTTTCAGGAAGCGCGGCAGGCCCTGGCCGGACAGCGGCCGGGCGATCCGCTGACCATGTCCATCGAGGACGCCCGCCGGCAGCAGTCGCTCTACTTCCGGGCGCTGAACGGCAGGATCCCCGAAGTGGCCAGGTCGGACAGCCACGTCGTGCAAGGGCCGCATGGAGACATTCCGGTCCGCCTGGTATCTGCCCACCGCCAGCAAAAGGCTCCATGCGTCGTTTTCCTGAGAGGCGCGGGATTCTGGGCCGGCGGCATCGATTCGCACCTCGGCACCATCCACCGCCTGGCCGTGCTCACCGGCTGCGTGCTGGCGGCGATCGACTATCGCAGGACGCCGGAGTACCGCTACCCGGCCCAGCAGGAGGAGATCCTCTGCGTGCTGGCCTGGCTTCGCCGCCGCGGCGCCGCCCTCGGCCTGCAACAGGACGCGTGGGTTCTGTTCGGCGAATCCGCGGGCGCGACGCTGGCGCTTTCGGCCGCGCTCGCACTGCGGGACCGGGGGGCGGCCATGCCCGCCGGCCTCGTCCTTTTCTACCCCAATTGCGGCGGACCGAAGACCGGCGCCCGGCCCTATTCCCGGTGGGTATGGCAAAGCTATCTGGGGAATGCGGATCCGCAGGCCGTGCCCGGACCGGTTCCTCTCCTGCAGGACCTGCGGGGCCTGCCGCCGATGTGGCTGGGCTGCGGCACGGAAGATCCCTTGCTGGCCGACACCCGGGATCTTGCCGGGCGCCTGGAACAGGCGGGCGTGCCCCGCCAGCTTGCCCTGTTCCCGGCCATGCCCCACGCGTTTGTCATGCATGCGGCCACGCTGCAACCTGCCCGCCTCGCATTGGAGCAGGCAGCGCAGGCGATTCGCCACATGTTCGATTCATCCTCCACGGAAACCAGACCATCATGAAGCGATACACCCCTACGCAGGAAGAAATGAAAAGCCGCATCGCGCGGTTCAAGGACCTCGTGTCCACCAAGGCCCGCATCCAGGAGAAGCTGGGATTGCCCCAGGAGGTCATGGAGATGATCACGGCCAAGGCGACGTTCAACGTCATGTCGCCGGGGCCGCTGCCCGGGCAGATCTCGCCCCGGCCCGCCGTGGAGGGCGGCGACGCCGGCGTCTTCCGTCTAGGCATCGTGACCTGCCCGCCGGGCCAGGGGCCGGGGCTGCACGTGCACTACAGCACTCACGAAACCTTCATGTGCCTGACCGGCCGCTGGCTGATCCAGTGGGGCGACAAGGGCGAGGAAAGCACGGTGCTGGAGCACCTGGACCTGATCGCGGTGCCGCCTGCCGTCACGCGCCGGTTCGAAAACCTGTCGGACCACGACGCGCACCTGCTGGTGATCGTGCAGGGAGAGCGCGATCAGTTCGACGACATCGACCGCGATCCTGCCACCGCGGAGAAGATCGCGTCCCGCTTCGGCGCCGAGGTCGTGTCCCGGCTGCGGGCCTGCGGGTGGAAATTCACGATAGGCAAGGAAGAAGCCGATGAACATGCCCAGGCCTGACATGACCTCCTTCGATCCGGACGCGCTGGATCCCAGGCAGCAGTACAAGCTGATGAGCGGGACCATCATTCCCCGGCCCATCGCGCTGGTGACGACACTCGGGGCCGATGGCGTGGCCAACGCGGCGCCATTCAGCCTCTTCAACATGATCGGCGTCGATCCTCCGATGCTGATGTTTTCCCTGACTCCCCGAGCCGGGCAGGTCAAGGATACCGGCCGCAATATCGAGCACCTTCCCGAGTTCGTCGTTCACATCGTCGACGAAGGGGTCAAGGAAAAAATGAATATCTGTTCGGCGGACTTCCCGCTGGGCACCAGCGAAATCGACTTCGCCCAGCTGCGCACGGCGCCGTCCCTGAAGGTGCGCCCGCCGCGCCTGGAGGAATGCCCGGCCCAGTTCGAATGCCGGCTGATCGACATCATCAAGGTGGGCCGCCGGCCCAACCATCTGGTCATCGGCGAGGTGGTCATGATGCATTACCGCGAAGGCATCGTGGACCCGTCCAGGTTCTACGTGGACGCCGCCCGGCTGGCGCCCATCGGCCGGCTGGAAGGCGCCGGCATGTACACCCGCGTGACCGACCGGTTCCAGATGGCGCGTCCCGACATTCCCGGCGTGCCGGCCACCAGCGGTTGAGCGGCGCCCCGGACCCCACGAAAAGGAGACAACATGATTCGCATCGTTTGCCGCGGCATCGCGGCGTTCGCGGCCGGCCTCGTCCTGGCCGCGTGCCCGCCTGCAATGGCGCAGTCCTTCCCCGCCAGGCCGCTCAAGCTGGTGGTTCCGTACACGCCCGGCGGCGCCGCCGACATCCTGGGCCGCACGGTGGCCGACGGCCTCGGACGCCGGCTCGGGCAGCCGGTAGTGGTCGAGAACAAGCCCGGCGCCGGCGGCGCCATCGCCGCGAAGTACGTGGCCGATTCGCCGCCGGACGGCTACACCATGCTGCTGGGCGGGACCACGCCCCTGGTGCTCTACCCCTTGCTTTACGAGCGCCAGGCCTACGATGCCCGCAAGGACTTCACCGGCGTGGGCATGCTGGCCTATTCGCCGCTGGTCCTGGTCGTGAACGCCAGGTCCCCCATCCGGCACGTGGACGAATTCGTCAAAGCGTCGCGGGGCGGTTCCCTGGCCTACGGTTCGGCCGGCAACGGCACTGCCATGAACATTGCCGGGGAACTGTTCAAGGCCCGCGCCGGCGCCGACCTCATGCACGTTCCGTACAAGGGCAGCCCGCCCGCGCTGAATGCGCTGCTGGCCGACGATGTCGCCTCGGTATTCGACCTTGTCGCGTCGGCCAAACCCTTCATCCTCGGCGGCCGGCTGCGGCCATTGGCAGTATTGAGCGGCCGGCGCAGCGCCGCCCTGCCCGACGTTCCCACCCTGCAGGAAGCGGGTTACAAGGACTTCGACTTTGCCGTGCGCTACGCGCTGATCGCGCCCAGCGCCACTCCCCCGGCCATCATCCAGCGCCTGAATACGGAACTCAACGCTGTCTTGCGCGACCCGGCCGTATCCCGCCAGCTAGGCACGCTGGCGCTTGACGTCATGCCGGGCAGGCCGGAAGACGTCATGGACTTCGCCCGGAAAGAAATCGATCGCCTGGCCCCGATCATCAAAGCCCAGGGCATCCGCCTGGATTGACCCCCGGGCCCGACTCGCCCGTGCCGCACGGCCCAGGCAACGAGCGGGCCGTCGCATGCCGCCCACGCCCCCCAGGATGCGGCGGATCCGGCTCCGCCGGTCCGCCCGCATCGCCCCCTCGAGGGGGACGCGCGAAGCGCGTAGGGGGTGGGTCTCAATCACCCGCCGCGTTTCATCATGTCGAAGAATTCGGCGTTGTTCTTGGTGGAGCGCATCTTGTCGAGGATGAATTCCATCGACTGGATCTCGTCCATGTCGAAGATGAACTTGCGCAGCACCCACACCTTTTGCAGGATGTCGGGCTTGATCAGCAGTTCTTCGCGGCGCGTGCCGGACTTGTTCAGATTGATGGCGGGGTAGACGCGCTTTTCGGCCAGGCGGCGTTCCAGGTGCACTTCGGAGTTGCCGGTGCCCTTGAATTCTTCGTAGATCACGTCGTCCATGCGGCTGCCGGTTTCGATCAGCGCGGTGCCGATGATGGTGAGCGAGCCGCCTTCTTCCAGGTTGCGCGCGGCGCCGAAGAAGCGCTTGGGCCGCTGCAGGGCGTTGGCGTCGACGCCGCCGGTCAGCACCTTGCCCGAGGCCGGCACCACCGTGTTGTAGGCGCGCGCCAGACGGGTGATGGAGTCGAGCAGGATGACCACGTCGTGCTTGAGCTCGACCAGGCGCTTGGCCTTCTCGATCACCATTTCGGCCACCTGCACGTGGCGCGTGGCCGGTTCGTCGAAGGTGGAGGCCACCACCTCGCCGCGCACCGAGCGCTGCATTTCGGTCACTTCTTCCGGACGTTCGTCGATCATCAGCACGATCATCGTCACGTCGGGGTGGTTGGTGGTGATGGCGTGCGCCATGTGCTGCATCATCACCGTCTTGCCGGACTTCGGGCTGGCCACCAGCAGGCCGCGCTGGCCCTTGCCGATTGGCGCGAAGATGTCGAGGATGCGGCCGGTGAGGTTTTCCTCGCTCTTGATGTCGCGCTCCAGGCGCAGCATCTTGTTCGGGTGCAGCGGGGTCAGGTTCTCGAACATGATCCGGTGCTTCATGGTCTCGGGCGCCTGGCCGTTGACCTTGTCGACCTTGACCAGCGCGAAATAGCGCTCGCCGTCTTTCGGCGTGCGCACCTCGCCTTCGATCGAGTCGCCGGTATGCAGGTTGAAGCGGCGGATCTGCGAGGGCGAGATGTAGATGTCGTCGGTGCTGGCCAGGTACGAAGTTTCCGGCGAGCGCAGGAAGCCGAAGCCGTCGGGCAGGACTTCCAGCACGCCGTCGCCGAAGATCGGCTCGCCCTGCTTGGCCCGGCGCTTCATGATGGCGAACATCAGCTCCTGCTTGCGCAGTCGGCTGGCGTTTTCGATTTCGAGCGTGGCGGCCATTTCCAGCAGTTGCGAAACGTGCTGCGCCTTCAGTTCGTTGAGATGCATCGCGGGTAAAGCTCCGGGGGGAGTTCGGGTAATGGCGCGTCCTGCGGGAGGACGATGCTTTCTTTTAGTTTGTGTCGGGACCGGTTCGGCCGGGCAGGGCCGCGGGGTGCGGACCGGTGCCGGCGGATGCGGGCGGAGTCGACGTCGGGGATCGCGGGCCGGCGCGGCCCGCGGGAAGCTGCAAAGTGCTACAGATTATGCAATAACCGCTTACAGCGAACTGTCGAGGAAAGCGGTCAGTTGCGATTTCGACAGCGCGCCGACCTTGGTGGCCACGACCTTGCCATCTTTGAACAGCATCAGCGTGGGAATGCCGCGGATGCCGTACTTGGCGGCCGTGGCGCCGTTGTCGTCGACGTTGAGTTTGGCAATGGTTACCTTGCCATCGTACTGCACGGCGGCTTCCTCGAGGATCGGGGCGATCATCTTGCATGGGCCGCACCATTCGGCCCAGTAGTCTACCAGGACCGGACCGTCGGCCCGGATCACATCGGCTTCGAAAGAGGAGTCGCTCACGTGTTTGATCGCGTCGCTCATGGTTTTCCTTAGGAGAAAGGGGCGCAGCCGGATGGCGGCGGCGCGCAATGACGGTATCCGTGTTGATTAGATGTGGGTGCCTGGACTCGGATTCAAGGTCTTTGCTGTGCGGTGTTCCGGCGCATTGGCCCGGCGGGATACCCCGGGAAAGCACACGGAACCGGCAGTGCAAGACGGGGGAGGGGCAGGTGGGCGCCGGCGTCGATCGCGGCGAGTCGCCCTAGATACTTCGAATGGTAACCGCAATGCCGCCGATTTTCCAAGCCCGGGGACCGAAGGGCCGCTGCCGCGGTGGCGAAGCGTTCTTTTTTCCCCACTTCTTGGGCGAGGCAACCGCCGCAGGGGGGGGCGGGGCCGACAACGAGGCGCCGCCCCGGCAGACCGCTGGCGTAGCTGCTACACTACGTGGTGGCGGGCCCCTTCGCATGGCGGAGCGGTGAACCTGGTCAGGTCGGGAACGAAGCAGCCACAGCTGTATCCCGCCAGTGCCGAAGTCAGGCTCGCCACCCGAATGTTCCCACCCCTGCGCGCTTCGCGCGCCCCCTCAAGGGGGCGATGCGGGTGGACCGGCGGAGCCGGATCCACCGCATCCTGGATCGCCGAGCTTTTTTTGGGGCTTTGGCGGCTCGTGGCGCTCCTGCAGCGTTCCTCTCTTCCTCTTTGACACGGCTACAATCCGGGCATGACTTATTTGGTGCTCGCTCGCAAATGGCGGCCGCGTTCTTTCGAGACGCTGGTCGGGCAGGAACACGTGGTGCGTGCGCTCAGCCACGCGCTCGATACGCAGCGCCTGCATCATGCGTGGCTGTTCACCGGGACGCGCGGCGTGGGCAAGACGACGCTGTCGCGCATCCTGGCCAAGTCGCTGAATTGCGAAACGGGCATTACCTCGCATCCCTGCGGGCAGTGCCGCGCCTGCACCGAGATCGATGCGGGCCGCTTCGTCGATTACCTCGAGCTCGACGCCGCCTCCAACCGCGGGGTGGACGAGATGACGCAGCTGCTGGAGCAGGCGGTGTATTCGCCCACCTCCGGCCGCTTCAAGGTCTACATGATCGACGAAGTCCACATGCTGACCGGGCACGCGTTCAACGCGATGCTCAAGACGCTAGAGGAGCCGCCGCCGCACGTCAAATTCATCCTGGCCACCACCGATCCGCAGAAGATCCCGGTCACGGTGCTCAGCCGTTGCCTGCAGTTCAACCTGAAGCAGATGCCGCCCGAGGCGATCGTCGGCCATCTCCAGCATATCCTGCATGAAGAGGGCCTGCCGTTCGAGACGCCGGCGCTGCGCCTGATCGGGCAGGCCGCGCGCGGTTCGATGCGCGACGCGCTGTCGCTGACCGACCAGGCCATCGCCTACAGCGCCGGCAACCTCAGCGAAGAGGCGGTGCGCGGCATGCTGGGCACGATCGACCAGCGCCACCTGGTGCGGCTGCTCGACGGCGTCGCGGCGGCCGACGGGCCGGCGGTGGTGGCGGTAGCCGACGAACTGTCGGCGCGCAGCCTGTCGTATGCCGGCGCGCTGGCCGACCTGGCCGTGATGCTGTCGCGCATCGCGCTCGCGCAGCGGGTGGCCGGCACGCTGCCCGAAGACGATCCGCTGACGCCAGACCTGGAGCGGCTGGCGGCAACGCTCGATCCCGACGCCGTCCAGCTGTTCTATTCGATCGCCGTGCACAGCCGCGCCGAGCTGGCGCTGGCGCCCGACGAATACGCGGGTTTCGTGATGGCGTGCCTGCGCATGCTGGCTTTCACGGCCGAGGCCGACGCCGCGCCCGGCGACGGCGTGCCGCCGGCCGCGGCGCGCGCCGTGCCGTTGCGCGCGCCACGGCCGGTCGCGGC